>CAMLFK010000005.1 GCA_946479255.1 uncultured Oxalobacteraceae bacterium
AACTCGCGCGAGGATGCGCTGCTGGAAGCGATCATCGGCCGCCGTCCCGACGGCGTGGTCCTGACCGGCATCATGCGTTCGGCGCAAGGCCGCCGCCGCCTGCTGGCCAGCGGCATCCCCGTGGTGGAAACCTGGGACCTGACCCCGACCCCGATCGACATGCTGGTCGGCTTCTCGCACGAGAAAATCGGCGCCGCCGTGGCCGATTACCTGCATTCCAAGGGCCGCTTGCGCGTGGCCACCATCAGCGCCAACGACGAACGCGCGGTGCGCCGCACCCGGGCATTCTCCGAACGCGCCAAGGAACTGGGCATGATCGCCCCCGGCGGCGAAGTGCCGACCTGCTTCGTGCCGGCTCCCACCACGCTGGGCAGCGGACGCACCGGCTTGCGCGACCTGCTGTCGCGCGAACCCGATATCGACGCCCTGTTCTGCAACTCCGACATGATGGCGCTCGGCGTCATCATGGAAGCCAATGCCCAGGGTATCGACGTGCCCGGCAAGCTGGCCGTGGTGGGCCTGGGCGACCAGAGCTTTTCGCGCGACATGCACCCATCGCTGACCAGCGTACGCATCGACGGCACCGCCATCGGCAGTACCGCGGCCCGCTTCATCATCGACCGCGCCGACGGCAAGGTGATCGCCGAGCCGGTGCGCGACATCGGCTTTACCATCGTCGAACGCGACAGCGCCTGATTTGACATCTGCGCCACCGGCCTGCCGCGACGATGCGATGGCCATGCAGTACCTGATCCCGGGCTTAATCGGTGGCGGCAATGGTCGCCATCAAGGACTCAATCGTCGCCACCGACGGCGGACTCGCCCCGGCACCGAGGCACGCTCCAGCCCCGGCACATACGGCGAAGCGCAAATGCTCCAGCGGCGCGCGCTCGGGTTTGCGCAGCATGCTCCACGCCAGCGCCGCGATGCTCGCATCCCCGGCGCCCACGCTGTCGGCCACGGTGATCGACGGCGCCCCCGCCTCCCACGACTGTTCGCCCACATGCAGCGACGCTCCATGCTCGCCCTTGGTGTACAAGTAGCTGGCCGATGGATTGAATGCGCGCAGCTGCGCGAAGGCGGCTGCCACATCATCGGTACGGAACAGTCCCGCCAGGTCTTCCTCCGACACCTTCACCACGTCGGCCAGCTCCGTCATGCGGCGCAGGGTCGTGTCGTAGCGCTCGTCCATCAGCACGCGGAAGTTCGGGTCGTAGCTGATGCGCACACCGTCGCGCTTGAGCGACTCGGCCAGTTCCACCAGCTTGCCGGCCAGCGGCTCGCGTGCCAGGCTGATCCCGCCGAAGTGCACCCAGCGGCAGTGCATGCGCCAGCCTTGCGGCAGCAGCTTGGGGTCGAAGTGCAGGTCGGCGCTGTCGTCGCCCACAAAAAAATAGCTCGGCGGGTCGGTGCGGTAGACGATCGCCAGCAGTGGCGACCTGGCATGCCGCTGCAGAAAGCGCATGTCCAGGCGCGCCGCTTCGCTGGCTTGCCACAGCTGGTCGCCGAACACGTCGCGGCTGACGGCCCCGGCAAATGCGCTCGGCACATCCAGGGCTGCCATGGCGCGCGCCACGTTCCAGGTCGAGCCACCCACCTGGCTGGCCCAGCGCTGTTGGCCGGCTTCGGCGATCATGTCGGTCAGCGCTTCGCCGGCCGCGACGAATTCGGGAAACTGGCTCATCTCAGTCCTTCAGCACGTTGAGGGCCTCGTAGCAGGCACCCATGGTGTGGTAATCGGTCTTGCCGGCCGGGCTCTTCTCGTCGGTCAGCTTGGCGTTATCCGGGCCCAGGATGCGGTACCAGGCGCCATGCTTGTGGTCGACGAAATGCTCCCAGCTGTAAGCCCAGATGCGGTCGTACCAGTCCCAGTAGCGCGCTTCGCCGGTGCGGTCGGCCAGCAGCGCGGCGGCCGCAAAGCTTTCGGCCTGCACCCAGAAATACTTGAAGCCGTCGCAGATGCTGCCGTCCGGAGCAAAGCCGTAGTGGATGCCGCCGTGCTGGTGGTCCCAGGCTTTGTCCAAGGCGAGGTCGAACAGTTCGGCGGCGCGCGGCGCCAGCCAGTCCGACGGACCGGCCAGGTGCTCCTTGTGGCGTTCCAGGATCAGCAGCAGCTTGCTCCACTCGGTCAGGTGGCCGGGCTGGTAGCCCCAAGGCCGGAAGATGTTGGTACTGTCGTGACGGTTGTAGTCCGGGTCGACCGTCCAGTCGCTGTTGTAGTGTTCCCACACCATATTGCCGGCCAGGGCGGCCTGGCGCACGGCGATGTTGCAGGCCAGCGTTTCGGCGCGGTGCAGGTAGCGCACTTCGCCGGTGGCTTCAAACGCCGTAATCAAGGCTTCGCAGGAGTGCATATTGGCGTTCTGGCCGCGGTAGCTGCCGACCTGCCAGTCGGCCGTGGCTTCATCGGCGTACAGCCCGAAATCGTTTTCCCAGAAGCGCAATTCCATCAGCTCGAAGGTCTCGGCGACGTGGGCGCGCGCTTCTTGCACGCCGGCCATCAGGGCGTGCGAGTAGGCCAGCAGCACGAAGGCCAGGCCGTAGCAGTGGTTGGTGGCATCGGTGACGGTCGCCTTGCCGTCTTCCCAGCGCAGCTCCCAGGCGTAGCCGCCGGAGGCCGGATTGCGGTGCGCGTTGCGCAGGAAGGCCAGCGCATGCCGCATGCGTTCCAGGTCGGCGGCATCGCCAAACTGGCGGTAGGCCATCGCGTAGTTGAACACGAAGCGGGTGCTGCTCACCAGGTGGCGGGTGATGCGGTCATAGACGGTTCCGTCGTCCTTGTAGAAGTGGTAGATGCCACCGCTTGGGTCCACACAGCGCGGGTCGTAGAACTGCTTGGTGTGGCGGATGTGGTCGAGCAGGGTCTTGCGGGAGCGGAAGTCAGGAACCATCGTCATTCTCTTGTCATTCTGGGTTTGTAGGAATAGCAGGCCTGGGTGTGTCAAGCTTGCCTTGGTGTTTCGCTTATTTGTGCGGTCCCCAGTCATCGCACACGGTGCTGGCGCGGACGATCAGTTCGACCGGCGCGATGCGCTCGACCGGTTCTTCGTGCGGTCCGCTGAGCAGCAGCTCCACGCCCAGCGCGCCGAGTTCCTTCTTGTCGATGCGCAGGGTGGTCAGGGGACGGTGGCCAAGCACCGCGCTGGAGATATCGTCGAAGCCGACTATCGATACGTCGTGCGGCACCTTCAGGCCGGCCGCCAGGCAGCAGCGCATCGCCACCAGGGCGGCACTGTCGTTGTAGCAGAACACCGCGTCGGGCGGATGCGGCAGCGCCAGCAGCGACTGCATCGCCTCGAACGCCCCGGGTTCCAGGTCGACCCCGTCGGCCACGCTCACTTCATAGCGCGGATCGGCCAGGATGCCGGCGTCGAACAGGGCCTGGCGGTAGCCGCGGTTGCGTTCGCGGATGCTGTAGTGGCTCATCGAGCCGGAAATCATACCAATGCGCGAGCGTCCTAAACTGAGCAGGTGTTTGGTGGCCAGGTAGCCGCCCATCATATTGTCGGGGTTGACCGAGCTGTAGCCGCGCAGCTTCATGTCGATCAGGACCAGGGGCTTGCCGGTGGCGCGCAGGGCGTTCAGCAGTTCGGGCTCGAAGAAGCCGGCGCACACCATGGCGTCGGGCGCGTGCATGCGCAGCTGTTCGGTCACGCCGTCGGCCGGGCCGACCGCCATGAAGGACAGCACGATGCCCTGGCGCCGGCAGGCTTCCTCGGCGCCGTGCAGCACCGGTGAATAAAACGGGCTGCTGGCGGCGGTGTTGTGCTGGCGGTGCAGAAGGAAGGTCAGGCGGCGCATGCGCTTGCGGCGCAGCTTGCCGAAGTCATAGCCCAATTCCTGCGCGGCCGACAGCACCATCTGGCGCGTGGCCTCGGTCAGGCCAGGCTCATTTTTCAGGGCGCGCGAAATGGTCCCCGCCGACAGGCCGGCAAACTTGGCGATGTCGCGGATAGTGACGGGCGCTGCGCCGGTCGTCATGGGCGCGCCTTCGCGGTCTGCAGGGCTTTCACTGGCGTCTCCGGCTTTTTGTATTGATGCGAAGTCTTGCATATGGAAATGTCCGTGGCAAACAATTGCTAGGCTTTGAGAGCAGTTTAGTCCGCTTTTACTAAACAAGGAACTCGCCGTTACGCCCTTGCCGCGCAGGTGTTTCGCTGCCGCGCTGCGCTTGTTTAGTGATCACCGCTAAACTTGACCCGAATGCATCTCTTCGTTTGACCCGCTAGTTGTCCGGGTGCAGAATATTTTTATCAAAAAGACCCTGTCAGCGCCGCCGGCGCCGAACAGCGCCACCTTCCACACAGGAGACTCACGATGGAACACGTATCACAGGGCACCCTTGCGCCCGGCGCCCGGCTGGGCGAACAGGCCCAGTCCAATACCGCTCCCCTGGTCATCATTACGCTGCTGTTCTTCATGTGGGGGCTGCTGACTTCCATGAACGACGTGCTGATCCCGCACCTCAAGGCTGTTTACACGCTGACGTATGTACAGGCGATGCTGGTGCAGTTCTGCTTCTTCGGTGCGTACGCCATCGTGTCGCTGCCGGCCGGGATGCTGATCAAGCGGATCGGCTACAAGGCCGGCGCCGTCACCGGCCTGGCGATCGCCGCCGCCGGCTGCGCCATGTTCTACCCGGCCGCCACCAGCGGCTACGCGATGTTCCTGCTGGCCTTCTTCGTACTGGCCGCCGGCATCACGGTGCTGCAGGTCGCGGCCAATCCCTTCGTGGCCGTACTCGGGCCGCCGGCCACCGCGTCCAGCCGCCTGACCCTGACCCAGGCTTTCAATTCGCTCGGCACCACCATCGCCCCATGGCTGGGCGGGATGCTGATCCTGTCCGGCGTGGCGCTGGGCGCGGCCGAACTGGCCGCGCTCTCGCCAAGTGCGCTGCTCGAATACAAGGCCAAGGAAGCGGCCATGGTGCAAGGTCCTTACCTGGTGCTGGCGGGAGCGCTGCTGGCGCTGGCCCTGCTGTTCGCCGTCGTCAAGCTGCCCAAGATCTCGCACAGCGACGACGTTACCGACAAGATAGACAGCTCGGTGCTGTCGCACCGCCACCTGCTGCTGGGTGCCATCGGCATCTTCCTGTACGTGGGGGGGGAGGTCAGCATCGGCAGCTTCCTGATCAACTTCATCGGCGAACGCAATATCGCCGGCCTGTCCCACGCCGAAGCGGCCAACTACGTCAGCTACTACTGGGGCGCGGCCATGGTCGGCCGCTTCATCGGCTTTGTCGTCATGCGCTACGTTAGCCCAGGCAAGGCGCTGGCCTTCAATGCGGCCGTGTCGATTGCGCTGATCCTGGTGGCGGTGTTCGGCAGCGGCCAGCTGGCCATGTGGTCGCTGATCGCGGTCGGCCTGTTCAATTCGATCATGTTCCCGACCATCTTCAGCATGGCGCTGCACAAGCTGGGCGCCCAGACCGGCCAGGGTTCCGGCATCCTGTGCATGGCCATCGTCGGCGGCGCGATCGTGCCCTTCATCCAGGGCGCCATGGCCGACAGCATGGGGCTGCAGCTGTCCTTCCTGGTGCCCGCCGCCTGCTACATCTTCATCCTGTATTTCGGCATCAAGTACGCCGCGATGTACAAGAACGAGCCAGTTTCGCTATAAAAAACGAATAGTCCAACCCACAGCAGTGAAGGTAAACCATATGAACAGAGTATTCCGTCTGGGCGCAAGCCTGGTGATGGCAGGCGTATGCAGCATGGTCCAGGCTGGGACTCCTGCCAAGGAGTCCGCCAAAGCGCCCGCAGCCAAGCACGATTTCGTCACCGTCAAGGACACCCACTTCGCACGCAAGGGCAAGCTGTACTACATCGCCGGCGCCAACTTCTGGTACGGCGGCTACCTGGGCGCTGCCAGCGGCGTGGGCGAACGCGCGCGCCTGGTCAAGGAACTCGACAGCATGAAGGCCATCGGCATCAACAATGTGCGCGTGCTGGCCGTGTCCGAGAAGACCGACATGAAAAGCGGCGTCAAGCCGGCCACCACCAGCGCACCGGGCAAGTACGACGAGAACCTGCTGGCCGGGATGGACTTCCTGATCGCCGAACTGGCCAAGCGCGACATGACCGTCGTGATCTACCTGGGTAACTACTGGCAGTGGTCCGGCGGCTTCAGCCAGTACTTGGAGTGGTTCGAGGGTACCAAGGCGGTCGACCCGAACGTCAGCAAGGACTACAACAGCTACATCGCCAACACCGCCAAGTTCTACAAGAGCAAAGGCTCGCAGAACGAGTTCCGCAACGTGGTCAAGGCCATCGTCAGCCGTGTCAATACCGTCACCGGCAAGCCATACCGCGACGACCCGACCATCATGTCCTGGCAGCTGGCCAACGAACCGCGTCCGGGCCTGCGAGGCCTGCCTGAAGCCGACAAGCAGATCTACATCAAGTGGCTCGACGAGATGGGCGCCTTCATCCACTCGCTCGACCAGAACCACCTGGTTAGCACCGGCAGCGAAGGCCTGGCCGGTTCGGCCCAGGACGAGAAGCTGTTCATGGATGCGCACAAGAGCCGCCATATCGACTACCTGACCTACCACCTGTGGCCAAAGAACTGGGAATGGTTCAACTCGGCCAAGCCGGTCGAGACCTGGGACGGCGCCATCGCCAAGAGCCGCGACTATCTGAACAAGCATATCGACTGGGCCAAGACGCTGGGCAAACCGATCGTGCTGGAAGAATTCGGCCTGGACCGCGACGGCGCTTCGTTCAGCGTCAAGTCGACTACCAAGATCCGCGACCGCTTCTACCGTGAAGTGTTCGACCTGGTCGCCCGCCGCGCCGAGAAGGGCGAGCCGATCGCCGGCTGGAATTTCTGGGCCTGGGGTGGCGCCGGCCGCGCGGCCAATGCCGACTACTGGTGGAAGGAAGGTAATGACTTCGTCGGCGATCCGCCGCAGGAAGAGCAGGGCCTGTACTCGGTGTTCGACTCCGACGTCACCTCGATCGTGCTGATCAAGGAATACGCCGACCGCCTGAAAAAACTGCAGAAGTAAGGACCTCACATGACAACCCGCTTGTGGACCAGCGCAGCGAGGAAGATATCGCGGCCTTCCTGGGCAATGTGGAGGAGGTGATCCGCAGCTGTGTGGAGGTGATGCCGACGCACGATGAATTTATCGCGGCCACTTGCGCGGCGCGTTGAACGAACGATTTATGCCGCGTGCACGGGCGCCGTCAGCGCCTCCAGCTCGGCAATCCAGTGCATCGCGTGCTCGCGCGATGCACCGCACATGTCCTCGGACGGCTGCAAGCCCCCGCAAAACGCCGGCCGCTCCGGTTTCCCGAAGATCCGGCAGCGCTGGTCCTTATCGAGCTGCACGCAGCGCACCCCGGCTGGCTTGCCGTTCGGCATGCCAGGAATCGGGCTGGTGATGGAAGGAGCGGTGCAGCAAGCCCCGCAATGGTCGCGACATTTCATCGCTTGAATATACCATTCTTCTTGTTATAAGATGTCATACAACGTGACTATTGAGTATAATGACAGCATGACCCCGTCCGCCACCACCCATTTCGCCGCGCCGCCGCGCAAAAAACATCGCACCCTGGCCGAGGGCGTGGTGGAACGCATCGTCAACGATATCCAGAACAATGTGCTCAAGCCGGGCGACAAGCTGCCGACCGAGTCCGCCATCATGGGCCAGCATGGCGTGAGCCGCACCGTGGTGCGCGAAGCGCTGTCGCACCTGCAGGCGGGGCGCTGGGTGCAGACCCGCCACGGCATCGGCACCTTCGTGATCGAGCGCCCCAACGCGGGCCTGGGTATCGATGCCGAGAGCATCATCACCGTCAAGGACGTGCTGGCGATGCTGGAACTGCGCATCAGCATGGAAGCCGAAGCGGCCTGGCTGGCGGCTTCGCGCCGCACCGACGCCCAGGTGGCCGACCTGCACAAGGCGCTGCAGGCCATGCAGCACGCGATGGAGAAGGGCAGCGCGTCGGTCGACGCCGACCGCCAGTTCCACCTGCTGATCGCCGAAGCCACCGGCAACCGTTATTTCGTCGAGATCCTCAGCCAGCTGGGCAACACCATCATCCCGCGCGCGCGCCTGAACATGCCGCAGCTGGCGCACGACGATCCGTCCGCCTACCTGGAGCGGGTCAACCGCGAACACGAAGACATTTACCACGCGATCCTACGCCAGGATCCGGAAGCGGCGCGTGCCGCCATGCGTACCCATTTGAGCAACAGCCGCGAACGCCTGCGCCAGGCCCAGCAGCAGCTGGAATCCGCACAGTCCTGATTGTTTTAACTTGTCGTACAAATCCGCTTGCTAAAGCAAAAGATCAGTTGTACGATGACGTATCACTTAAGCCGTGTCACCCCCTCACACCCCCTGGAGAAACAATGAATCCGCAAGAAATCAAAAAAGTCCTGTCCCATGGCCTGCTGTCGTTCCCATTGACCGACTTCGATGAGCAAGGCAACTTCAATGCCAAGACCTATGCGGATCGTCTCAACTGGCTGGCTCCTTACGGCGCGACCGCGCTGTTCGCCGCCGGCGGCACCGGTGAGTTCTTCTCCCTGACCGCCAATGAATACAGCGAAGTGATCAAGACCGCGGTCGACACCTGCAAAGGCCAGGTGCCGATCCTGGCCGGCACCGGCGGCCCGACCCGTCAAGCCATCGCTTACGGCCAGGAAGCCCAGCGCCTGGGCGCCGGCGGCCTGCTGCTGCTGCCACACTACCTGACCGAAGCAAGCCAGGATGGCCTGGTGCGCCACGTTGAAGAAGTCTGCAAATCGGTCGACGTCGGCGTGGTGGTCTACAACCGCGGCCAGTGCCGCCTGACCGCCGACTCGCTGGAAGTACTGGCAGACCGCTGCCCTAACCTGATCGGCTTCAAGGACGGCATCGGCGACATCGAACTGATGGTCTCGATCTGGCGCCGCATGGGCGACCGTTTCAGCTACCTGGGCGGCCTGCCGACGGCTGAAGTTTACGCGGCCGCGTACAAGGCTCTCGGTGTACCTGTATACTCGTCGGCTGTTTTCAACTTTGTGCCGCAGCTGGCCATGGACTTTTACCACGCCATTGCAAAAGACGATTATGCGACCGTAAATCGCCTGATCGACAGCTTCTTCCTGCCTTACCTTGCGATCCGCAATCGCAAGGCTGGCTATGCAGTCAGTATCGTGAAAGCCGGTGCACGTCTGGTTGGCCACTCGGCCGGTCCGGTACGCGCTCCACTGACCGACCTGACCGCGGAAGAAGATGCAATGCTGTTGAACCTGATCCAGGCCACGGGCGCGAAATAACCCCTAGGAGAAAGTATGCAAATCAACGGCGAGATGGTCATCGGCCAAGGTACCCTGCAAGGCACCGCAGGCGTAGCAAAGGCGATCAATCCAGCAACGAACGAAGCGATCGGTCCGGACTTCGGTCTGGCCACTCCAGAAGATACCGATGCCGCCTGCGCCCTGGCGCAGCAGGCATTCGATACCTACCGCAGCACCACGCCTGAACAGCGCGCTGCGTTCCTGGAAGCGATCGCCCAAGGCATCCTGGACATCGGCCCTGCGCTGATCGAACGCGCCATGGCCGAAACCGGCCTGCCGCAAGTTCGCCTGGAAGGCGAGCGTGGCCGCACCGTCGGTCAGCTGCGCCTGTTCGCCAAAGTGGTACGCGACGGTTACTACCTCGACGCGACCCTCGATTCGGCCCTGCCGGATCGTACTCCTCCGCGTCCGGATCTGCGCTTGCGCAAGATCGCCATCGGCCCTGTGGTGGTGTTTGGCGCCTCGAACTTCCCGCTGGCGTTTTCGGTGGCCGGCGGCGATACCGCGTCGGCACTGGCAGCCGGCTGCCCAGTCATCGTCAAGGCTCACGGCGCCCACCTGGGTACCGCTGAACTGGTCGGCAAGGCTGTGCAGAAGGCAGTCAAGGAATGCGGTCTTCCGGAAGGCACCTTCTCGATGCTGTTCGGCGAAGGCCGTCAGATCGGCCAGCGCCTGGCAGGCCATCCATCGGTCAAGGCGATCGGTTTCACCGGTTCGCGCGCCGGCGGCGTTGCGCTGATGCGCACCGCGGCTGAACGCAAGGAGCCGATTCCTGTCTACGCCGAGATGAGCAGCATCAATCCGGTCTACATGCTCAATGGCGCACTGGCTAACGCCGGCCTGGCACAGGGCTTCGTCGATTCGCTGACCATGGGTGTGGGCCAGTTCTGCACCAACCCGGGCCTGGTCCTGGGCCTGGCAGGCGATGCGTTCGACAAGTTCGTCGCAGCCGCGGGTACCGCCCTGGAAGCCAAATCGGCCGGCACCATGCTGACCCCCGGCATCCACAAGGCCTACCTCGAAGGCGTCAAGAAGATGTCGTCGATCGCCGGCGTTCAGCTGGTTGGCCAGGGCAAGACCGACGGTGTCGGCTGCGCTGCGCAAGCTTCGCTGTATGTCTGCGACGCCGCCACTTACCTGGCGACGCCTGAGCTGGAAGCGGAAATCTTCGGACCGGCATCGCTGCTGATCCGCTGCCGCGACGAAGCCGAGATGCTGCAAGTGACCGAGCATCTGGAAGGCCAGCTGACCGCCACCGTGCACGCGACCGGCGACGACCGCGCGCTGGCCGGCAAGCTGCTGCCTGTGCTGGAACGTAAAGCCGGCCGTATCCTGTTCAACGGTTTCCCTACCGGTGTCGAAGTGTCCCACACGATGGTACACGGCGGCCCGTTCCCGGCAACCTCGGACAGCCGTACCACCTCGGTGGGCGCGTCGGCGATCGACCGCTTCCTGCGTCCGGTCTGCTACCAGAACGTACCTGCTGAACTGCTGCCGGCCGAACTGGCTGACAGCAACCCGCTGAAACTGGCTCGCCTGGTTGACGGCACCCTGAAGCTGGCGTAACAAAAGCGGCCGCGCATACGGGACTTGCACGCGGGTGTGAAAGCACCCGCGTGCTTGCCGCGGCTTGTTCAACTGCCGGTGGCGACGCTGGCGATAACAATCATAAGAGACGATCACATGACGACTCAGCAAGCCACATACGTGCCTGTGCAAAGTATTGGCAAATACCGTTGGACTATCTGCGCCCTCCTATTTTTTGCAACCACCGTCAACTACCTGGACCGCCAAGTCCTGAGCCTGCTGGCTGCTGACCTCTCCAAAGAATTCGGCTGGTCGAACACCGACTACGCCAACATCACCGCCACCTTCCAGTTTGTCTATGCGATCTCCATGCTGTTTGCCGGCCGCGTGATCGACAAGGTAGGCACCAAAACCGCATTCGTCCTGGCGATCACCATCTGGTCGATAGGCGCCATGATGCACGCTTACGCCATCGGTATCGGCACCGGCGTGAACTCGGTACTGACCTCGCTCGGCCTGGCCGTGGTGCCGGTCTCGATCATCGGCTTCATGATTTCGCGCGCCGTGCTGGCGATCGGCGAGGCGGGTAACTTCCCGGCCGCGATCAAGGCCACCGCCGAATACTTCCCGAAGAAGGAACGCTCCTTCGCCACGGGTATCTTCAACTCCGGCGCCAACGTCGGCGCGATCCTGGCGCCGCTGACCGTGCCGCCAATCGCCGCCATCTGGGGCTGGCAGGCCGCCTTCGTCATCGTCGGCGGCATCGGCTTCTTCTGGCTTGGCCTGTGGCTGGCGTTCTACGAACCGCCCGCAAGCCAGAAGCGCCTCTCCAAAGAAGAACTGGCCTACATCAACAGTGACAGCCCGGCTGAAGAAGCCGCGCCATCGGCCGCCGTCGCCGTTCCCAAGACCTCGTGGTTCAAGCTGCTCGGCTACCGCCAGACCTGGGCCTTCGCGATCGGGAAATTCCTTACCGACGGCGTCTGGTGGTTCTTCCTGTTCTGGCTGCCCAAGTACCTGTCCGAGCAGTACAGCATGGGCAAGACCGAGATCATCGTTCCGCTCGCGGTCCTGTACAGCATGACCATGGTCGGCAGTATCGGCGGCGGCTGGCTGCCAACCTACTTCATCAACCGCGGCGACAATCCGTACGACGGCCGCATGAAAGCCATGCTGGCGATCGCGATCATTCCGCTGGTGGTCCTGCTGGCCCAGCCGCTCGGCTACATCAGCTTCTGGGTGCCTGTGATCCTGATCGGTATCGGCGCATCGGCTCACCAGGCCTGGTCGGCCAACATCTTCACCACCGTCTCGGACATGTTCCCGAAACGTAGTGTGGGTTCGGTGGTCGGTATCGGCGGCATGGCCGGCGGCTTCGGCGGCGTTGCGCTGACCAAGCTGGGTGGCTACCTGTTCGACAAATACGGCGCAATGGGCGAGATCGGCACCGGCTACATGATCATGTTCTCGATCTGCGCCGTGGCTTACCTGCTGGCCTGGTCGATCATGAAAACCCTGGTGCCGCGTTATAGTGTCATCAACGACGTATAAGGTCAGGCATGACTGAGTTTGCCCAGGTTGAACGGGTCGGCGACATCTCCTGCATGGTGGGCGAAGGCCCACTGTGGAGTGAGCGTGACAATGGCTGGTTCTGGGTCGATATCCCGGCGCGCCGCATCTGGAAGCTCGATGCGGCCAGCGGGGCGACCCGCTTCTGGAACACGCTGGAGATGCCGGCCTGCCTGGCATTGACGACCAGCGGCGGCATGATCGCCGGTATGGAAACCGCTTACTTCAGCATCGAGCTGGGCGAGGGTGACGCTGCCGTCACCCGCAAGCTTGCCGCACCGGCCGAACTCAAGCCGGGAATGCGCTTCAACGACGGCCGCTGCGACCGCGACGGCCGCTTCTGGGCCGGCATCATGGTTCTCGACATGGCCGAAGGCCGGCCGGACGGGCATCTGTTCAGCTATAGCAGCGCCGACGGGGTTTCCAAGCCGGTGGTGTCGAACCTGATTGTGCAGAATGGCCTGGCGTTTTCGCCGGATGGCCGCACCATGTACCTGTCCGATTCGCATCCAAAGCGCCAGCTGATCTGGGCCTTCGACTACGACGGCGCCAGCGGCACGCCGAGCAATCAGCGCGTATTCGTCGACATGAACCAGTATCCGGGCCGCCCGGATGGCGCGGCCATGGACGCCGACGGCTGCTACTGGATCTGCGGGAACGACGAGGGCGTGCTGTTGCGCTTTACGCCGGAAGGCAAACTGGATCGCACCATCGATGTGCCGATGCGCAAACCGTCGATGCTGGCGTTTGGCGGGGCCGGCCTGGATACGCTGCTGGTAACCTCGATCGCCGCCGGCAAGGCCGAGGGCGACCAGTGGGCTGGTGCCACCGTGCTGGTCAAGCCTGGTGTCAAAGGCTGCGCGGAAGGTCAGCTTAGGGACTAACCTTGGACTGACCGTTTCGAGCCTTAGTGATGATCGTGGCCGCTTGGCTTGGTCACCTTCATCACTTTTTCCCCAGGCTTGACCGCCTCCTGCTTCGCTTTCGGCGCCTCTGGCACCCCAGCCGCATCACCCTTCCACTCATACGCCACCGTCCCGGCCGGATGCTTGTACCAGCCCGGATCGCGATAGTCGTGGCGCGCCAGTCCTTTGCGCACCTTCATCACCGTGAACATGCCGCCCATGCCGATACCGCCGAAAGGGCCGGTCCCGGTCATCATCGGCAGCGTGTTTTCCGGCAGCGGCATGCCGCTCATCTGCTCCATCTCCCCCATGCCGTGCTGGCCCATGGCCATATAGTGCGGCACCAGCTTGTTGATCTTCTCGACCACGTCGCGCTGGTCGACGCCGATCATGTTTGGCACCTCGTGGCCCATGGCGTTCATCGTATGGTGCGATTTGTGGCAATGGAAGGCCCAGTCGCCCGGCTCATTGGCCACGAACTCGATGGCCCGCATCTGACCCACGCCGATATCGGTGGTCACCTCCGGCCAGTGTGACGACGGCCGCGTCCAGCCGCCATCGGTGCCCGTGACCTCGAACTCATGGCCATGCAAATGAATCGGATGATTCGTCATGGTCAGGTTGCCGACGCGGATGCGCACGCGGTCGTTCAGCCCCATCACCATCGGATCGATGCCGGGGAAGACGCGGCTGTTGAAGGTCCACAGATTAAAGTCGGTCATCGTGTTCACGCGTGGCGTGAAGCTGCCCGGGTCGATGTCGTAAGCGCCGAGCAGGAAGCAGAAATCGCGGTCCACCGCCATGAACTTCGGATCCTTAGGATGGGTGACCCAGAAGCCCATCATCCCCATCGCCATCTGCACCATTTCGTCCGCATGCGGGTGGTACATGAAGGTACCGGGGCGGCGCGCGACGAATTCGTAGACGAAGGTTTTACCCGGCGGGATGCCCGGCTGGGTGAGGCCGGTCACGCCATCCATGCCGTTCGGCAGGCGCTGGCCGTGCCAATGGATGCTGGTCTGTTCGGGCAGCTTGTTGGTGACGAAAATACGCACCCGGTCGCCCTCGACCACCTCGATGGTCGGCCCTGGCGACTGGCCGTTGTAGCCCCACAGCTGCGCCTTCATGCCGGGCGCGAGTTCGCGCACCACCGGCTCGGCCACCAGGTGGAATTCCTTGACACCGGCCTTCATGCGCCATGGCAGGGTCCAGCCATTGAGCGTGACCACCGGATTGTAAGGACGGCCGTTAGGCGGCGTCAGGGGTGGCTGCGTGCTGGCGCTCTGCATCAACGGTGCCTCCGGCAGCGAAGCTGCGCCGACGCGGCTGACGACAGCCGTGCTCACCGCCGCCACGCCCGCACCCTTAAAAAAATCTCTGCGTGAAACCATGTCATTGCTCTCTAACCATTGAATCTAAAATCGGGACAGACCCGGCTTTTTTGGAAATGTGACTATTCGGCGGCGCGGGTGCCGGTCATTGCCGCTTGCAGGGCGGCGTCTGCGATCCAGTAGTCGCGCTGCGCTTCGATCGCGGCGTCGACGCTGGCGACTTGTTCGCGTGCGTCGGCCAGCAGTTCGAAGACGCCGATCAGCATGCCGTTGTAACGCAGCAGCTGTTCGTCGGAGATGCGCTTCTTGAGCGGCACCACTTCGTCGCGGTAGTGGCGTGCCAGGTCGTAGGCCGTGCGGTAGGCGCCGTACGCTTCGCGCACTTCGGAGCGGGCGTCGACCGCGGCGCCGGCGGCGCGGTGCACCGCTTGCATGTACAGCGCTTCGGAACGGGCGACTTTGGCGCTGCCCCAGTCGAACAGCGGAATCTCCAGTTCGATCTCGTATCCTTCCGCGCGGGCGCCGTCCGGCTCGCGGTCACGCAGGTAGCTGAGGTCGAGCAGGTTGATGAAGCGGGTGGCGCGTGTCAGGCCAAGCGAGGCGGCCAGGCCGGCCAGCTCTTTTTCGGCCATCAGCAGGTCGAGCCGGTTGCTCATCGCTTGCGCTTCGGCGTCGTTCACCTGGCGCGGCGCGACAGGCAGCTCGGGCAGGCGGTCGGGCAATTTGATGTCCGTCTGCGCGCCCCACAAGCCCATCAGGCGGATCAGCTTTTCGCGTTCGGCGGTGCGGGTCTGGCGCGCGCGTGCGAGTTCGGCGACGGCGTCGGCGTAAAAGGCTTGTTCGCGCGCGTGCTGCAGTTTGCTCCAGTTGCCGGCTTCGGCCATCTTGCGCGCGAGTTCGGCGCTGGCTTCGGCGGCAGTCTTGACCTGTTCGAAGTACTCGGCGCTCTGCTGCGCGGCGACGGCGCCGTAGTAAGCGCGCCGGGTGGCATCGGCGACCCGCAGCAGCTCGCCCGCCGCGGCCATCTGGGCCTGCTCGAAACGGCGTTGTTCGAGTCCGCGCGTAATCGGCATCGTCACCAGGCCGATCAAAGGAATGGTGAGCTTGCGTTCGATCTCGATGCCGTCGCTGCCCTTTAAGCGCGAGAAGCTGAACGAGGGATTGGGAATGCGCCCAGCCTGCACCAGGTCCGCTTCGGCGATGCCCAGTTCGGCGTAGCTCGCTTGCAGGCCGCGGTTGTTGAGCAGGGCGACATTGACGGCGGCATCCACCGTGAGCGGGGCCGCCAGCAGATGGGCCACTTGCCGGGCCCTGGCTTTGCCGGGAGCGGCCGCGGGTAGCGCTTGCAAGCTGCGCTCCTGGGCAAGTTGGCGCACCGCGGCCTGGCCGCCGTCGTTTGAAAACGTGGCGCAGCCGGCCAGCATCAGCATCGCGGCAGCGCCGGCGATCGCGTGCAGGGAAGTCGTCATTGAAGACATACAAACATCCTTATTTCGGTTCCTGGTGATTCTGCTGATTCGAGTGGTCCTGATGGTTCTCATGACCTTGATGACCCTGGTGCTCCGGCTTCGTTTCCTGCTTGCGGTGGTGCGCGTGCGGATCGGCCTTTACTTCGGCGGCGGGCTTGGCGCCAGCCAGCGGAGAGCCCGGTTCGCGATAGGGCACATAGCCGGCAAACGCGGAATCATAGACCAGTGGGGTGGCCGGTGCCGACGCTTTGCGCGGGTCGGCCTGTTGCGCGCCGGCGTTCGCGGTCAGGGCCATCATGGCAAGGAGGGCATGGGTACGCATGGCCGGCCTCACTGCGCCTTGGTGGCCGGATAGCCTGCCTCGGCCAGGGTGGCGATCACGGCGTCAGCGGCGGCGGAGGTATCCACCTTCACGGCGCGCGCCGGCAGGTCGAAGTCCAGTACGGCAGCGCCGTCGAGCTCCTTGATGGCCTTGGTGATGGTGCCCACGCAGTGGCCGCAGCTCATGTCGGGTACGTTCAGTTTGATCATGGCAGTACTCCTGAAAATGTAAACACAAACACAAACACATTGTGAAGCTTCCCTCCGTGGGAAGGTCAAGCGGATTCGGCCCGTTTCGCGCGCTTGACTTTACTATAATGGGAAGGTTGATGATGGTTCCATGTATCGCCATGGAGAAGCAAAATGGACACTGTTCCTCTGCAGCAAACCCTTTCGCGGGACACCGACATCGCGCTCGACGTAGGGGGCATGACTTGTGCCTCGTGCGCCGGCAGGGTCGAGCGCGCGTTGCGCGCCGTCCCCGGCGTCAGCGGCGCCACCGTCAACCTGGCTACCGAGCGCGCAACTGTTTCGATTGAGAACAACGCGCTCGCTTCGGATCAGTTGATCGCTGCCATAGAAAAGGCCGGTTATTCCGCCACCTTACATGAAACCGCTCAGGTGGCAGCGGCTCCGGCTTCGCGCCCCGCCATTGCGGAGCAGACGGCGATCGCCATCGCCGCCTTGCTGACTTTACCGCTGATAGCCCCCATGCTGGCCGAACTGGCGGGGGTGCGCATTTCACTGCCGGCCTGGGTGCAGTTTGTTCTGGCCACGCCGGTGCAGTTCTGGATCGGCGCGCGCTTTTACCGCGCCGGATGGAAGGCTTTGCTGGCCCGTAGCGGCAATATGGATTTGCTGGTGGCGATCGGCACCAGCGCGGCCTATGGCCTGTCGGTCTACCAGTGGCTGGGCGGCCATGGCCACGGCCACCTGTACTTTGAAGCGGCGGCGGTGGTGATCACCCTGGTGCGGCTTGGTAAATGGCTGGAGCAGCGCGCCAAGCGCCAGACCACGGAAGCGATCCGCCTGCTGCAGGGACTGCGGCCCGATACCGCGCGGGTGCGTGTGAACGGTGCGCTGCGTGAAGTCGCTGTCAGTGCGCTGCGCGTGGGCGATGAAGTCGAGGTGCGCCCGGGCGAGCGGATTCCCGTCGACGGCATCGTCATCGAAGGCGCCACCCACGCTGACGAATCGATGCTGACCGGCGAGAGCCTGCCGGTGACCAAGGCCGTGGGCGCGCGCGTGATCGGCGGCTCGGTCAACGGCGCGGGCCTGATCCTGGCCCGCGCCAGCGCCATCGGCGCCGAGACCGTCCTGGCCCGCATCATCCGCGCGGTCGAGGATGCGCAGGGCGCAAAGGCGCCGATCCAGCGCATGGTTGACCGGGTCAGTGCGGTCTTTGTGCCGGTAATTATCGCGATCGCCGCCGTCACCGTGGCGGTCTGGTGGCTGGCCACCGGCGACACCAGCGCGGCCATCCTCAACGCGGTGGCGGTGCTGGTGATTGCTTGTCCGTGTGCGCTTGGCCTGGCCACGCCCACCGCCATCATGGCCGGCACCGGAGTGGCGGCGCGCCACGGCATCCTGATCAAGGACGCGGAGGCGCTGGAGCTGCTGCATGGCGTGAACGTGGTGGCCTTCGATAAAACCGGCACCCTCACGGCCGGCAAACCGCGCCTGACAGCCGCCGTCCCCGCGACAGGCGACGAAGCGACCCTGCTGTCCCTGGCCTCATCGGTCCAGCAGGGCAGCGAGCATCCGCTGGCGCGTGCGGTCATGGAGGCTGGCGCCATGCCGCAGAAGGCATCTGGGATCACCGCGCTGCCCGGCATGGGTGTGCGCGCTACTGTCGGCGAACGGGCGCTGATCCTTGGGAACGCCCGCTTGATGGAGCAGCATGGCATCGCGACGGGCGCCTTGCTTGATGCCGCACGCAAGCACGAGCAAGCCGGCGACACGGTATCCTGGCTGGCGCAGTTGACGCCACAGCCGCAGCTGCTTGGCCTGCTGGCTTTCGGCGACACCGTCAAAGAGGAGAGCGCGGAGGCGGTGCGCCGCCTGCATGCGCTGGGCGTGAAGACCGTCATGCTCACCGGGGACAATCAGGGCAGCGCCGAGCACATCGCCGGCGCGCTCGGCATCGATGCGGTGCATGCCCAGGTCCTCCCGGAAGGCAAGGCGGCACTGATCGCCGGTTTGCGGGCCGAAGGCCTGCGCGTGGCGATGGTCGGCGACGGCATCAACGACGCGCCCGCGCTGGCGGCGGCCGACATCGGCATCGCCATGGGCAGCGGCACCGACGTGGCCATGCACACGGCCGGGGTGACGCTGATGCACGGCGATCCGCGCCTGCTGGTCGATGCCATCGACATCTCGCGCCGCACCTACGCCAAGATTCGCCAAAACCTGTTCTGGGCTTTCATCTTCAATGTGATCGGCGTGCCGCTGGCGGCGTTCGGCCTGCTCAATCCAATGATCGCTGGCGCCGCGATGGCGTTTTCCAGCGTGACGGTGGTGAGCAACGCGCTGTTGCTTAAACGCTGGAAACCTGGAGCCCAATAATGAATGATGCAAGCTCACGCCCGCAGGGCATGCTCAATATCGGCGAGGCGGCCAAGGCCTCGGGCGTGTCGGCCAAGATGATCCGCCACTACGAGTCGATTGGCCTGATCGGCGCGGCGCGCCGGACCGATGCCGGCTATCGGCTCTACAGCACGCGGGACGTGCAGGTGCTGCAGTTTATCCACCGCGCGCGCGTGCTGGGCTTCACACTGGAACAGATCGGCACGCTGCTGGCGCTGTGGCAGGACAAGCACCGCGCCAGCAAGGACGTGCGCGCGCTGGCCCAGCAGCACATCGCAGACCTGGACCGCAAGATCGGCGAGATGCAGGCCATGCGCCGCACCCTGATGCAGCTCGCGCATGCCTGCCATGGCGACGACCGGCCCGATTGCCCGATCCTGGACGACCTGTCGCTCAACTAGGTGGTAAGACCTTGCAAGCCGATCAGCTGGCGTACTTCACCGAGCAGCCATACGGCTTGGTGTTGGCCTTCTCGACCGGTTTGCCGGACTGGATCGACTTGAGCGCGGCGGCGACGTAGTTTTCGGCCTTCGGCAGGTCGGCCTTGTTCGGGGTCGGGATGCTGTCGATGCCGCCTTTGTAGACCAGCTGGCCGTCGGCGTTGACGATGAAGATGTGCGGCGTGGTCTGTGCGCCATACAGCTTGCCGACCTTGCCGTCCGCATCCAACACGGTGCCGGCCGGCGCTGCATTGCGCGAGCCATTGAGCTTCTGCGCGGTGGCGCCGTCGATATGGCCTTGCTTGCCCGATGCCGACGATACAAC
The DNA here is from genome assembly GCA_946479255.1 of uncultured Oxalobacteraceae bacterium. The sequence continues at coordinate 19,768 of CAMLFK010000005.1, forward strand.
CTGCAGCCACACCACGCCTTTGCCGGCTGCGTCTTTTTGCAGGGTCGGGATGTTGCCGCTCTCGTAGTGCTTCACGACGTAAGGTGCGGCCGGCCAGGCTTGAACCCACATTGGTCACACCGGCCCCCAGCACGAACACGCCGGACAGGCTCAATCCCACGACGAAAATCAGGTAGGCGACGCCGAGCACGAAGTAGGGCGACTGGAACTGAAAGCCCCAGCCCACCTGCGTGCCCAGGCTCTTGATGGCGATGAGCGCGATGGCCAGCACCGTGAAGCTGGCCAGCACGCCGGCGGTGTAGCCACGCCCTGCAGGCGCTTTTGCGTGGCGTTCAGGTCCGAGTGTTTAAGCAGCGAGAGTGCTTTGATCGACAGCACCGGGAACACGCACGGCATCAGATGGTGGCGTCTCGCCTGGCGTCAGTTCGATGCTGAGGCGGCGGCCATCGAGCTTGAAGGGCTGGGCGGCGTTGTGCGCGATGGTGCCCCACTCGGACGGATAGAACTTCGGAACGCGCTTGTCCAGCAGCGCGGCCGCGCTCTTGCCGTCGATCTCGGCGGGCAGCTCGAAGGTGGCCGCCAGCGCCTTGCCATCGCGCTGGTAGGTGGCCGGCCATGCGACGGCGATGGGGATTGTCTTCCTGGCTGCATCGATGATGCGTTTGTCCTCGCCGCCGGCGCCTGCGGCGGCGGCGACGGTCAGCTCGAGCTTGAGCGTGGCTTCTTGCGGGATGCAGCTTTCCACGCAGACCAGCCAGCTGGCCTTGGCCTCGACCGGGATGGTGCTGCCGATCTCGTACGATGCGGGCACGCTCAGCCGGGTCAGCAGCACCACTTCATCGGCGTAGCCGTAGTTGGTGATCGGCCCGATGGCAAAGCGGCTCGGTGCGGGCCAGATGATGTCGCTTGCGGCCACACCGGCGGGCAGCTTCCATTCGATCGATGTACTGGTGCCGGAGCCGCCCGGGTTCTTCCAGTAGGTGTGCCAGTGCGGGATGTTTTTTTGCTGCAGGCCGAGATAGATGGTCTGGCTGGGTGCGACGGTGCCGCTCTCGCTGAGCAGGCGCACTTCGACCTGCCCGGTGCGCGAACGGTCGGGCGCGGCGATGCCGGCGGCATGCGCGGCCAACAGCGCCGCGACGCTCAAGCAGCGTACCAAGTTGAACGACATCAATAAGCTCCAGCCCTGGTGTCAGGTAAATACAGGGCGGCAGGATGCCGCGACCCTTGGGATGGCAATATGCTATGCCGCTTTTGGGACCGCGGCAACGAATGCTAGCGGATAAGCTTATCCGTTTCGCGTGGCTGAAATCATGTTGAAAATACCGGGAAACATTGTATGCTGAGCATGGCAACGATATCATGGTCACGTTGCCCTATATGATTTAGGAATGCTAATTCACTAAAAATCAATAGATTGATATCTCGGAACGTACGTAGCATATCCACATGCAGCGAAGGCAATATTGAAAAAATAGACTGCAGACAACAAAAAGAGAGACCCTAATGCGACATAAAAAAGACTGAGCTGGCTGATCGCCGGCCCGTTGCCATTTGCATCCAGGAGACTGAACCATGCATCAGAAAAACATCCGTAAGACCGTCCTCGCCGCATTGATTGCCGAAATGCTGATCGGATCAAGCGCGTCCGCCCAGACCGCCGGTGAGCCGGCGCCCATCGATACCGGGGCAAAGGTAGTGGTGAGCGGCATTCGCGCTTCCCTGACCAATTCGCTGACCACCAAGCGCCTGCAGGACGGTGTGGTCGATGCCGTATCGGCCGAAGACGCCGGCAAATTCCCGGACACGAATATCGCCGAATCCCTGCAGCGCGTGACCGGCGTGCAGATCCAGCGCAACGGCGGGGAAGGGCGGTACATTTCCGTACGCGGCCTGGGCCCGGAATTTAATAACGTGCTGGTGAACGGGCGCACCCTGACCAGCGATACCGGCGGGCGCGAGTTTTCCTTCGACTTGCTGTCGTCCGACCTGATTTCGAAAGCGCTGGTCTACAAGACCTCGCAGCCTTTCCTGCCCGAGGGCGGGATCGGATCGACCGTGGATATTCAGACGGCCCGGCCTTTGTCCGGAAAAATCGGGCACTCGTCGGTCGTCAATATCTCCGACTCGTACGACAGCAATTCGAAAAAGCATACGCCTAACGCCAGCGGCATGTATTCCTTCGCCAATGCGGACCGCACCCTGGGCGTGACCGCCTCGGTGTCGTACACCGACCGGGCATCGAAGCAAAACAAGGCCATTACCGACGCATGGAATTACCGCGACGTGGCGCTGATCGACGGCGATCTCAACTCCAAGGGCTTGACGATGGCGAACGTGACCAACAAAAAGCTGTATATCCCGCAGAGCTTCGGCTTCCAGCAGGAGAATACGAGCCGCGAACGCCTGGTCGGTAACCTGACGGTGCAGTACAACCCGTCGGCCACCTGGAAACTGACCGCCGACGCCTTGTACTCGCGCCTGGACCAGCGTAATTCCGTCATCGCCATCAGCGACTGGAATAACCCGACCCAGCTCGGCGTGAAATACGACGAGAACGACCAGATCACCAGTTTCCTGCGGCCCGGCTCGACCTTTTTCGCCAACAATCCGGCGATCGCCGGTCCCGGCAAACTGCTGGGCGAAGCCAATTCGAACGACATGATCGTCAAGGGCGGCGACCGCCTGTCGATCACCCAGGCCTTTGGCCTGAATTCGAAATGGGCGGTGTCGCCGGCCTGGAAAGTCGAAGCCGATGTCGCCAGTTCGCGCTCCACCTCCGAGTACCCGGATATGTGGGTGGTGGCGGGCATGGTGCCGAAGAACGGCGATGTACTGACGTTCGGACGTGAGCCGACCCTGGTCTTCGGTGACGGCATTGCCGACCCGAGCGCGGTGCGTGCCCACGCGATCTCGAATGGCGAAGTGGAGACCACCGATGAGCTGCATGAAGGCCGGCTGAATGCGTCCTGGAGCCATGACATCGGTTATTTCAAAGGCGTCGATTCCGGCGTGGCCTATTCGCAGCGTCATGTCGAGCGCACGACGTACAAGAACGATGCCTGGAATGCCTTCAGTGGCTATCACCTGTCCCTGCCATCGTCATTGTTTACCGTCACGCCGATGGAGAATTTCTTCGGCGGCAAGGTACCGAGCGCTTACCTGAGCTTCGATCCTTTCGAGTACATGGCGTACCTGAACCAGCCTTCCTTGCTGCCGCAATCGAACGATCCGGCCACGTATTCGGATAAAACCAAGTACCCGAACGGCCCGATGGCGATCGATTACACCAAGCCATCGATGTGGGGCGTGAAGGAGAAAGTGTCGAGCCTGTTCTTCGACACCAAATGGGAAGGTGAACGCTGGTCCGCCAACGCCGGAATGCGCATGGTGCATGTGGACTCGACGTCGACCGGCATCAGCCGCGAGCTGCTGTCGGCCGTCAAGAGCCCGAACGATACGACCTTCATTTCCAACTGGGGTCCGAACGTCGTGACCACGGTCGACAATAGCTACAGGAACTATCTGCCGTCCGGCAATATCAAGTTCGACCTGACCGACGATATGATCCTGCGCTTTGGCGCGTCAAAAACCATCACCCGTCCGACGCTGTCCCAGATGAGCGTGGATAACTGGTACGGCGGCCGTTTCGGCGACGTGCAGACCGGGGGCGGCAATCCTTACCTGAAACCGATGGAGTCGAAGAACTTCGACGTCTCGTACGAATGGTATCTGTCGAAGACCAACTATGTGAGCGGCGCCGTGTTCATGAAGAAGGTCTCCAACTTCCTGGAAAGGACGCTGGTCGACATGCGCATCCCGCAATTTAACGAGGTGGTGCACGATACCCGTATCCGCAATGGCCAGAAAGGCACGATCAAAGGGGTCGAGATCGCCGGCCAGTATGTCTTCGATAACTCGGTGCCCTGGCTGCAGGGATTTGGCGTCGCCGCCAACTACACCTATGTCGATGCCAGCGCCAAGCGCGAAGGCGGCGTGGTCGATTGCGGCTATCCCGGCTTGTCGCCGCAGTCGTATAACGCGTCGGTGTTTTTCGAGAACGGCAAGTTCCAGGCCCGTGCCAGCTACAACTGGCGCAACCGTTTCTCGGTCGATTGCGGCGGCGGCAGCACCTTGCCGCGCAACCGTGCGGCTTACGGCCAGACCGATGCCAGCCTGCGCTACAACCTGACGGACTCGATGGCCCTGTACGCGGATGCGATCAACGTGAGCAATTCGCGGATGCATGAGTATGCCAACAACGAGACCCAGTTCCTGACCCTGGAAGATGTGGGGCGCAGGGTGAGCGTTGGCTTGCGGGTGGCGTTCTAGAACGCTGAGGGGAGGGAAACGATGCGGCAGCGATGCCGCATCTTGCGTCGCCGCACTGGCGGCTAGCGAGGGGGCTCCGCGGATGCGGGGCCCCCTTGTTACTATTTAATACTGATATTGCAGTGACAGGCGATAGCTGCGGCCCGGCTGGAACCAGGCACGACCCATGTTGCCGATATGCTGCTGTTGGGTCTGCTTAATGGTGACGTCGAGGACGTTATTCGCCGAGAAGCTGCCACGGATGTTTTCGCTGAACTTGTAGTCCATACCAAAATCCAGCTGGCCGGTCGCTTCCTGCCACGTTGGCAGGCCCCATTTCACGTCCTGCGCGCCTGCGCGGATAGGATCTGCGCTCGTGGCATCCTCGCCACGCGTACCGTTGACGTCCACGCCCTGCAGGTAGCGGTCACGCCAGCTGTATGCCAGGCGAGCCGACAGCGGGCCGCTGTCGTAGTAGAACATCAGGTTGGCTGCGTGCTTGGACAGGTACTGGAGCGGCAGGTCGGTAAATGGCACGCCGTTGGTGTCGCAGCCGAACATGGTCGTGACCGTGTTGCTTTGCGCGTTCTTCGAAGGGCAGTACCCCAAGTCGAACGGGTTGTGCAGCTTCTGCTTGCTATCGATATACGTGTAGTTCGCCGAAATACCGAAACCCTTGGCCCACTCCGGCAGCAGCTTGTCGAGCCCTGGGACATTGTTGAAGTAGGTCTGGCCAGCAAGCTCCAGGCCAGCCACCTCACCGTCGGCGACGTTATCCGGCGAGGTGATCACGAAGTCTTGCGGGCTGCCGGCCAGGCTGTTGTAGGTGCGCTTCACCGTCGATTGCAAGATGATGTCGCGCACGTCCTTGTAAAAGAATGCCGCGGTCAGCGACGAGCCATTGCCCGGATACCACTCGAGCGTCGCGTCGAAACTGCTGGCCTTGGTCGGCTTGAGAGCGGAGCTGCCCTTGGCTCTGCCGACGTAGCTGAAACCCTGGATGCCGGTGCCGGCCTCGCCTTCTTTTGGGTATTGGATCTTTTGCTCCAGACTGATGTACTCGCGCAGCTCGCTGAAGGCCGGCCGGTACATCGACTTGGCGAACGCAAAGCGCGCCTGGAGCTGGGGCGTGATCTCCATCTTCAGGTTCAGGCTAGGCAGGACGTCAGTGTAGGAGTTCTTGCCGTCAATCGGTTCATCGATCTTTCCAAACCGCGGGACTTCAGGGCGGGTGGTGCCGTCGTACTTCGGATCGAACACGGTATACCCGTGAGCGACCGTTTTGGTGTGGACCACGCGCACGCCGACGCTGCCCTCGACCGGGAAGCGCAGTTCGTCGAAGCCGAAGCGGGTCGACATGTAGCCGGCCGAGGTCTTCTCGCTCTGCTGGCCGCGCCTGGACGGGTCGTCGTTGTAAACCAAGGGGGTCAGCTCGGAGCCAACATCCGCACATTTGTCAAGTTCGGCTTGGCCGCGTTTGAAGTAATTCACTCCGTCAATGCACTGCATTCTCGTCATCAACATGACCGGCGTGAAGTTCGCGGGATCCCTGACCCAGCCCAAATCGGGCACCACGGACGGCGCCGGCACGCCGACCTTGCCATTGAAGAAGTTACTGAAGTTTTCGACACGGGTTTTCACCAGATCGCCGTATCGCGGGTCGTCAAGGTAACCAAAGCTGGCGCGGCCCCCTGTGGTCGGCAGCTGGCCCGGCACTTTGGTGGGCTCGACTTCCCAAGGGCGGGAAATACCCGTCCAAGCGTCGCGGTTGGATTCTTGATAGTTTGCCTTGCGCTCGGTCAGGCGGACGCCGAAGCGTACGTCGCGCATGATCGGATGATCGTCGAAGCGGAAGCGCCCATCGGCTTTCCAGGCAAAGAGCTTGCCGTCGTTTTTGTTCAGGGCCGGCATCACAAAGCCCATGAAATAGTTGTTCCGATCAGCCATGTGAGCCTGGGCCGCCGCGTCGAAGCTGACGTTGGCCGGGTTGCGGCGGGTGTCCAGGTCCATGCTCGGCACGAAGGTATTGAGGGTATACATGTCCCCCGAAGCCTCGCCTTCCGCGTTCACCCATTGGAAGTCATTCTGGAGCGACCATTGGTTGTTAATTTTCCACTTGGTGTTGAAGGCGATTTCACGGGTAGCCGATGAGGACTCGAAGTAACCGGTATTGGAATTGAAACCGATGCCGCCGGCCGCAAATTTATTCGCCCCGTGGCCGCCGAGCGGATAAGTGTACCTGGCCGACTGCAGAACGTTATTCGCGTCAAATACGGGATCGGTGAGCGTTGACTTGTACGCGTTTTCCATCCCCGTAAACGTGGCGAGCTCGACGGTTCGCAATTTGTAGGCCGAGTGGAAATAGGTCAGCGCGTGTTCGAGACCATCGTTTTTCCATTGAAGTGCGCCGTACACGCCGCCACGGGTATTGTCGCCCGTGTTCCGGCGGAACGATCCGGATTTAGGCACCCAGACGGTCTCGCCCGGTTTGATGTCGGTGCGCGGGTAATACGCATCGAGCTGCACCGTGTCGTTGTAGGAGTTGGTCCGGTTGGCCGAGATGTCGAACAGCGCGCCCCATTCGCCGGTACTGGTTTTCCAGCGCTTCGAGAACAGGCCGGACAGGGCCGGCGATGTTTTCTTGCCCAGCTCGGTGTAGTTGGCCGAGGTCGAGAGCGCGACCTTCGATTCCTTATAGTCGAAAGGCAGGGCGGTGCGCAGGTCCACCTGGCCGCTGACGCCGCCTTCGAGCAGCTCGGCAGGCGGGTTTTTGTGGACGACCACGGCAGACATCAGCTCGGTCGGGATATCGCCCCAGCTCAGCTCGCGTCCCGGATAGCCGGACGAGAACGATTCGCGTCCATTGAGCGTGGACGAACCCCAGGTCAGGCCGCGCACCGAAATGCCGGAACCTTCCACCGAGAAGTGCTCCGGGTCGCCGCGCGAACGGTTGCGGTCCATCGTGACGCCCACGACCCGCTGCAGCACTTCCGTGATCGAGCGGTCCGGCAGTTTGCCGGCCTCTTCGGCCACGACAGCGTCGACGATCTCTTCGGCGTTTTGCTTGATCTTCGTGGCCGACTGCAGCGCTGCGCGCTGGCCGCTCACGACAATGGTTTGAACCGGCTTGTCGGCGCCGGGCGCGGACGTGGCTGCCGCATTGTCTTGCGCCTGGGCGGATTGCGCGAATGCCGCGCCGCCGCAAATCAATGCGGCCTGGGCCACGGCGATGGACAGCGTGGTCTTTTTAAATTTTCTCGTCATTTGCTTAACTTTCTGCTAGTACGTATCTCGAATGCCCGCCCCGCAGGGCGACGGCGTATGAGCCTGGCGCCGGGAAGACCGGGCTTCCCGCGCGCGCCGGCTTACTGAATCGTCACTGGGCCGGTCACGGTGATCTCGGTCACATAGGACGGGTCCGGATCCGGCGTGGAGGCATTCGTGAGGTTGATCCCATCGCTCTCGACCTGGAACTGCACGATAGGATGGGCCTGCATTAGGGCAGCTGCATTCAAGCCGGTCGCGCCACAGTTATCCTTGAACTCGGTGAAGGAGCTCAGCTGCACCTCGATCACACTCGCGGCAGCCAGCGGCTGAACAACTGCTTTCACCATCGGGTTGCAATTGCCGCCGTCGGCTTTCTTGATGTAGTGGCCGAGTTTCAGGTAGACCTGGACCTTGTTGTTATTGGCCAGGAACCACTCGGGGTTTTGCGTGAGGAAGAACTTGATCGTCGTCTGCTTGTCCACTTGCAAGCCAGTCGTCGTGTCCCCGGTCGAGCTGATTGTCACCCCCGGCACCATGGCTTCGATCTTGGCGTAGCCAGCGGTCCAACCATCATTGTTCGGATGCGCGGGATCCTTCGTAAAGAGCGTGTAGCGCCCTTTCAAACTCCTACCGTCTTCGCTGATGGACTTCGAGCACCATTTCGGGTCGCCACACCACCACCCGTCCAGGTTGCTGCCGGATCCAAACGAGACATCAGCGCCTTCGAGTGTCTTGCTGTCCGACGCGAAGCCGGTCAGCACAGTCAGCATCGGCGGGATCGCATCGCCGACCTTGAACTCGACCGGGAACGGAGTCGCCGCGGCATAGCGGTCGTCACCCGGCTGCGATGCGGTGAGCTGGCACTGTCCCTTGGACACCAAGGTCAGCGTTACACCGTTCACGGTACAGACTGCAGGTGTGGCAGAGGTATAGGTCAGCGGCAGGCCTGACTCGGACATACCGACCAGTGGCGCCGGCGCCTTGGAGATGTCCTGGGTGCCTGGCGACTGGAAAATGATCATCTGGGGCTGTTTCAGGACCATGAACAGTTGCCGCGACGTCGCGGGCGCGTAGGTGCTGTCGCCAGCTACGCTGGCGGTGACCACGCATTCACCCGCCTTGACTGGCACGAGGTTGACGCCGGCCACCGTGCAGACACTTGGCGTCTCCGACGTAAACGTAATGGCTTGTCCGGACGCTGCCGTCGCGACCAGGGGCTCTGGCGCCCCCATCAGTGGACGTGCCTTCGGATACGTGAAGTCGAGCGTCTGTTGCTTTTTCCCCGAGTCGCCGCTGTCGCTGCCGCCGCCGCAAGCGCTCAGCAGCGTGATGCAGGCCAGGCCGATGGCCGTGTACTGAAATTTCATATTGTGTCCCCTCATGAACTTCTTCCTAACTAATGCGATGTGTTTAAGGTCCGTGTCGACGGCATGGTTGCCGACCCGGGGTATCGCCTTTGCCTCGCTCTCTCCCGCGGCACTGACAAAGCCATCCTGACGGGGCCGGCGGCTGCTTGCCTCCCGGTCCGCCTAACGGCGCGCGTTCGATGTGTTTTTTTATACATCTAAAGGACGCAGCATCCATAATATGGAGAACAATGCGGCAGATCAATTACGATAAACCACAATGGCAGGTTCAAATCGTCAAAATCGTACATCTGGGCGAGCTAGGTGGTTGTTTTCACAAAGGAAATTACTGTTTGCTGTATGCACACTTATTTCAGCGATTGACGCATCCACACCACAGGGCTATATTAATGACTCGCAAGTAAGTTACGGATAGACGCATGCAATGCCCTTTTGAGTTGAAGCGCCGCTGGGAGCGCCGCAAGGATGCGCGGCCGCAGGAGTTGCTTGCCGCCGCCCTCGATCTGTTCGTCGAGCGCGGCTTTGCGTCCACCCGGCTGGAAGACGTGGCCAAGCGTGCCGGGGTCTCCAAGGGCACGCTGTATCTGTATTTCACCAACAAGGAAGACCTGTTCAAGGCCGTCGTGCGGGAGAACATTGTTGCCAGCATCGGTGAAGCCGAGTCCGTGATTGCTGAATTTCAAGGCAGCAGCGCCAAGTTGTTGCGCTGCGTGATCATGGGCTGGTGGGAACGCATCGGCGCCACCCAGGCCTCGGGCATCATCAAGCTGATGATGGCCGAAGCGGGCAATTTCCCCGACGTGGCCGCTTTCTACCGCGAAGAAGTGATCGATCGCTGGACCGTGATGGTGTCCGGATTGCTCAATCGCGGCGTCGACAGCGGAGAATTCCGGCCGCTCGACGTGCAGATGCTGACCCATGTGCTGATCGCGCCCATGCTGATGCTGGTCACCTGGAAGCACTCGCTCGGGTCGTGCGGCGGCCAGGAGCGCGATCCGCAGACTTACCTGGAAGCCTTCCTGGACATGGCCCTGCATGGCGTGATGGCGCAGGGGGCCTCAGGGGCAGTTCCAGCCAAGTAAGTTGCCAAAAACGCCAAGTCGCCGTTTTTGCACGTTCATCCCGTTTAAACTGCAGACTGTCGCAATTTCCCGCGGCCACCGGGCTCACGTCGTTAAGATGTGTGTTCCAAGGCCGTTCAACGATAAAATATCGGATTATTATTTTTCCGCCGAGTACATTAGATGAATATCGAACAAGCCCGTTTTAACATGATTGAACAGCAGATCCGTCCCTGGAACGTGCTGGACCAGGACGTGCTCGATCTGCTGCTGGTCGTCAAACGCGAGCAATTCGTGCCGCCTGCCTACCAGAGCCTGGCGTTTGTCGATACCGACATCCCGCTGGGCCACGGCGAAGCGATGTTCACGCCCAAGCTCGAAGCGCGCATCATGCAGGAAGCCGCCGTCAAGAAGCACGAGAACGTGCTCGAGATCGGTTCGGGCTCCGGCTATATGGCGGCGCTGCTGGCGCACAAGGCGCGCCACGTGACCACCGTCGAGATTAATCCTGAACTCAAGGCCATGGCGGAGAAGAACCTGGCCGGCGCCGGCGTTACCAACGTGACCGTGGAAGAAGCCGACGGCTCGCAGGGCTTCGCGCGCAGCGCGCCTTACGACCTGATCGTCATCTCGGGCGCGCTGGAGGTGTTGCCGGAAGTCTTACTCAAGCAAATCAAGGTGGGTGGACGGATCGCCGCCATCGTCGGCCAGGCGCCCGTGATGTCGGTGGAGATCATTACCCGCGTGACCGAGACGGCTTACGACACCGTCAAGGTGTTCGAAACCAATGTGAAATACCTGCAGGCGTCGGTCAAGCCCTCGCACTTCACGTTCTGAGGCTCGCCATCACGATATGAACCACCTTACCGCGCCTGAACTGGCGGCCTGGCTGGCCGACCCAGCGCGCCCGCGTCCGTTGTTGCTGGACGTGCGCGAGAACTGGGAATTTGCCACTTGCAGTATCGATGGCTCGACACTGATACCGATGAATACCATTCCGGCACGCATGCAGGAGCTCGACGACGATGCCGAGATCGTCTGCATCTGCCACCACGGTGCGCGCAGCATGAACGTGGCGGCATTTTTGGAGCGCAATGGCTTCAGCCGCGTTACTAACTTAACTGGCGGCATCCACGCCTGGGCTGTGCAGGTCGACAGCGCCATGCCGAAGTACTGAGCGATCAGCGGCGGGATTGGAAGCACACCTTTGCAATTTGTTTAAACCCTTGAACCTCCGATGGAGAATGCAATGCAGAAACCCCTTTTCGCCGTGCTGATTGCCAGTGCGTTTTTGACGCTGGATGCACAGGCAGCCGACCTGATCCAGGTCTACCAGCAAGCGCTGGCCAACGATTCCGCTTTCGCCAGTGCGCGGGCGGCGCTGGCGGCCGGCCGGGAGCGGGTTCCACAGGGGCGTTCTTCCTTGCTGCCGAGTGTGCAGGTCGGCGGCTCTTACACGCGCAACGATAGCGAATCGATGCCGGGGAACGTCTCCACGGCCGGGCTAACCAGCCGTACCAACCAGGCCTCCATTTCGCTGTCGCAGCCATTATTTCGCTGGGCGAACTGGCAGACTTACCAGCAGAGCAAGCTGCAGGAAGCGGCCGCCGAAGCGGCATTCGCCCAGGCCCAGCAGGACCTGATCACCCGCGTGGCGCAAGCCTATTTCGACGTGCTGGCGGCGGAAGACATCGTTGAGCTGAAACGTGCCGAAATGGTGGCGACCACCGAACAGCTGGCCTCGGCCAAGCGTAACTTCGAAGTCGGTACCCAGACCATCACCGACACCCACGAAGCGCAGGCAGCGTACGACCGGATTGTGGCGGACGAATATACCGCCCAAAACGATCTGGCCAATCGTCGCAGCGCCTTGCAGGCTATTATCGGTACGGCGCCGGCCGCACTGGCGCCGCTCAAGCCCGGCGTCACGCTGAGCGCGCCTGAACCCGCTTTGATCGATCCCTGGGTGTCGTCGGCGGAGGCGCAAAACTATGGCGTGACCAACGCCCAGCTCAACTACGAAATCGCCAGGCGCGAAATTCAAAAGAGCCGCGCCGGGCATTACCCGACGGTGGATTTTGTGGCCCAGGCCAGCCGGGGCCGGACCAGCGGGCAGACCGCGGGCGCCGGGCGGTCCGAAAACAACGCCATCGGTGTGCAATGGAATGTCCCGATTTTCAACGGCTTTGCCGTCAACAGCCGCGTTCGTGAATCGATCGCCCAGGAAGAGCGTGCGCGCCAGGACCTGGAAACCACGCGCCGTACCGCGGCCTTGAATGCGCGCCAGGCGTTTTTGGGCGTGAACAGCGGCCTGGCGCGGGTCAAGGCACTGCAGGCGGCCGAAGTGTCGAGCACCTCGGCGCTGGAATCGAACAAGCTGGGTTACCAGGTTGGCGTGCGTATCAACATCGACGTGTTGAATGCCCAGCGCCAGCTGTATTCGACCCGCACCGACCTGTCGCGCGCGCGTTACGACACCATCGTCAACGGCCTGCGCCTGAAGGCGGCGTCCGGTTCGCTGCGCGAAGCCGACTTGGTGCCGATTAACAATCTGCTGGTCAAGTAATTTTGATTTCAAAGCGTTCCCGGCCGGAGCCGGGGACGCTGCATCATCGCTCTCAGGCTTTCAGCCCGGCGCCATGACCCTGGCCGGCGCGCTCGATCAGCTCAATCTTGTAGCCATCCGGATCGGTCACAAACGCAATCACCGTCGTGCCGCCCTTGACCGGGCCCGGTTCGCGCGTGACGTTGCCGCCATTGGCCCGCACCGAGTCGCAGGCGGCCACGATGTCTTCGGCCGAAATGGCCAGGTGGCCATAGGCCGTGCCCATCTCGTACTTGTCCACGCCCCAGTTGTAGGTCAGCTCCAGTTCCGCATGGTCCGGGTTGTTGCCGTAGCCGACGAAAGCGAGCGTGTATTTGTACTCGGGGTTGTCGCTGGTGCGCAGCAGTTTCATGCCGAGCACCTTGGTGTAGAAATCGATCGAGCGCTGCAGGTCGCCCACCCTTAGCATCGTGTGCAGAATACGCATCGTCATCCTTGAAGTAAAAATGGAACAGATTGCGATTCTAGTCGAGCCGGGGCGAGCCTGCCGGCGCCTTTAATTCTCCAGCCGGGCTTCGAGGGTGATGGTGGCGTTGAGCAGTTTGGAGACCGGGCAATTCTGCTTGGCGCGCAGGGCCGCCGCCTCGAATGCTTCCTGGTTCGCGCCAGGAATCTTAGCCACCAGGTTCAGGTGTACCGCGCTGATGGAAAAGCCGCCTTCGACTTTGTCCAGCGTGACGGTGGCGGTGGTGGCCAGGCTCTTGGCGGTCATGCCGGCTTCGCCAAGCTGGCCGGATAAGGCCATCGTGAAGCAAGCGGCATGGGCGGCGCCGATCAGCTCTTCCGGGTTGGTGCCCGGGCCGTCTTCAAAACGGGTGTTGAAACCGTACTGGGTGTTATCGAGCACCCCACTCTGGGTGGAAATCGTGCCGGTGCCATCTTTGAGGCCGCCTTGCCAGGCGGCGCTTCCTGAACGTTTGATCATCATGCTCTCCTTGGTGTGAGGTATTGGAGTCATGATGCGCGGTCCCGGTTCCCTTGTATGTACGGGATCGCACATTGCAGGAATGTTAATTACTTGACGGGTGTGATGCGCCAGACGATGTTGCCCACGTCGTCAGCCAGCAGGATGGCGCCGGTCTTGTCGACTGCTACTCCCACCGGACGTCCATAGGCATTGCCGTTTTTGCCGAGGAAGCCGGTCAGCACATCCATCGGCGCGCCGCTGGGTTTACCGCCCTTGAAGGGAACGAAGATCAGCTTGTAGCCGGAAGCCGGTTTGCGGTTCCACGAGCCGTGCTGGCCGATCAGCGCGCCGTTCTTGTAGCCGGGCATGAGGGTGCCGTCATAAAACGCCAGGCCGAGCGAGGCGGTATGCGAGCCGAGCGCGTAGTCCGGCTTGATGGCCTTGGCCACCAGCTCCGGCTTGGGCGGCTTGACGCGCGCATCGACAGTCTTGCCGTAATAGCTGTAGGGCCAGCCGTAGAAACCGCCATCCTTCACCGAGGTCATGTAGTCGGGCACCAGGTCGTTGCCCAGCTCGTCGCGCTCGTTGACGCTGGTCCATAGGGCACCGCTTTCCGGGTTGATGGCCATCCCGACCGGGTTGCGCAGGCCGGTGGCGAACACGCGCCCCTGGCCGCTGGCGATGTCGAATTCCCAGATGGCGGCGCGGCCGACTTCGATGTCCATGCCGTTTTCGCCGATATTGCTGTTCGAGCCGACCGACAGGTACAGCTTCTTGCCGTCCGGGCTGGCGACCACATTCTTGGTCCAGTGGTGGTTCAGGCCGGCCGGCAAGTCCATCACCTTGACGGCCTTGGCGGAAATGTTGGAAGCGCCTTCCTGGTAGGGGAACTTGACCAGCGCGTCCGCATTGGCCACGTACAGGTCGGTGCCGACCAGCGCCATGCCGAACGGCGACATGAGGCCGTTGGAGGCATCCATGAACAGGCTGCGGGTGGCCGCCTCGCCGTTCGGGCCGACGCCGCGCAGCAGGGTGATGCGGTTGGCCGAAGGTACTTCGGCGCCGGCCTTTTTCATGGCCATTTTCATGACCGCGCCTTTGATGCTGCCGCTGTCGGCGCTCTCGGGCTTGGGCGGTTTATTGGTTTCCGCGACCAGCACGTCGCCGTTGGGCAAGACGTAAATCCAGCGCGGGTGATCCAGGCCGCGCGCATAGGCGGTGGCGGCGAGGCCGGCGGCCGGGGTCGGCGCGGTGCCGCTCGGCCATGGATCGGCCTTGGCGACGTTGAGCGTCGGCAGCAAGGTCTTGGCCGGGGGCGGCAGCTTGGGGTCGGGGCCGAAGCCGGCCGGCATGTTCTGGGCAGAGACGGCGCCGGCCGCTGCCAGGGCCAGGCCGATCAGGATGCGGCCCGGATTCCAATTCGGCCTCATTCCCCACCCCGCGATTTGACGGTCGAATCGTGGTGGCGCATGCCCTCTTTGGCATCGGGCTGCGGCTTGGCCTGGCCCGTGCCCGGGGTGGCGGGTACGGCTTCCTCGACGCCGCGCTGGCCGTGCAGGTCGGTATCGACCAGGCCCTGTTCGAGGTCGGAGGCCGCCTGTTTCATGACGCCGCGCGGCTTGGGGTCCTGGCCGTCCGGCGCTTCGTCGCGCTCGTGCGGCAGGCGCTTGACACCATCGTTGTTGATCTTGGCGTCGGTGTTGAGTTTTCGGTCCTGGGTCTCGGTCACCATGATGGCTCTCCCTGCATGAGTATTGTAAAAAGTGTTGTGTGGATGGTATCCCTTCGATTTGAACGCGGTCGCGCAATTGAACCCGTATAGCGGCCGAGGCTGCTCCGCCGAGCCGTCGGTGGCAGAAGCAGACAGAATCGGTTAATCTGCTGCGTGTCGCTGAAGCGCCCACCTGCGCCTACTTCCTACCCGAGAGCTCCATGCCCGCAAACACCGCACTGCCACAGACCATCGCACTTGTCGTGCGGCATAACACCGCCGGCATGCCGGACGCGGTCAGGAGCGTGGTCGGGTTCCTGCATGGCCTGGGCTACCGCGTCGTGCTGGAGGCCGCCACGGCCGCCCACCTTGGCCTGCCGGACATCGAAGCGATGAGCGCGGCCGGGATCGGCGAGGTGGCTTGTGCCGCCATCGTCATGGGCGGCGACGGCACCATGCTGGGCATCGCGCGCCAGCTGGCACCTTACGACGTGCCGCTGATCGGCATTAACCAGGGCCGGCTCGGTTTCATGACCGACATCCCGCTGGACCGCATGCTGCCGGTGCTGGGTGAAATTTTAAGTGGCAAGACCTTCGCCGAAAAGCGCACCCTGCTGGAAGGCCGCGTCATGCGCGACGGCGCCATGATCGCTTGCGGCCTGGCCGTCAACGACGTGGTGGTGGCGCGCGGCGCCGGCGCCGGCATGGTCGAGCTGAAAGTCACGGTCGACGGCCACTTCATGTACAACCAGCGCTCGGACGGCCTGATCATCGCCACCCCGACCGGCTCGACCGCATACGCGCTGTCGGCCGGGGGCGCGCTGCTGCACCCCAGCCTGGGCGGCATCGGCCTGGTGCCGATCGCCCCGCATGCGCTGTCGAACCGGCCGATCGTGGTGCCCGATTCCAGCGAGATCGTGGTGGAAATCGTCAGCGGGCGGGACAACAGCGTCAACTTCGACATGCAGACCTTTGCCAGCCTGCAGCACGGCGATCAGATCGTCATCTCGCGCTCGCCCAATCACATCACCTTCCTGCATCCCGAGGGCTGGAGCTACTACGACACCCTGCGCGAAAAACTGCACTGGAACGAATATCCTTTGGGCGAAGGCAAGCTGGCCCACACTTACTGAATTGATTCTTCATGCTGCGTACCCTTACCATCCGCGATTTCGTCATCGTCGATACCATCGAACTTGAATTTTCCAGCGGCTTCTCGGTGTTCACCGGCGAGACTGGCGCCGGCAAGTCGATCCTGATCGACGCGCTCCAGCTGGCGCTGGGCGGCCGCGGCGACGCCAGCGTGGTGCGCGAAGGCGCCGCCAAGGCCGACATCAGCGCCGATTTTTCGGTCGGCGGGGCGGCCCAGGCCTGGCTGGAATTAAACGAATTCGCCCTTGAAGACGGCGGGGCCTTGCTGCGCCGCGTGATCGACAATGCCGGCCGCTCCAAGGCCTTCATCAACGGCATCGCCGCGACCGCCACTCAGCTGCGCGACCTGGGCGAATTGCTGGTCGACATACATGGCCAGCATGCGCACCAGTCCTTGCTCAAGGCCGACGCCCAGCGCGTGCTGCTCGACAGCCAGGCGGCTTTCAAGGATGCCGCGGTGGCGGGCGACGCCCAGATTGTCGCGACGACTTATAAGGCATGGCGTGCGCTGGCACGCCAGCGCGAGGAATTCGAAACCAACGCCAAGAATGTGTTGCTGGAACGCGAGCGGCTGGAGTGGCAGGTGTCCGAACTGGAAAAGCTGGCTATCAAGCCGGGCGAGTGGGCCGAAATCGGTAACGAACACAGCCGCCTGTCGCATGCCGCCAGCCTGCTTGAAGGCGCGCAGGAAGCGCTGTCCGCCATTTCCGAATCGGATCATCCAATCCTGTCGCAACTGTCTTCGCTGACCGCCAAGATCGGCAAGCTGGTTGATGTGGATGCCCAATTGCAGCCTGTGCTCGATTGCATGGAGCCGGCGCGCATTCAGTTGCAGGAGGCGGTGTATGCCCTCAATAACTACCTGGACAAGGTCGAACTCGATCCGGCGCGGCTGCGCCATGTGGAGGCGCGGCTGGATGCGATTCACAGCACGGCGCGCAAGTTCCGCGTGACGCCGGAAGAGTTGCCGGACGAGTATGCCAGCCTGTCGGAGCGGCTCAAGCAGCTGGCCGACGCCAGCGACGTGGAAGGCCTGCGCAAGCAGGAAGACAAGCTCAAGGGCGAATATCTGGAGGCAGCGGCGCGCCTGTCGCGCACCCGAGCCGGCGCGGCCAAGCTGCTCAGTACCCAGGTCACGGCGGCCATGCAGGAACTGAACATGACCGGCGGCAGTTTCGTCGTTGGCCTCAATCCTTGTGAGCCGACCAGCCATGGCGTGGAGCAGGTGGAGTTCCTGGTGGCCGGCCACGCCGGCGTGGCGCCTCGGCCGCTGGCCAAGGTCGCCTCCGGTGGCGAACTGGCGCGCATTGCGCTGGCCATTTCCGTGATCACGTCGAATGCGACTACCACGCCGACCCTGATTTTCGATGAGGTCGACAGCGGTATTGGCGGCGGTGTGGCCGAGGTGGTTGGGCGACTGCTCAAGCGCCTGGGCCAGGACCGCCAGGTCTTGTGCGTGACCCACTTGCCGCAGGTGGCCAGCCAGGCGAATCAGCATTTCCAGGTGGCTAAGGGAACGACGGATGCTGGCAAGACTGTGTCGCGGATCGATGTGCTTGATTCGAAGGCAAGGGTGGAGGAGGTTGCGCGTATGCTCGGTGGGCTGGAGATTACTGCGACAACCCGGAAGCATGCGCGGGAGTTGTTGGCGTCTTAGTGCTGCTCAGATGCTATGCGTTTTCCCCATAGCACCTATAATAAATAGTTTCCCCCAATCATCTCCCTCATGCCCTTCAAACCAGAACCCCAGCACACCCACGGCACCGTTCCGCAGAGCGCCATCGTGCTGGTCAACCTCGGCACGCCGGATGCACCCACCCGCAAGGCGGTGCGGCGTTATTTGAAGGAATTCCTGTCCGATCCGCGCGTGGTGGAAATTCCCCGTGCCGTCTGGTGGTTCATCCTGAACCTGCTCATCCTGCCGTTCCGCTCCGGTAAATCGGCGGCCAAGTATGCGCAGATCTGGACCCAGGAAGGCTCGCCGCTGAAGGTGCACACCCAGAAACAAGCCACCCTGCTGCGCGGCGCCCTGGGCGAGCGCGGCCACGACGGCATCAAGGTGGTGATGGCCATGCGCTACGGCTCGCCGTCGCTGCCGGAAGTACTGGATCAATTAAAAGCGGCCAACTGCGAGCGCATCGTGGTCCTGCCTGCCTATCCACAATATTCGGGTACCACGACCGCTTCGATCAACGACGCCGTGTTCGCCCACTACGCGCAGGTTCGCAACATTCCCGAGCTGCGCCTGGTGCGCAACTATCACGACCACGAAGGCTATATCCACGCGCTCTCCGAACTGATGGAGGCGCATTGGGAAGCCAACGGCCGGGGCGACAAGCTGGTGATGAGTTTTCACGGCGTGCCCAAGCGCACCCTGATGCTGGGCGACCCTTACCACTGCGAATGTTACAAGACCGCGCGACTGCTGGCGGCCAAGCTGCGCCTGAATCAGGACGACTACATCGTCACCTTCCAGTCACGCTTCGGCAAGGCGGAATGGCTGCAGCCCTACACCGCGCCAACCGTGCAGCAACTGGCCAGGGATGGCGTCAAGCGGGTGGACCTGATCTGCCCGGGCTTTACCAGCGACTGCCTGGAAACGTTGGAAGAAATCAATCTGGAAGTGCGGCATGACTTCATGGCGGCGGGCGGAGAGGATTTTCACTACATCCCCTGCCTGAACCAATCGCCGGCCTGGATTAATGGTCTGGCGGAAATCGCCGAGCAGCACCTGATCGGCTGGCCGACCATGATGACGTCGATGCAGCGCGATGCGCAGAAGAAGGATTACGAGGCAGGCCGCGCACATGCGGCGCGGCTGGGGGCTTAACAGGCGGACAATAGCCGCCTGTTAAAATAGCGGGCTGGGTACAAAACCTTGGGGTAAGACCTTCTCGGCGTAGACGATCCACGCCATCGCCAGGACTGTGTAGGCAACGATAATGGCGGCAATCAACGGCAACTTCATCTCACGGCTCCCTCGCGCACACGAAAAACTTGTTGAAGTCATAGTAGGTCGGTCGCCGAAATAATGTATCCCCCAATTGCGTAAGATTTGTAAGCGCCGTTACATCTGCGCGCCGTACATATATCCCTTGAAATTGTAGGATATAGCCCCATCTGGGTCGCTGTGTGGTTAGCAGGACACCCCCCAAATAACAGCCAAGTCTTTGATTCTAGGAGTTTTTTCGATGCAAGACCAAGAAAATCAGGAAGTGTCTACTCCGCTGGAGGAAACCGTTCCGACATCGGCACCGGCACCATCCGCCGAGCCCAGCCTCGAAGAGCAGTTGAGCGCGACCGAAGCCAAGCTGGCCGAGATGCACGACGCCTTCATGCGCGCCAAGGCCGAGAGCGAGAACATCCGCCGCCGCGCCCAGGAAGACGTGAGCAAGGCACACAAGTTCGCCATCGAAGGTTTCGCCGAGGCCATGGTGCCGGTGCGTGACAGCCTGGAAATGGCGCTGAAGGTGGAAACCCCGTCGATCGAGTCGCTCAAGGAAGGTGTCGAAATGACCCTCAAGCAGCTCGCCTCGGCGTTCGAGAAAAACCGCCTGGTCGAAATCATGCCGCAGCAGGGCGACAAGCTGGACCCGAACAAGCACCAGGCCGTGGCCGTGGTGCCGGCCGACCAGGAAGCCAATACCGTTGTGACCGTGCTGCAAAAAGGCTACATGATCGCGGATCGCTTATTGCGTCCCGCCATCGTGACCGCCGCGCAAGCCAAGTAAATATTTACATCGCGTGGCGCACGCAAGGTCTTGAAAGCGCGCAGTTTTTCCACATATTCGTATCATCTGAAACTAAGTAATCAAAAGGACAACAAATCATGGGCAGAATTATCGGTATCGACCTGGGAACCACTAACTCCTGCGTCGCGATCATGGAAAATGGTCAGCCAAAGGTAATCGAGAACGCAGAAGGCGCGCGTACGACGCCTTCCATTATTGCTTACCAAGATGATGGCGAAATCCTGGTTGGCTCGCCGGCCAAGCGCCAGGCGGTGACCAATCCAAAGAACACCCTGTTTGCGGTCAAGCGCCTGATCGGCCGTAAGTTCGATGAGAAGGAAGTGCAGAAAGACATCGGTCTGATGCCTTACCAGATCATGAAGGCCGACAACGGCGACGCCTGGATCGGCGTGCGCGACAAGAAGCTGGCACCACCGCAAATTTCGGCGGAAGTGCTGCGCAAGATGAAGAAGACCGCTGAAGACTACCTGGGCGAAGAAGTGACCGAAGCGGTCATTACCGTACCGGCTTACTTCAACGACTCGCAGCGTCAGGCGACCAAGGATGCCGGCCGTATCGCCGGCCTGGACGTCAAGCGCATCATCAACGAGCCGACCGCGGCCGCGCTGGCTTTCGGCCTGGACAAGACCGACAAGGGCGACCGCAAGATCGCCGTGTATGACCTGGGCGGCGGTACCTTCGACGTGTCGATCATCGAAATCGCCGACGTCGATGGCGAAAAGCAGTTCGAAGTGCTGTCGACCAATGGCGACACCTTCCTGGGCGGCGAAGACTTCGACCAGCGCGTGATCGACTACATCATCGACGAATTCAAGAAGATCAACGGCCTGGACCTGAAGAAGGATCCGATCGCCCTGCAGCGCATCAAGGCTTCGGCCGAGCGCGCGAAGATCGAACTGTCGTCGTCGCAGCAGACCGAGATCAACGAGCCGTACATCGCCATGGCGAACGGCGCGCCGGTCCACCTGAACCTGAAGATGACCCGCGCCAAGCTGGAGTCGCTGGTGGAAGAGCTGATCACCGCCACCATCGAGCCATGCCGCATCGCCATCAAGGATGCCGGCGTGAAGGTATCGGACATCGACGACATCATCCTGGTCGGCGGTATGACCCGTATGCCGAAGGTGCAAGAGAAAGTCAAAGAGTTCTTCGGCAAGGATCCACGCAAGGACGTGAACCCGGACGAAGCCGTGGCCGTTGGCGCCGCGATCCAGGGCTCGGTGCTGTCGGGCGAGCGCAAGGACTTGCTGCTGCTGGACGTGACCCCGCTGTCGCTGGGTATCGAAACCCTGGGCGGCGTGATGACCAAGATGATCCAGAAGAACACCACGATCCCGACCAAGTTCTCGCAGGTGTTCTCGACCGCCGACGACAACCAGCCGGCCGTGACCATCAAGGTCTACCAGGGCGAGCGCGAAATCGCAGTGGGCAACAAGGCGCTGGGCGAGTTCAACCTGGAAGGCATCCCGCCGGCACCGCGCGGCACGCCGCAGATCGAAGTGACCTTCGACATCGACGCCAACGGCATCCTGCACGTGGGCGCGAAGGACAAGGCCACCGGTAAAGAGAACAAGATCACCATCAAGGCCAACTCGGGTCTGTCGGAAGACGAGATCCAGAAGATGGTGAAGGACGCCGAGCTGAACGCGGAAGAAGACAAGAAGGTCAAGGAACTGGCCGAGTCGCGCAACCAGGCCGACGCGCTGGTGCACTCGACCCGCAAGTCGCTGACCGAATACGGCGACAAGCTGGAAGCCGGCGAGAAAGAAAAGATCGAAGCAGCAATCACCGATGTGGAAGCCTCGATCAAGTCGGGCGACAAGGGCGATATCGACGCCAAGGTCGCAGCCCTGTCGGCCGCTTCGCAAAAGCTGGGCGAGAAGATGTACGCCGACATGCAGGCGCAGCAGGCAGCCGGCGGTGACGCCGGTGCCCAGCAGGCTGGCGGCGACAGCGGTGCCAAGCCGGACCAGGACGACGTCGTCGATGCCGACTTCAAGGAAGTGAAAGACGCAAAGTAATACCCGGTTCGCAGCGAATCGGACCGAGCCCCTTCGTGGGCTCGGTTTTTTTGCGTAGACGGGATACCATCGCGGGATACGTTTCGGTTTAGTTTTTTGGTTAGTCAGACAAGCAAGGTGCCGACAAATGGCAAAGCGTGATTATTACGAGATCCTCGGGGTCGCGAAGAATGCTTCGGAAGAAGAAATCAAGAAGAGCTATCGCAAGCTCGCGATGAAATACCATCCGGACCGCAATCCGGACAGTAAGGAATCGGAAGAGAAGTTCAAGGAAGTCAAGGAAGCCTACGAGATGCTGACCAATCCGGAAAAGCGCGAGGCCTACGACCGTTACGGCCATGCCGGCGTCGATCCCAATATGGGTGGCGGCGGTGGCGGCGGTTTCGGCGGCGGCGGCTTTGCCGACAGTTTCGGCGATATCTTTGGCGACATCTTCGGTGGCGGCCGCGGCCGTTCGTCCGGTCCCCAGGTGTACCGCGGCGCCGACCTGCGCTACAACCTCGAAATTACCCTCGAACAGGCGGCGCACGGCTTCGACACCACCATCCGCGTGCCGAGCTGGGACAAGTGCGACACCTGCCATGGCACGGGCGCCAAGCCGGGCACCGCGCCGACCACCTGTACCACTTGCGCCGGCCACGGCCAGGTACGCATGCAGCAAGGTTTCTTCAGCATCCAGCAGACCTGCCCGAAATGCCACGGCAGCGGCAAGGTCATCACCGACCCGTGCGCACCTTGCGGCGGCCAGGGGCGCATCAAGCGCAACAAGACGCTGGAAGTGAAGATCCCTGCCGGCATCGATAACGGCATGCGCATCCGTTCGTCCGGTAACGGCGAACCGGGCACCAATGGCGGCCCGGCCGGCGACCTGTATGTGGAGATCCACATCAAGCCGCACGCCGTGTTCCAGCGCGAAGGCGACGACCTGCATTGCGAGATGCCGATTTCCTTCGTCAAGGCTACCCTGGGCGGCGAGATCGAAGTGCCTACGCTGACCGGCAAGGTATCGTTCACGATTCCTGAAGGTACCCAGTCGGGCAAGACCTTCCGCCTGAAGGGCAAGGGCATCAAGGGCGTGCGTTCCGGTTATGCGGGCGACCTGTTCTGCCACGTGGCGGTCGAGACCCCGGTCAAGCTGACCGAGAAGCAAAAGGACCTGCTGCGCGAGTTTGAGCGCCTGACCGTTGAAGGCGGCGCCAAGCACAGCCCGCAAAGCAAGGGCTGGATGGACAAAGTGAAAACCTTTTTCGAGTAAGCCTGGACCCCAGGGCGAGCTGTAAAAAACCGTCAAGCGCGCGAGCCCTTGGCGGTTTTTTACATCTGGCCGCAGCGCTCATCGCGGTGAGCCAAATCGGTTAAAATAGCATCCTGCAAACGCCGTTCCCAATCCAACCGCTGCTTACCGGCTGCCATGCCGACAGCGGTTTTTTTTCGAGCTCACAGGATCAACATGACCCAAGTAAATGACGATACCGAAGCCCTGTTCAAGCGTAACCGCGACTGGGCGGCTGCGATGGTGGCCAAGGACGCGAACTTTTTCAAAGGCCTGGCGGCCCAGCAGACCCCTGAATTCCTGTGGATCGGCTGCTCCGACAGCCGCGTGCCGGCCAATGAACTGCTGGGCCTGGCGCCGGGCGAACTGTTCGTGCACCGTAACATCGCCAACGTCGTGGTCCATTCCGACCTGAACTGCCTGAGCGTTCTGCAATTCGCCATCGACGTGCTGAAGGTCAAGCACATCATCGTCTGCGGCCATTACGGCTGCTCGGGTGTGCACGCTGCCATGGTCAACAAGCGCGTCGGCCTGGCCGACAACTGGCTGCGCCATGTGCAAGACGTGCAGCAAAAGCACGACCGCTACCTGGGTGACGTGCTGCCCTCGAAAGAGCGCGCCGACCGCCTGTGCGAACTGAACGTCATCGAACAGGTTGTGAACACCGCCCAGACCACCATCGTCCAGGACGCGTGGGAACGCGGCCAGCAGCTGGCCGTGCACGGCTGGGTGTACGGCCTGCAGGACGGCTTGCTGCGAGACCTCAATATGTCCGTGAGCAGCGCCGACCAGCTGGCACCGAAGTCGCAAGCCCGTTTGAAGGCGTATGAGGACGGCATCGACGCTGCCTGATCCATTGCCCAAATAGAAAAAATGATATGCTGACCCTCCAACCATTAGATGGAGCAAGGTAATGATCGAGGCTGTCAGTGTTCCGCATATCGTCCCGCTCGACGATATTTTGCCGGATGAACCTTTGCTGATGATGGGGGCCGGCCCGGTCCCGATTCCGCAGCGGGTGGCGGCGGCCAACTCGATCGTCATCAACCACTTGGGCGACACCATGAACAAGGTGATCGAACAGGTCAAGGACATGGGACGCTACGTGTTCCAGACCCGCTCCAAGTACGTCATGGGCGTGGGCGGCCCCGGTTCCGCGGCCATGGAAATGGCGATCGCCAACCTGGTCCGTCCCGGCGAGAAGGTGCTGTGTATCTGCAACGGCTACTTCAGCCGCCGCATGGCCGAGATGGTCGCGCGGGTGCGTGGCGAGGCGACCATCCTCGAAGTTCCCGGTAACGAAAGCGCCAGTGTCGACATGGTCGAGCGCGCATTGCGCGAGGGCGGTTACGACGCCATCACCCTGGTGCAAGGCGAAACCTCGAACACCGTCTGCAACCGCAGCCTGGATCGGATTGCCAAGGTGGCGCGCGAGCACGGCTGCCTGATCATCGTCGACGCGGTGTGTACCCTCAGCACGATGCCGCTGGAAATGGACAACTGGCAGATCGATGCCGTCATCACCGGCGGGCAGAAGGGCTTGTCCTCGATTCCGGGTGTGTCGCTGCTGGCGTTTTCCGAGCGCGCCTGGGCCAAGAAGATTGCTTCGCGCACCGAGCTGCCTTTCCATTGGTGCCTCGACGCCCAGCTGGCCGACAAGTTCTGGAACCAGAAGTCCTATCACTACACGGCGCCGGTGTCCGGCATCCTGGCCTTGCATGAAGCGCTGCGGCTGGTGTGCAGCGAAACCTTGCCCAAGCGCTTCCATCGTCATCAGCTGTGTTCCGAAGCCCTGCAGGCAGGGATTGAAGGCATGGGCTTGCAACTGCTGGTGGAAAAAGAGCATCGCTTGAATTCCGTGGTCGGCATCGTTACGCCGGAGAACGTATCCTCCGATGGCGTGCGTGATCACATGTCACGCGTCCACAAGGTGGAAATTTCCGGCGCCTTCGGCATGAACATCGTGCGCATCGGCCAGATGGGCGAGCAGAGCCGCGCGCATAACCTGTTTCGGACCCTTCACGCGCTCGGTTCGAGCATGCAAGCCGGTGGAGCTGCGCTCGACCTGCCGGCCGGCATGGCCGAACTGGAACGCGCGCTGTCGCAGCGAGAGTAAATGTCCGGCGACGCCAACGACCTGCGCACCATTCGCGATCTGGCCCGTGCGTTCACGGGCGAGCGCGATTGGGAGCAGTTTCATACGCCCAAGAATCTAGCTGCGGCGCTCAGTGTGGAAGCGGCCGAGTTGCTGGAGCCTTTTCAGTGGCTGCGTGATGGTCGGAAAGATGAACTGGGGCCTGACGGCCTGGAGCAGGTGCGCCATGAGATGGCTGATGTGCTGCTGTACCTGGTGCAGCTGGCCGACAAGCTGGGTGTCGACCTTGGCGATGCCGTGACCGAAAAGATGGCGCTCAACGCCGCCAAGTATCCCGCTGACAAAGTGCGCGGCGATGCGCGGAAGTACGACGAGTACGATTAAAGTCGTATCACACGCCACCCATGCAGATGTACTTGATCACCAGGTAATCCTCGATCCCATACCGCGATCCCTCTCGTCCCAACCCTGATTGCTTCACACCCCCAAACGGCGCCATCTCGGTGGATATCAAACCCGTATTCACGCCAACCATCCCGCTCTCCAGCGCCTCGGCCACGCGCCACACCCGCCCGATATCGCGCGCATAGAAATACGCCGCCAGCCCGAACTCGCTGGCATTGGCCATGGCGATCACATCATCCTCGTCCTTGAAGCGGAACAGCGGCGCCAGCGGGCCAAAGGTTTCCTCGCTGGCTATCCGCATATTGGAATCCACATCGGCCAGCACGGTGGGCTGGAAGAAGCTATGCCCCAGCGCATGCCGCTTGCCGCCCATCAGCAGGCGCGCGCCCTTGGCCAGCGCGTCGGAAATATGCTCCTCGACCTTCACGACGGCCTTTTCCTCGATCAGCGGCCCTTGCGTCACCCCAGGCTCCACGCCATTGCCCACCTTGAGATTGCCGACGGCGGCGACCAATTTCTCGGCAAACGCCTCATACACGCCTTCCTGCACATAGATGCGGTTGGCGCACACGCAGGTCTGGCCGGCGTTGCGGTACTTCGATGCAATCGCGCCTTCCACCG
The DNA here is from genome assembly GCA_946479255.1 of uncultured Oxalobacteraceae bacterium. The sequence continues at coordinate 46,316 of CAMLFK010000005.1, forward strand.
CGGCATCCAGGTCGGCATCGTCGAACACGATAAACGGCGCGTTGCCGCCCAGTTCCAGCGACAGTTTCTTGATCGTCGGCGCGCATTGCTGCATCAGAATGCGCCCCACCTCCGTGGAGCCGGTAAAACTTAATTTGCGCACCAGCGGGTTGCTGGTCATCTCCGCACCAATCACCTTGGAGCCGCCCGTGATTACGCTGAACACCCCGGGCGGCACGCCGGCGCGCTCGGCCAGCACCGCCAGTGCCAGCGCGGAGAACGGCGTCAGTTCGGCCGGCTTGACCACCATCGGGCAGCCGGCCGCCAGTGCCGGGCCGACCTTACGGGTGATCATCGCCGCCGGAAAGTTCCATGGCGTAATGGCGGTGCAGACGCCGACCGGCTCGCGCGTCACTACCAGCCGCCGGTCCGGCCACGGCGAGGGCAGGGTGTCGCCCGCCACCCGCTTGCCTTCCTCGGCAAACCATTCGATAAACGAGGCCGCGTAAGCGATCTCGCCCTTCGATTCCGCCAGTGGTTTGCCTTGCTCGGCGGTCATGATGAGCGCCAGATCGTCGGCGTTCGCCAGTATTAAATCGTTCCATTTGCGCAGGATGAGGGCGCGTTCCTTGACGTTTTTCTTGCGCCAGGCGGGCCAGGCGGAATTGGCCGCTTCGATCGCGCGCCGTGTTTCCGCCGCGCCCATCTGGGGCACACTGCCCAGCGTTTCGCCGGTGGCGGGATTGCTGACCTTGATGATGGCGTTGTCGTCGGCGCTGCACCAATGGCCGTCGATGAAACACTGCTGGCGCAGCAGGGATGGGTCTTTAAGATCAAGCATGACAGTACCTTAATGTGATCTATTCGATACCACATGTTAGCCCTTTTCAGCCATGTCGGCAGGCGCCGGCTTCCTGCCGTGTTGGCAAAGTTGCCAACTTTCCCGTAAGCTGGGGCCATAGGTTTGATCGAGATCAACAGGCACTCGCCTTCAGATCAATTTCGTTCTACACTGAACCAAGTGCCCAACCCACAAAGAGACGGCATCATGCGTAAACCAATCGTGCTAGTTCCTGCCTGCGTGCGCCAGATCGGCGACCACCCGTATCATGCAGCGCAAATGAAGTATGTCGACGCAGTCACACTCGGTGCGGACTGCGCGCCGGTCGTGCTGCCCGCACTGGGGGATGCGCTCGACCTGGAAACCATGCTGGCCATGTGCGACGGCATCATGCTGACCGGGTCGGCTTCCAATGTTCACCCCAGCCACTACGAACAAACCGTCTACAACCCCGAACTGCCGCAAGACCTGGCGCGCGACGCCACGGTGCTGCCGCTGATCCGCGCCGCCATCAAGCGAGGCATTCCCGTCATTGCCATTTGCCGCGGCTTTCAGGAGATGAATGTGGCGCTGGGCGGCAGCCTGCACCAGGCCGTCCAGGAAGTCCAAGGCAAGATGGATCACCGCGAAGACCCCGATCTTCCGCTCGAAGAACAGTACGGCCCGGCCCATCCGGTGTACCTGACGCCGGGCGGCATGCTGGCGCGCATACTGGGTGACGTGCCGCAGATCGCCGTTAATTCGCTGCACGGCCAGGGCATCGACCGCATTGCCACCGGCATCGCGATCGAGGCCGTGGCCGAAGACGGCCTGGTTGAAGCGTTTTCGGTGCCGGCCTCGCCCGGCTTTGCCCTTGCCCTGCAATGGCATCCGGAATGGCGCATCACCGAAAATCCCGACTCGATGAAAATGTTCGGCGCCTTCGGCCAAGCCTGCCGAGTTTACCAAGCCACCCATGGACGACGCGCATGATCCGAGCAACCTTCACAACTTATGAAAGGTGGGCAGCCCGCCGCGTGCCATAGCTTCGCTTGCCATTCCGTGCTCCGAGCACGCGCGCGCACCTGTTGCGCCCGCCGTCAACGCAAGACCACAGAGAGACCATCATGGCAATCCGCGAAAACTTTACTTACACCGATATGGACTTGTGGCTCAATGAAAAACGAGTCACCGAAATTGAATGCCTGATCCCCGACCTGACCGGGGTCGCCCGCGGCAAGATTCTGCCGCGCGGTAAATTCACCCAGGAACGCGGCATGCGCATCCCCGAGCAGGTGCTGGGCATGACCGTGACCGGCAACTACCCGGTCGACGACGGCGCCTATGACCGCGCCATTTCCAGCACCGACCGCGACATGATCCTCAAGGCCGACCCGACCACCATCACCATGGTGCCGTGGGCCGCCGATCCGACCGCGCAGGTCATCCACGACTGCTATTTCGCCGACGGCAAACTGGTCGACTTCGCCCCGCGCACCGTGCTGCGGCGCGTGCTCAAGCTGTACGCCGACAAGGGCTGGAAGCCGGTGGTGGCGCCCGAGCTGGAGTTTTACCTCACCGCCAAGAATATCGACCCCGACCTGCCCTTGAAACCGCCGATGGGCCGCAGCGGCCGCGCCGAAACCAGCCGCCAGGTCTACAGCATCGATGCCGTGAACGAGTTCGATCCGCTGTTCGAAGACATCTACGATTACTGCGAGATGATGAACCTGGACGTCGACACGCTCATTCACGAGATCGGCGCCGGCCAGATGGAAATCAACTTCCTGCACGGCGATCCGCTGGGCCTGGCCGACAAGGTGTTTTACTTCAAGCGCACCCTGCGCGAAGCCGCGCTCAAGCACGACATGTACGCCACCTTCATGGCCAAGCCGATGGCCGGCGAACCCGGTTCGGCGATGCACGTGCACCAGAGCGTGGTCGATTCCAAGACCGGCCTGAACATCTTCAGCAACCAGGACGGCTCGGCCTCGCTGCTGTTCAAGCAGTACATCGCCGGCTTGCAGCGCTATATGCCGTCGGCCATGGCGATCGTCGCGCCTTACGTCAATTCTTACCGCCGCATCGTGCGCCACACCGCCGCGCCGATCAACATCCAGTGGGGCCTGGACAACCGCACCGTGGGCTTCCGCGTGCCGGAATCCGGCGTGCAGGACCGCCGCGTGGAAAACCGCATCATCGGCGCCGACGCCAACCCTTACCTGGCGCTGGCCGTGACCCTGGCCTGCGGCTACCTCGGCATGACCGAACAGCTCGATCCGACGCCGATGATGACCGGCAGCGCCTACGACATGCCGTTCGAACTGCCGCAAGGCTTGCCCGAAGCGCTGCACCTGCTGCGCGCCGAAGACCAGCTGCGCACCGTGCTGGGCGAACGCTTCATCGACGTCTATGCCGCGATCAAGGACCTGGAGCACCAGGAGTTCATGACCGTCATCAGTCCATGGGAACGCGAACACTTGCTACTGCACGTGTGATTTACCGGCACGTCTGATTTTCTGTACCACCAACCGGAGTCCATCATGTCTACCATCCCACCGGTCCCGAGCGCCGCCCTGGCGGCATCGGTCACCGCCGCCGCGCGCGACAGCGTCGATACCGCCGCCATCCAGGCGCTCGACGCGGCGCATTACCTGCATCCGTTCACCGATCACGAAGCCTTGAAGGCCAAGCGAGCGCGGGTGATGGTGCGCGGCGAGGGAATTTACCTGTGGGATTCGGAAGGCAACAAGATCCTCGACGGCATGTCGGGCCTGTGGTGCGTCAACGTGGGCTACGGGCGCACCAGCATCTCGGACGCGGTCTACCGCCAGATGCAGACCCTGCCGTTCTATAACAGCTTCTTCAACACCACCAACGTGCCGGCCACCAAGCTGGCGGCGCTGCTGGCGGAAGTCTCGCCGCCGCAGTTCAAACACGTGTTCTACACCGGCTCCGGCTCGGAAGCGAACGACACCAATGTGCGCATGGTGCGGCGCTACTGGGACCTGCTGGGTTACAAGAACCGCCACACCATCATCAGCCGGTTCAATGCCTATCACGGCAGCACCGTGGCCGGCTCGGCCCTGGGCGGCATGGAAGGCATGCACGAACAGCACGGCACCATGCCCGGCATCGTCCATATCGGCCAGCCCAGCTATGTGCAATCCGGCCACGGCATGAGCGAGAACGAGTTCGGCATCGTTGCCGCCGGCTGGCTGGAAAAGAAAATCAAGGAAATCGGCCCCGACAAGGTGGCCGCCTTCATCGGCGAGCCGGTGCAAGGCGCCGGCGGGGTGATCATTCCGCCCGCCACCTACTGGCCCGAAATCCAGCGCATCTGCGACAAGTACGGCATCCTGCTGATCGCCGATGAAGTCATTTGCGGCTTCGGCCGTCTCGGTACCTGGTTCGGTTCCGAACTCATGGGCATCAAGCCGGACCTGATCACCTTCGCCAAGGGCGTGACCTCAGGCTATGTGCCGCTGGGCGGGGTGCTGGTAGGGGATCGCGTGGCGCGGGTGCTGATCGACAAGGGCGGCGAATTTAATCACGGCTTCACCTATTCCGGCCACCCGGTTGCCTGCGCGGCGGCACTGGAAAACATCCGCATCCTGATCGACGAGAAAATCGTGCAGCAGGTCGCCATGGACACCGGCCCCTACCTCAAGGCCAAATTCGCCACCCTGATGAATCACCCGCTGGTCGGCTATGCCGACAGCTGCGGCTTCGTCGCCGGCCTGAACCTGGTGCGGCGCAAGGCCCAGCACATCCACTTCAGCGAGTCCTTCTGTCCGACCCAGGGCGTGGGGATGATTTGCCGCAGCCACATGTTCAATAACGGCATGATCATGCGCGCCGTGGGCGACCGCATGATCATCGCGCCGCCGCTGGTGATGACGGCGGCGCAGATCGACGAGATGGTCGACAAAATCCGCTTCTGCCTCGACCAGACCCTGGTCGACCTGCGCAAACGCGGCTGGCTGTAGTCAGCTTTCCTTAGTCGGCTTTAAGTTCGTTGCTGTTGCCCATGAACTGAGGCGCCAGCGAACCGGCCAGCATGCCCACGATAGCGGCCAGCAGGCCGGCCAGCTGACCGGGGAAGGCTTCACCGAAGGTCGAGAATTGCGGGAAGAATACAATCCAGGTCACCATCCCGGCTGCGATCGATACCACCGCGCCCTGGGTGGTGGCGCGCTTCCAGTACATGCCGAAGGCCAGCGGCACGAAGGCGGCCACCAGGGTCACCTGATAGGCGGTCGACACCAGTTCATAGATCGAAGTGCCTTGCATGGCGATCGCATAGGTCAGCACCAGGGCCGCGAAGATGACGATGGTCACGCGTACCGAAAACAGTTGCTGGCTGTCCGTCATGCCAGGGCGCAGGTGCTTGAGGATGTTCTCGACAAAGCTGGTCGATGGTGCCAGCAGGGTGGCCGACGAAGTGCTCTTGATGGCCGACAGCAGCGCGCCGAAGAACAGGATCTGCATCACCAGCGGCATCTTGGTCATGATGAAGGTCGGCAGCAGGCGCTGGTAATCGCTCTTGGCCAGCTCCATACCGCTCTCGCCCAGTACCATCACGGCGCAGGCGACGATGAACATCGGTACGGCGGCGAACAGGATATAGCTGGTGCCGCCGATGATGGCGCCCAGCCGCGCGGTAGGCGCGTTCTTGGCCGACATCACGCGCTGGAACACGTCCTGCTGGGGAATACTGCCCAGCATCATGGTAACGGCTGCGCCGAGGAAGAACACCACTTCATGGAAACTCGGCTCGGGCAGGAACTTCCACAGCTGCTGCTGGTCTGCCATGGCGAACACCTGATCCGCGCCGCCGGCCAGGTCGGCGGCAAACCAGGCGATGATGGACAGGCCCACCACCAGCACGATCATCTGGATGAAGTCGGTGATGGCAACGGCCAGGAAGCCGCCCACCACCACATAGATCAGCACGGCGAGGGTGCCGACAATCATGCCGGCGGCTTCCGACATGGCGCCATGGGTCAGGACCGAGAACACCAGGCCCAGCGCGGTGATCTGCGCGGCCACCCAGCCAAGGTAGGAGAGGATGATGGCGACCGAACAAAAGATCTCGATGCCTTTGCCGTAGCGCTTGCGGTAATAGTCGCCGATGGTCAGCAGGTTCAGTTTGTACAGGCGGGCGGCGAAGAAGATGCCGACCAGGATCAGGCAGGTGCCGGCGCCGAACGGGTCTTCCACGACGGCATTGAGGCCGCCCTGCACGAAGCGGGACGGAATGCCCATCACCGTCTCGGCGCCAAACCAGGTCGCGAAGGTGGTCGTGACCACCATGATCAGCGGCAGGCTGCGCCCGGCCACGGCAAAGTCGCTGGTGTTCTTCACGCGCGTGCCGGCCCACATGCCGAGCGCGAGGGTGGCGAGCAGATAAATCACCACAGAAGAAATCAGGGTGTAATTCATGTATGTTTACTCCACAGGCAACAAGGCTGAATAGTGACGCGAGGCAACGAAACTGGCGCAGAAAATTTGTGGATTATAGCGTTTCGTTGCCTCCCCCAAGCATGCAAAAGATGAAAACAGAGGAAATGACATGGCAGATACAACATGGCACGAGCGTGCCGCGGCGCTCAAGGCTGACGGACGTGCATTCATTGGCGGCGAACGGGCTGCGGCGAAGTCCGGGCGTACCTACGACAATCTGTCGCCGATCGACGGGCGCAGCCTGGGGCAGGTGGCCCGCTGCGAAGAGGCCGATGTAGACGCCGCCGTGCAGGCCGCGCGCGCGGCTTTTGAAGACCGGCGTTGGGCCGGCCTGGCGCCGGCCAAACGCAAGAAGGTCATGATCCGCTTCGCCGACCTGGTGCTGGAACACCGCGCCGAGCTGGCGCTGCTCGAAACACTGGACATGGGCAAGCCCATCAAGTACAGCCAGAGCGTGGACGTGCCGTCCTGCGCCAACTGCCTGCGCTGGTACGGCGAGGCGATCGACAAGGTCTACGACCAGATCGCCCCTACCGGCGAGGACAGCCTGGCGCTGATCACGCGCGAGCCGGTCGGCGTGGTGGCCGCCATCGTGCCGTGGAACTACCCGCTCATCATGACCGCCTGGAAGATCGCCCCGGCGCTCGCCAGCGGCAACAGCGTGGTGCTCAAGCCGTCCGAAAAATCGCCGCTGAGTGCCTTGCGGCTCGCCGAGCTGGCTTTGGCGGCCGGCATTCCGCCCGGCGTGTTCAATGTGGTGCCCGGCTACGGAAACGAGGCCGGCGCCGCGCTGGCGCTGCACATGGATGTCGACTGCATCGGTTTCACGGGCTCCACGCGCGTGGGCAAGCAGATCATGCAGATGGCCGGGCAATCGAATCTCAAGCGCGCCTGGACTGAGCTGGGCGGAAAATCGGCCAACATCGTCTGCGCGGATTGTCCGGACCTGGACGCCGCCGTCAGCGCCGCCATCTCGTCGATTTACTTCAACCAGGGCGAGAGCTGCAACGCGCCCTCGCGCCTGTTTGTCGAAGCCTCGATCAAGGACGCCTTCCTGGAAAAGGCGCTGCCGCTGATCCCGCGCTGGACACCGGGCGACCCGCTCGATGAAAACACCATCATGGGCGCCATTGTCGATGCGGCGCAGATGAAGACGGTGATGGGCTATATCGAGCAGGGCAAGCAGGGTGGCGCCAGGCTGCTCGCCGGTGGCGAGGCACTGCGGACCGAGACGGGCGGCTTCTATGTGGCGCCGACCCTGTTCGATGAGGTCCATAGCGATATGGCGATCGCGCGCGAAGAGATCTTCGGGCCGGTGCTGTCGGTGCTCACTTTCACCGATGTGAAGGATGCGGTGCGCCAGGCCAATTCAACCCCGTACGGTTTGCAGGCTGCGGTGTGGACCGCGGATATGAGCAAAGCGATCCAGACCGCGCGCGCCTTGCGTGCGGGGACCGTGCATGTGAACCAATACGATGGCGATGATATTACGGTGCCGTTCGGTGGCGTCAAACAGTCAGGCAATGGGCGCGACAAGTCGCTGCATGCGCTGGATAAGTACACGGAGTTGAAGACGACGTGGATTCAGATCGGGTAGTGCTGTTTGCATGTTATAGGTTCCCGCCCCCTTGGCGGGAATGAACCTATACCATCGTCGATCAGTGATCAGCATGCGGAGTAGTGTTCAAGCACAGTGTATCTCCCACCCGCAGACTCCATCAGCACGTAGCCACCGGCCTGCCAGCGCAGATCGGGACTGTGCGCGGGTGGCGTGCTGGCCCCCGCGCGGCGCGCCATCGTCACATGCGGCTTGTAGGTGCGCGCTTCAGGCGTGAGACCCGCATATGCCAGGCGTTCTCCCAGTAGCCGATGCAGCTCCAGCAGTGCAGGTGGCGCGGACAAGGGCTCCAGCACCGCTATCCCGTGCTGCCACACCGTGGAGGCGCCTAACTCCAGCTCGAAAGGCGTGACCGGCACGCACAGCAGCGCGCGCAGTTCCTCGATCATGTCGCGCGGGACGTCGCCGATGAAGTGCAGGGTCAGGTGCAGTTTGTCGTCGGCGACCAGCGCCGCCGACTTCGTCCACTGCCAGCTGTCGCGCCAGCCGGCCAGCGCGGCGCGCAGCGCGCCGTCGGGATACAAGGCCAGGAACAGGCGTGCGCTGCTGCTCATGTCAACGCTTGTCCGGCGGCGTGGCGACGTCGATATACAACACCGCGTCGTAGGCACTGGCCGGGGTAATCCGTCCAGGGTACAAACCCCAATCCCGCGCCATCACCGGTCGGAACATCCATTCGGTGCCGGGGCCCTTTTTGGCGCGCGAGAAATCAACGAAGCTGTACTTCAGGCCGCCGTTGGCCAGCACCGCTTCCATGGTCGATGCAGCCGGCGGTGGGATGCGGTATGGGGTATTGTCGTTCATCGTTGCCACGCCACGCCCCATGTAGAGCCCGACGTTGTAGACCTCGGCCTTGCGGCGCTTGGCCAGAAAATAGCCCATGCTCTTCGCTTGGCCGGCCGGGCGCTGCCATGCGATGTGGGCGTTGTGCGCCCAGACGATCACTTTTTTCTTCGGATACAGCGTATCGAGCACGAAGTCGAAGTTGTCGGCCATCGCTTCGTCGCGCATTTGGTTGTTGGTGAGCGGCGACAGCCCAGCGGCCTGGTGTTCGATCAAGCGCACGCGGCTTGCAGCCGCCTGGATCTCCAGGTCGATATCGGCGGCCGCATGCCCGCCGGCCAGCAGTCGGGCACGCTGCGCCTTGAGCAGGCTGGCCAGCGCCAGTTCGAAGGATTTGAGGCGCTCCTGCGCCTGCGGGGGCAGGTCGCCAGATGCCTTGCGTAGCTCGGCGTCCTGCGCTGCCACCTGCGATGCCATCGGGGAAGCCAGCGTCTCGAGCATGGCGCGCAGGCGCTTGCCCTTCTCCGGGTTGTGCCAGGCGCTGTATTGCGTGTCAAAACCCGCCAGCGTCAGCGGCCGCGAGGTGTTGCGCGTGCCGGCGACGTACGCGAACAGTTCGCGCACCTCGGCGTTGTCCCATACCTGGAAGGCGCAATTCCTTAGCAGCTCGCGCGCCTCCAGCGCGCCGGCCAGCCGGTCGGCGTCGTAACAGTCCTGCAGCGAGCCTTCCATGGCGATCACGTCGTAGCCCAGCTGCTGATGCAAAAATTTGATGAGCCTGACCTTGGCCCAGTTGAACTCGGCCACGCCATGTCCACTTTCGCCCAGCTGGACGACACGTTTGCCGCTCACCAGCGGCTTGAGGAACTGCAGGTCGCTGAAGTCGTCGCTGAACAGGGAGCGGATCGGCTGGCGGCGCGCCTGGATGTCGGCGCGCCAGGCCGGCTTGATGGCGGGGATATCGGCCGCGGGAATCGCCAGGGCGGCCGCGTCCAGCAGAACCTGGGAAGCGACGGGCCGCGGCGGCGGCACGATAATGTCGAGGGCCGGCACCCGCACGGAATCGTCGACGGTGAGCGCCAGGTCGTCGAACCAGGCTGTCCCTGTACCGGTAACGTGGGTGCCGAATGTGATGTTCGCGACGTTGGACGGAATCGGCAGGTCCACTTCGAAGCGCTGCCAGCCGGTGGTGCCCGTTGGCGCGCGCTCTTGCATACTGGTCAGCTTATGCATCGTGCCGTTTGGCAGATTGGTGAGCATCCACAGCACCGCCGAGCCGCTGAGGCCTTCGGTGCGGATCCGCCCGGAGAGGACCAGCCGGTATCCGCCGGCTTCTCCCGGTTGCACGGTGTGCATAACGGAGGCGGTGGTGATGCTGGTGCTTGTTGGCGTGCTGCTGACTTTCAGTACGCACTTGGGCGCGCATTCGCTCCGCACGCTGTAGTCCTTTGCGTTGATGTACCATTCCGCCGGCTTTCCGGTGGCCGCATCGAAGCGTTCGAACGACTGGTTAGGCACGGACGGCGCTGTCGCGCCATGGGCCGGGTTGAGACAGGCAACAGCGGCAGACAGCAACAGGACATGCAGGCGCATTGGACTCCTTGAAAAGTTAGAAACAGTGTTCGATGGCGGGGAAACTGCCATCCTTGACCGCATTGACGTAGGCCGTGATGGCGGCGTCGATGCTGGTTTGCCCATCCATGAAATTCTTCACGAAGCGCGCT
>CAMLFK010000006.1 GCA_946479255.1 uncultured Oxalobacteraceae bacterium
GTGGTTTGTGCGCCGCAAGCATTGGTATAAACAACTGTTGCAGTACAGCTAGCACCTGGCGTTAGGTATTGTTCACGCGAAGAACCTGATGTTCCACAGCCACTCCATGACCAGGACCCGCCTGGCGCCGCATTTTCCGCCCACGGTCCCAGTATGATTTGAGTGCCATTAAAAATGGTATCTGTTAGTATTCTCCATTCTTCAGACTCACGAATATAGGTTGTTACCGGAGTTTGCGTGCAAGTCTGAGCCTGCGCGCTCGCAACGCTTCCAAATAATGCCAGAACAAGCGCTTTTCTTAGAAAATTCTTTGTCTTCATTCTATTTACCTCATCATTTTTTATATTATGGACAGGCATAAAAAACATGCCCGAGGGACAGCAATTTCTGAAATATTCCGGCACTGCATCCTTTTTATTCAGGTCTTAAAGGATTAGCAGGGCATGAGGTCTTCCAGCTTGTGGGCGCGCCAGGCGCGCCCGAACACTAAAGTCGCCTGGGCGATCAATCTCGGTACAACACGCCGCGCCCGGCGCCGCTGATGAACAGCTCAAAATCCGTCTACAAACATTATTTGTTGTTAGTTATTGCGCCACGCCATGCCCGCTGCTTCCGTCCAGTGGGCGATCTAAAGAAAAATGGGGCTTCGCCCTTGTGGCCAGGCGTGGCGGCCGGGCCGCTACGCTCGGTTCAGTAGCTGTAGAAGATGCCGCGGCCCGAGCCGCTCATGTACAGGCGCCCAGCGACGGCATGGTCGGCCGCCAGGTGGGAAATGCCGCCGAACTGGGTCTTGTCGTCGTTGATACGGCGCCAGGTGGCGCCGGCATTGTCGGAGCGGTGCACGCCCCACACGCCTTTGATCACGCCAACGATATACAGCGATGCCGAGTAGCTTGCGCCGGCCGGTGGCTTACCCAGCGCGATCGAGCTGGCGCCGAACACTTCCGGGAAGGTCGAGGTCGGGTTGGCGCCCCAGATCGGGGCGGTCACGTTCAGTTTGGTCCAGGTCGCGCCGGAATTGACCGAGTGCATGATGTTCTGGCCGTCGGCGATCCAGATGTCGCCTTCCGCGTTGGGATTGACCGCGATCGAGGTGCTGTTGAACTCACCGGTCGCGGTGCCGCTGCTTAGGAAGGCGGCGCTCTCGGCGAAGGTCTTGCCGCCATCGGTCGAGGTGAAGAAGCGCGGCTTCTCGTTGGACTGGACCCACCATACGCCACCCGAGTTGTAGGCATACACCTTGTTCGGGTTCTTGCGGTCCGCGACCACACGGTAGCTGCGTCCCAATCCCGTCTCGTTCAAGGCCGGCAGATTGGTGTAGGTCCAGGTCGCGCCGTGGTCGGTGGTGTAAGCCGGCACCTTGTTCGACGGCGCCCACACCATGTGGCCAGGTTTCAGGACCGCGATATTCGATTCATTGGCCTGGTTGGCCAGCCCGTCGGGATGGTTGCCGGCCATTGGCTGCCATGTGAGGCCGGAGTCAAGCGAGTAGACCGCACCTACATTGGTGTGGTTCCACTGGCTGGTGCCGATCGCGGCGATGTAGGCCGGATTGGACCAGGCCATGTCGGCCGAGACACCATTGCCGAAATAGCCGGCCGGTCCGCGCGTCGGGGTTTGGGACAGGTCGGTGTGGACCTTCATGCCGATGTCGCCCGAGCTGTTGAGCAGGCGGTAGTTGGCACCCGGCGGCGGGGTCATCAGCGCCAGGGTCGCGGTTTCTTCCAGGCCGTCGACGATATGGGTCCAGGTGGGCTTGGCCGCCGAGGCATCCCTGGTTTCCCACACGCCGCCGCCATGCACGTGCAAGACGCGCTCGCGGTTGTTGGGATCGATTTCGACGTCATCGATCCAGCCGGACCAGCCCTCGGTGTGGCCGGTGTGCGGCGCCATGGAGGAAATCTCGCGCCATGTGGCGCCGGCATCGTCCGACAGCTGCACCACCGGCTGGCCTTCCCAGTTGCCCCAGGAATTGGTGACGCCGAGCGCGATGCGGGTGGTGGCGCCGGTGCCGGACACCGACAGGCCGCCCATGCCGAAGTTGACCCATTCTTCCGGCGAGTAGCTTTTCAGCAGGGTCCAGGTGCTGCCGTCGAACTTGTACAGCGCGGACGCGCCGCCGGCGCCAGGCCCCGCGTGCTTGGTGAAGGCGACGTACATCACGCCGTCCTTGTTGCGCACCATATGGGGAATGTGAAAGCCGGCCAGCGGGGTGGTGACGCCGCTCCAGGAGGCGCCGCCGTCGGTGGACTTGTACATGCTGTAGCTCATCCCGGCCAGCCCGGCATAGTCAGGCGCGACGGCGGTGTAGATGGTCTGGGTGGCGCTGCCGGTGCCCTTGGTCGAGGTGTCGAAGATGAGCTGTTCGACGCCGATCACACTGGTCCAGCCGAAAGCGTCGATCTGCTCCTTGCTCATTTGCAGAGACGAGAGCGAGCTGGCCTGCTGCCAGGTCAGGCCACGGTCGGCGCTTTTCCACAGGCCGTGCGAGCGCGAGCCGTAGAACAGGATGGACGAATTGTTCGGGTCGACCATCAATCGTTCGCCGACGGCCCGGCCCTGGTTGTTGGAGCCCACCGAGAACGGCAGGTCGATCTTGTGCTGCCAGGTGTCGCCGCGGTCGTTGGAGATGTAGAGGCGCCCCTTTCGGTCGGCCTGGTTGTACAGGCCGGTCGTCATATAGACCAGTTTGTCGTCGTTCGGGTCGAGGGCGATGCTCTCGCTGCCGTGGAAAAAGCCTTCGGCCGGACCGAAGCCGTCGGTGATCGGCACCCAGGCCGAGGCGACGGCATTCCAGCGGTAGGCGCCGCCGATGTCGGTGCGCGCGTACAGGACGTCAGGGCTGGTCGGATGGAAAACAAGACCGGGGACATAGCCGCCGCCGCCGAATTTGACGTTGGCCCACCTGGTCGTCGTGACCGCCTTGGCGCTAGCCAGCAACTGGGTCGGTGAGGCTGCCGCTTGCGGCTGGGCGCTGTGCTTGTCTCCGCCATCGCTCCCGCAGCCGGCCATCATGATTGACACCAGGCAGGTCAGGGCGTTGATTTTCTTATTTATCATTTGAAGCTCCACGCGGTGTAAATCGGAAGATATATCCCATACGCATGTCCGTCATATACTTTGGACATGTCGACAATGTATGGACACACACGGCGCGGGGCTTCAACTAGCTGCAGGTTTTTCGATATTTTTACTCTTAATGCTAATCGTGTTAACCGATCCGATGCGGCCCGGAGCCGGGCAACATGAAATTCAGTCCAGATGAATAAATAGAGAATATTGTGATGGTTGGATGAAAGCTAACCCCTGTTTCGCTAACGCAAAAGGGGGATTCACCACGGCCTGTACGCCAGGTGAATCCCCCCTTGAACTTGATGCGAAGCCCGGTTCAACGACTGAGTAAATTTCGGCTACATGCTACCGTTCACGCCGCGAATGACGGCATCGAGCGCGACCGGATCGCCAACCGTGTTGTTGCTCCGGTTGATCAGGCCGAAGCCATTGTGGCCCAGCGACCCTTCATCCCAATAGAAGGTCTTGAGGCCGTTGGCCGTGGCACGCCGGGCCACATAATTAATGTAATAGGCGCGCGAACGCAGGTGGGTTTGCAGGTTTTCGCCGGTCAGGGTGGTGCGGCGAATCGCGCCGTACTCGCCCAGAATGACGGGAATACCCTTGTCGACAAACTTCTGCTTCATCTTGACGAACTGGCTCTCGACCCAGGCTTCGTCGCCCCACTCGGCGTTACGGGTGGTGTCGGTGGTCGACAGATAGCCATTGCCCCAGTAATAGTACATCCGGCCCCAGCTGGCATCCGCGGTCAGCAGGGCAAACTGCGAAGGATCGTAGAAATGCACCTCGGCCATCAGGCGGCTCGGCACCGTGTCGGTGGGCATGCTGTTCATCAGGCTGTCGGTCTTGTCGATGCTGGTGTACGGCCCTTGGATGACCAGGTTGCGGTAGGCGTTCTTGCCGCCGGTCGAGCGTACCGCGTTGACGAAGGTCTGGTGGTAGGACATCAGGATGGCCATCTGGGCGGCGTCTTCGACCGGCGGCTCATTGGCGCTGGCGAACATCAGGTGCTCGTCGAAGCCGCGCAGGTGGGTGGCGATCTGTTCCCAGTAAGCCTTTTGCTTGGCATTGATGGATGCCTGCTTTTGCGAGGTGATATTGCCGTCCAGCCATCCACCATCCCAGTGGATATTGATGATGACGTACATGCCGTTGTTGACGCAGTCCTGGACCACTTGCTTGATCCGGTTCAGCCACACGTCGCTGATCTTGCCAGTGCTCTGGTTGGCGTACTGGTCCCATGAAGCGGGCAGGCGGATGGCCGTGAAGCCGGCCGCCTTGACTGTCTGGATCAGCTGCGGCGTGATCATCGGATTGCCCCAGTAGGTCTCGCCACCGATAGCCTCCAGGGTATTTCCGGCGTTCCAGCCGGCCTTGAACTTGGCCGCCAGTTGCACCGCATTGCTGGTCATGCCCGTTGCATCCGCCGGCAGCGGACTGGTGTTATAGCTTGGGTAGGTACTGGGTGAGGGTTTAGCGGCCGCGCTGCTGCGCGTGGCCGGGGCCTGTTGCGCGGCGCTGCTTGTGCTTGCGGCCAGGTTGGCGTTGGCCGGCGCCGCATTGGTGGGGGAGTCGCCGCCACAGGCGGCAAGGGATAGTAACAGCAGTAATGCGCCTACGGTCCTGATGGTCTTCATCGTGTCGAATCTCCATATGTTGTAAATGTTGATTACAAGTGATACGGCTGACGCTGAAATCTCCTTTCATTGTTGCGAGGGAAAACTCGCCCGCCCTTCCGGCAGGAAGGTCAGGCGAGCTCGTTCAAGGAGTCTTACGGACGGCCGACGGCAAGGCCGCGGCCGTTGGTGGTCATGTACACCACGCCAAAGGTATTCATGTCGCCCACCACGATGCTGCCGTTGGTGGCGTACTGGTGCGCCGCGTCATTGACGCGCAGCCAGGTGTTGCCGACATCGGTGGAGCGGAACAGGCCGCGTACGCCATTGACGGTGCCCCAGATGAAGATGGTGGCGTAGCTTGACCCTGAGGCCGCCTTGCCGAAGCCGATGCCGGAGCACTCGCTCACGCTGTTGACCTTCGCGAACGAGGAACCGGAATTGGTGGAGCGCATCAGACCGCCGGAGTACATCGGCAGCCACAGGTCGCCCCCGGTGTTGGGTGCGACGCTGAGGCGGTCGGCACCCCATTGCGGCAGGTTGCTGACGTTGTAGAAATTCACGCCAGCGTCGTAGCTTGCCCAGAATTTACCGGTAAAGCGGTCATAGGCATAGAACAGGTTCGAGTTGC
This sequence comes from uncultured Oxalobacteraceae bacterium, assembly GCA_946479255.1. The sequence continues at coordinate 5,320 of CAMLFK010000006.1, forward strand.
CCGGGTCACCGACCGGGAACACGTTCGCGTAGTTCAGGTTGTTGACCGGTGTCCAGCTGGCGCCCATGTTGGTGGACCGGTAGGTGGTGGTGGAACCCTCCGGGTTGTGCAACAGAACGCTGCCGTTGGCCGACAGGGCGACTTGGCCCTTTTTGCCATTGGTGATCGGGGCCTGGCCCCAGTTGACCGAACTGTTCTGCGAAACCTGCAGCCCGCCGCTACCCACGCGCGCCATCATCGCCGGATTGCTGCCGGCCATCGCCAGGCCGGTGGTCGTGCCGATGAACGGCGACAAACGCTGGCCGTACACCCAGGTATTGTAATAGCGGAAGCCGTCAAAGTCGCCGATCGCGGCGACCAGCGGACCGCCAGGCACGCTGACCACGCCCAGCGGCACCGCTTCTTCCAGGCCCTTGACGTTAAAGGTCCAGGTCGGCTGTGAGGCGCCCACGTTGGTGGTCTTGAAGATGCCGTTGCCCGAGGTAACCCATGCCGTCTGGCCATTGAAGGGATCGAATACCGCCGTGCCGGCCCAGTGCAGGGATTCGTTCATGATCCAGTCGATGCCGTCGGCATTCTTGGTGGCATTTGCGACCACGTCGGTCCAGCTGGCGCCGCCGTTGGTGCTCAGAAACACACGGTCGCCGTAGGTATCGGTCCCGTCAGGCTTCTTCCACTGGGTCCAGTACATGCTGATGGTCGAGGCGATCAGGCGCTGCGGATTGGTGGCGTCGACGCTGATGCCGCTGAAGGCGTTGCTCATGCCGGCCGGGGTGACATTGGTCCAGGTCGAATTGGCGATGTTGTACTTCCACACGCCGCCCTGGTTCATCGGGTCCGAGGTATGGAAAGGATCCGATGGATTGTTGGGATCGCCCAGGCCGCCCGGCCCTGCGCCGTTGCCGTAGGTGAGGTAGAGATTGCCCTGGCCGTCAAAGGCGCCGCGCTGCGGCATCAGGTGGCCCGGCGGGCCGCTGATGGCGGAAAAAGTCTGGCCGCCATCGTTGCTGCGGTAGAGGTTCGCGCCGACCGAGCTGGGGCGCGAGACACCGACGATCAGGCGCTGGGCCACGCCGTTGACCACGCTCCCCGGGTCCGGCAACACCAGGTTGACCCCGTTGCCGTTCGGCGTGGTGGTCACGTTCAGGCCGTTCATGCGGGTCCAGGTATAGCCCCAGTTGGTGCTCTTGAACAAGCCGTTGTAGCGGGTGCCGGTGTACAGGACGCTGGAGGAGCCCGGGTCGAACACGAGGCGCTCGCCGCTCTGGCGGCCGTAACCGTTGCCGTGGGTTTTGAATTGCGCCGTCACGTCGGTCACGCTGAAGTTCTGGCCGTAATCGGTCGAGCGCATGATCGCGTGGCGTTCGTTGCTGTTACCGTAGTTGGTGCCAACCAACATCACAATGTGGTTGGCGCTTTTCGGGTCCACTGCCATCGAATCGACGCCCATGAAGCCGGCATCGGTTTCCGCCATCCAGTCCATCAGCGCCACCCACTTGGCGTTGTTCTTGTCCCAACGGTAGGCGCCGCCCACGTCGGTGCGGGCATAGGCCATGCCCTGTTCGGTCTTGGCCGGGTAGACCCCGGTCACAAAGCCTGCTCCGCCCATCGGGAGGATGTCCCATTTGTAGCCAGCGGCGTTCTGCGCCGAGGCGCTCGCTGCCGAGAGTGCGGCCGCCAGCACTAGCATTGTTTTTATATATTTCATTTGTCTACGTCTCCAGCAATTTTGCAAAATTTGAATGTTTGAATTCAGGACTGGCCAAGCAAAACGGTGAAACTCCTTTCTCCAGAGGGCTGAGATATGCATTGGGCGAATGTCCGTAATGTATTCTCGACATGTCTGAAGAGTATTTACTCGATAGTGTTTTTGTAGAACAAACTGGGTAAATGCGGATAGTTAAAGTAGTTGTGCATATTGGTGAGTATGTAGTCGGCGGAAATACTCACATAAATGTTTCCTTTAATATATAGTGGGCTTTGATCAATTTGTATTTCTTGGTAACATGAGCGATGGGAACGAGACACGGCGGCCCGGCCGAGGGGAGGCCTGCGATGCGGTCGACATCCCACTGCGCACCAGATGTAGGAAGTTGAAGTTTTCATGCAATTGGGTGAGGATTTCCCCGGCAGCTTCAGCCCAAGATTTCGTTCATAATATATAGTGGACATCCGTCAACTTATTGATAACAACATGAAACGACTTTCTTGCTTGATCGCTGCCGCGCTGGTCTTGCCCGTGACCGGAATGGCCCATGCCGCGGCCTCCGCAAAGGCGCTGACGGTCGTGTCGCCGGACGGCGCCGTGGCGATCACGATCGCGCCCGATGCCACCGGTTTTTCGATCGCCCGTGGCGGCGAGACTGTCATCGCCCCGTCACCGCTGGGCCTCGACTTCGATGGCGCGCCGGCTTTTGCTCCTCTCACACTGAAGAAGCGCACCGATGTGAAGGTCGACCGCAACATTGCACTCGTTGCCACCAAGGCCGACCGGGCCCGCGACCACTATCGCGGCACCACCCTGGCGTTCCGCGAGAGCACACCGGAAGGGCGCACGCTGTTGATCGACGTACGCGCGTACAACGATGGCGTGGCGTTTCGTTATCGCATCGACAATGCGGCGCCGGTGAGCTTGCGCGGCGAGCGCACCGCCTTTGTGCCGGCAGGCGATCCAAGCTGCCTCGTGACCCCGTTCGACGGTGCCCACGAGGCGGCATTCGAACGCAAGAAAGTGTCGCAGCTGCGCGAGAAAACCGCTTACGACGTGCCGGTGGTTTGCACCACGCCTTCGGGCCGGACCGCGTACGCGATCACGCAAGCCCATCTCGAGGCTTACACCGGCGCGTCCTTCCAGCGTGAAGGCGAGGCACTGAAAGTGCATCTGTCGGCCGTGCCGAACCGGCCCGGACCGGCGTTCAAGTCGCAGGCAGGGCTGGTGACGGCCTGGCGCGTCGTGATGATGGGCAAGCGCACCGGCGACATGATCGCGTCTCACCTGATCGGCAACCTCAATCCCGCACCGAAGGGCGATTTCAGCTGGGTCAAACCCGGCATGGCGGCCTGGGACTGGTGGTCCGGTCCGCTCGAAGGCATGAAGCCGGACATGGCCGCCTATCGCCGTTTCATCGATTTCGCGGCCGAGTCGGGCTTCCCTTACTACCTGATCGATGCCAACTGGGCAAAAGGCGACGGCGGCTGCTGCGAAGCCAAGCCCACCACCGATATCACCCAGGCCGCCGACGGCATCGACATGCCGGCGCTGGTGCGCTACGCGGCCGGCAAAGGCGTCGGCCTGCTCCTGTGGGCGCACTGGGAACATGTCAAGCCGCGCATGGATGAAGTGCTCGACACCTATGCCCGCTGGGGCATCAAGGGCGTGAAGGTCGACTTCATGAACCGCGACGACCAGGACGTTGTCGACTTCTATTACAAGCTCGCGGACGCCACGGCCAAGCGCAAGCTCCTGCTCGATATGCATGGCGCGTATGTCCCGGCCGGCTTGCAGCGCACTTACCCGAACTACATCACCCAGGAAGGCGTGCTGGGAGCGGAGTGGAGCAAGATGGACAAACGCGTCACGGCCGAGCATAACCTGGTGCTGCCCTACACCCGCATGCTGACCGGCCCCATGGATTACACGCCGGGCGGCTTCCGCAACGGCACACCGGCCAGCTTCAAGGTGCAGGCCGTGATGCCTTACGTTCAGAATACGCGCGGCCAGGCGCTGGCCATGTATGTGGTCTACGACAGCCCGCTGCAGATGGTGTCCGACGATCCGCAAGCCTACCAGGGCGCGTCCGGCTTCGATTTCATCAAGCGTGTGCCCACGGCCTGGAACGAGACCCGCTTCCTGTCCGGCGAGCCGGGGCGCGACATCGTGCTGGCGCGGCGCCAGGGCAAAAGCTGGTATCTCGGTGCGATGCGCTCCGACGATGCGAGCGTGAGTCCTACCCAGAGCGTGCCGCTGCGCTTCCTGCCGCCAGGGAAATACCGCGCCACGATCTGGGAGGATGGCGCCACCCCGAACGAGGTTGTGCGCGCGGAGCGTGTGGTGTCCGCCAGCGACGTTCTCCAGCTCCGGCTGGCGCCGGCAGGGGGCGCAGCGGTCATCATCGAACCGCTTGTGGCAAAAAAGCCATAGACATGCACCTGGCAGTAAAGTAGGTTTTTCGGTATCGATAACAGAAATACACGCGATTTTGCGTGAAAGCCGGCACGCCGATCCTCGCGATCGGCGTTGCCGGATATAGCTTCCCATCTTTCCGGACTCATTCCGGCATATCTTTTCCCCCAAAGCCCAGAACCTTTTTGCGCGAGCCATACCGCGCCAGGCGGCGCTATTTCAATGTTAAAAAAAAGCCATGGACACGCACCGCTTCGCTCGGCTAGTATCTGGTATCGATAACAAAAAATATCGAAAATACATCGCTAGGGCCTGGACAGCCTGGCTGTCCAGGCATCAGGCACGCATCGCTCGTGCCTGTTTTCTTGTGCCGCCTGGCCTTTGCGATGGCACTGAGGGAGTTCCTACATGAAGGAGACAAAGATGAAAATACTTAGATTTGACAGGTCGTGCAGACGTGTCGCCTCGGTGGTCCTTTCGGCCATCATTGTCGCGACGCTTGCACCATTGCCCGCGCAAGTCGCGCAGGCCGCCGACACGATTCAAACCCTGGCCACCAGCTACCAGCCGACCATCAGCGAGACGATCGACGCCAGCGGCTTCAAGCATCCCGGCATGGGATTTACCAAGGAGACCCTGGATAATGTGCGGACCCAGGTCCGGGCCCAGAAGGAGCCCTGGAATACCTACTTCAACAACATGCTCTTGTCCGGCGCCGCTTCGAAGACGCCGCCGATCCGTAACGTCGACGGCGCCGACCCATCCAAGCCGCGCACTTACGGCCTGTACTCGCAAGGGGTGCAGGGCTTTTTTATTCAGGATGCTAACGTCGCCCATACCCAGGCCATTCTTTACTACGTGACCGGCGACGAGACCTATCGCGCCAACGCCATGCGCATCATCCGCCTGTATGAGCAAATGGACCCGGCCCAATACGTGCATTACACCGATGCCCACATCCACACCGGCATTCCGCTTTCGCGCATGACGGCGGCGGCGGAAATCCTGCGCTACACCAGCACCCAGAATCCGGCGCTGGCGTGGACCGACGACGATACGGTCAAGTTCAGCACCAACCTGGTCATTCCGGTCATGCAGACCTTCAACAGCTGCAACTGCCGCTTCATGAACCAGCATCTCTACACGACCATCGGCAAGATGACGGGTGCGATCTTTACCGGCAACCAGGACGAGTACAAGCAGGCCGTCGAATGGTTCACCGTCAACAAGGACGCCCTCGACCAGGGACAGAACGGTTCGATCAAGCGCTTGTTCCGGATGGTGACCCACAACGACCTGACTGGCGAAGCGGTGACTCCCGCCGTCCAGCACGTCGAAATGGGGCGCGACCAGGCGCACGGCGCCGGCGACCTTACCAATGCGGAAATCCTGGCGCGCCTGATGATGTCGCAGGGCACCAAAGTCGATCCCGTGGAAGGCACCGTGTCGACCGCGCCGAACGCGGTCGGCCCTTATGAATTCCTCGACGACCGCATCCTGGCTGCCGCCGAGCTGTTTGCCTCCTATATGATTGGCCACGAAATCCCGTGGGTGCCAACCGCCTCGCACACCGATGCGCAAGGCAACCCAACCATCTCCTACAGGTGGGTGTCCGGTTCCTATCGTGGAAGGACCTCGCAGAATATCTGGGAACTGTTCTACTACTACCAATACGTGCGCGGCATCGACATGGCGCAGCGCGCGCCGAATTTCACCAAGTTCTTCGCCAAACGCATGTCGTATAACTGGGACGGCGTCGATGGCGGCGGCGATTTCTGGTTCTTCATTCCCAAGGAAGCCGAGGCGGAGGGGAGCAGGTACCTGATCACAGCTGTCACCGATCCGTACCGCGAAGTGGAAGACCGCTTCACGGCGCTCGGCGGCAGCGTTACCGCGACGCAGGACGGTGACGCATCTTATCTGCGCGTCATGGCGACCGCGGAAGGCAGCAAGTTTGCGGTGTTCGGTTATGGCTACGGCGCGACCCACTATGGCCTGCGCATCCGCACCAACGGCATCGCCTCGATGGATATCTACGGTAAGCCATACACCTTGCCCGATACCCAGGGCCAGTGGCGCTACCTGATCATTCCGGGCAATGTGGATGATTTCTTGCCGTTCACCATCACCGGCAACGGCACGACCGTCGACATCGACCACATCCACGTCAAGTCCAGCACCTTGCTGACGCCGCCGGCTTTCAAGGCCGGCAACGCCGACCTGAGCATCAACACCTACACCGGCGCCACGCTCGCGACCACGGCTGACTTCTCGGCCACCGACGCGGCTGCCACGGACGTCCTCACCTACCAGGCGATCAACCTGCCGCAAGGCGCCTCCCTGGATTCCGGCACCGGGGCATTTTCATGGAAGCCGATCCAGGCCGGAACCTATGACTTTTTCGTCCAGGTATCGGATGGCACCAGCATCGCCGTCAAGCGCGTCAGCATCGTCGTCGATCCGGACCGCCAGGCGATGATCGCGCGCCAGACCGCAGCGTACAAGCCCGACACGCTGTATGTCGCGTCGACCCTGGCCACCTACAACAGTGCGTATGCGGACATGATGAACACGGTCGGCACGAGCAGCGATCCTGACTATTTCCAGAAGCTGGATACCTTGAAGAGCGCGGTCGCCGGTCTTGAGGAAATGAACCCTCTCTTGAGCGACGGAAGCTTGAACTTCACCAAGATGTTTGTGGCCTCGGACTTCGGCAAGGACGTTGCCAATCTGGTCGACAACTTTTCGTGGAGCGCCACGCCGTACTCCACCGGCCTGGTCTTGACCATGGACCTGGGGGCGAGCTTCAAGATTGCCGCCAATCGCTTCCGCGTGCAAGGCGTGGTCAGCTTTCCCGAACGCATGGGCGGCGTCGCCATCTTCGGTTCCGACGACAAGGAGAACTGGACCCGCCTGACCCCGGGCCTGACCGCCATCGTCGACGAAATCCAGGACGCACCGGTCCAGGAAGACCTCAAGAACAAGCGCTTCCGCTTCTTCAAGCTGCACATGCTCGAGCCGTTCACTCCCGTGTATCAGCCAGTCCCCCTGATCCAGCCGAGCGAACTGCGTATCTTCGGCAGCCGCTTCGCGACGATCAACAAACTGACGACCATCTCGCTGGGCTCGGACCAGGCAATAAAAGGCCGCATCATTCCAGGGCAAACGGTCAAGCTGTCGTTCAAGTCGACGGAAGCGATCAACAATGTCAGCGCCACGATTCAAGGCCAGCCGGCGACCGTCAGCACGCTTGACAACTTGAACTGGACGGCGACGATCGTCACCAACGCGACCACCGCGCTGGGCCCGGTGAAGTTCCTGCTCAACTACCAGACGGCCGCAGGGGAAAGCGCCGAACCGGCCTTCTTCACCACCGACAACTCGTCACTGTTTATCGCTGACAATGCGAATCTCATCGGCAACGTGCTCGATCTCACGACCGTGACGGATTCCGCCAACCGCAATGTGGCGGATGCGCGCGCGACGGCTGCCTTGCTGTTTGACAGCAATATCAGCTCCGGCACCGATTACCGCCTCAACGGCAGCGGGTCGGGAGGCTGGGTCAGCTTCGACTTCCGTAACGGCTCGACCGCGACCTTGTCCAGGGTCGACGTGTTGGGAAGACCAGGGCAGGGCGGCCGGATGAACGGCGCCGTGGTCCAGGGTTCCAACGACTATGCGAGCTGGACCAATATCTCGACCTTCGCACGCGGTACGGAGGATTGGCAGACGCTGGCAATCGCCACCCCGACGCCTTACCGCTACATCCGTATGTTCAACGCGAATGCCTGGTTCGGCAATATGAGCGAACTGCGCCTGTATGGCGTGGTCGAATCGTCCAACAAGATCGCATCGGCTTCGATCAGCTCGGCCCAGGCTTTGCGCAACAGGATCGTTGCCGGCAATACGGTCAAGCTGAGCTTCACCGCCAAGGAGGCGATCAACAACGTCAGCGCCACGATCCACGGCGTGTCCGCAACGGTCAGCACGACCGACAACATCAACTTCACCGCGACGGCCACGGTGCCCCAGGGGCTTGCTGCCGGCGCGGTGAAGCTGGAAGTCAGTTACAAGACCCAGGCCGGAAAGGATGGCTTCCCGCTGACGGCGACGACGGACGGCAGCGCGCTGAACCTGGCCGATGAATCGGACCTGATCCGCAACATCTCGACGGTGGCAACGCTCATCGATTCGACGATGAACCGCAGCCCCGCGCTGACCAAGACGATTGTGGACAGTCTGTTCGACAGCAACATCTCGACTGCTTCGGATTTCCGCATCGGCGGCAGCAACAGCGGCATTGGCAGCTACATCATCTTCGACTTCAAGACCGGCAACCAGGTCAAACTGAGCAGTGTCGAACTGCTGGCACGCCAGGACCAGACCCTGCGTGCGAAAGGCATCGTGTTCCAGGGTTCCAACGACAACGCAAGCTGGACCACCATCGCCGGCGCCGGCGTGCAGACCCAGGACTGGCAGACGTTTGCGGTCAGCAGCGCCGTACCGTATCGCTACATCCGTATCTACAACGCGGCTAACTGGGTTGGCAATATGGCGGAAGTACGCCTGCACGGTTCCTTGCAAGGGGCAGACACGACGGCCCCAGTCACCACGGCCACAGCGCCCCAAGGCACGGCTACCGGCGACGCGACCGTCAGTTTCACGGCGGTCGACAATGCCGGCGGAGCGGGTGTCGCGGCGACCTATTACAAGGTCAACGGTGGCGCCCAGCAGACCGGCACTTCGGTCGTCTTGAGCACCAGCGGCGCGCACACGGTGAGCTACTGGAGCACCGACTGGGCCGGCAATATCGAGCAGGCCCAGAGCATGACGGTGAAGGTCGACAAGTTTGACGATGTCACCAGCGCGGCAAGCATCACGCGGTCCGGCCTGACAATGAACCGCTTCACTTCCAAGTACAGCGGTACCGTGACCATCACCAATACCAGTGGCCAGACCTTGGCCAGCCCGCTTCAGCTGCGCCTCCTGGCACTGACTGCCGGCGTCACGCTGGACAACCCGAGTGGGATGCAGGATGGCATGCCTTACATCACGCTGCCCGGCGCGCTGGCACCGGGCCAGAGCGTCACCGTGACGACCACGTTCTCCAATCCATCCAAGGCAAGCATCGGCTACACGGCCAAGCTCGTCAGTGTTAAATAAGGTGACTACCATGCTTAGTTTCAAGCTTAATTTCAAGCACTTTGTGGCCAGGCTGCTGCTGGCAGCCTCCCTTGCCGGCTCCATGGCAACGGCAGCGGCGGGTCCGATCTACCACGTCGATATCAACACCAGCTCGCTCGGCACCGGTCCCGCCTACCTCGGCCTGTATTTCCTGGGCCTGGCCGGCGCCGACGAGGCCACAGCCACAGTGAGCAAGCTGACGGGGGCGTTCTCGGGTCCGGCCACGTTCAGCGGCTCGGTCACCGGCGGCGCTCCCGGACCGCTGGCGTTCAGTAACGCGAACGGCGGCGGCGACTGGTACCAGGCCATCGAACTGGGGGGCATGTTCAGCTTCGACCTCAGTTTCATGGGGGGCTCGGGCGACACCGGCGCCGCCTTCGGCTGGGCGCTGTTCAATGACACCCAGTACCTGGGCGTGAACGGCGACCTGGGCAATCTTTTCCTGCAGCCCGGGATGCCGGTCGACCAGCAGGTGGCGATGGCGCTGGCCGATACCGCGCTCAGTGGCGTGACTGTCATTCCGGAACCGTCGACACTGGCGCTGCTGCTGCTGGCGGTGCTGGGATGGATGGCCCTGGAAGCGCGCCGGAAACGTCAGCTATGAACTAGGGTCTGGCTGGAAGAATGAGATGAATCGCCTGTCTCATTAATCCAAACGGGGGATTCACCGCGGGCGATGCCCCAGGTGAATCCCCCTTTTTACTTGATGCCTTGCTCAGTAATTTCCACTTCCCCGGGATCGTTCAGTCGACGGCGACCGCCTCGATTTCGAGCAGCCAGGCCGGATCGTAAATGCCCGCGATGACAGGAAGGGCTGCCGGCGCACAAGCACCCGCCGGCGGCCAGGAGCGATCCGGTGCGCCCGCCAGGTCGGGGTTTGAGGTGCAGTGGAACGGTTATGCAAAGCTTTCCATAACCAGGCCGGATTCGGCCAAAACCGGTCATTCAGGAAGATCTTCGCTTTGCTGTTGAGCTGGAAGAAGGTGGTCGGACCACGCTCCTTGTCACCATGGGCGCCGCACGGCCGGACAATTGGATGATGGCCGAAGCCAGCAATGTCTCTCCCTCCATCGTAGAGCGCGCCATTCGACTGGCGCTTCAGCAGGGCTGGCGTCCCGCTGGGGCGGGAAGTGCTTTTGAGCTTTCGATGCAATGTGCGGAATGACTGCTCGGGATGCAGCTGTCGAGCCGGCTCGCCCCCGTCATGCCGTCGAGTACAATCGGCAGAGATCGACCAAGAGCCGTCATTGGAAAAAACGTTAAGGTTGAACGGAAATGCTCAAACTTTTGCACGCGCTACGGACTTTGCGCAGAATTTTAATTTCTTTAGAACTACAGAAAATATGATGGCTATCAAAAAGCAGCGCGCTCTTCAGGCGCTCGGCGTGGTTCTTTCAATTTTTGGCCTGTTGTGCGCCTACTTTGCGTTTGTGTATTTTAAGGAAAATAATCATGGTGATGCACTCATCTTCGCAGGCATCGCGCTCAATTTCTGTGTAATTCCTTATCTGACCTACACCAGAAAAATGTTCACGCAGCCGCTGGGGGAGGTTGTCGCTGACGCGGTCCGCAACCCGTTGCCACTGAGGTTTCGGCTTGTGATTGGCCTTTGCTGGTTGCTGCTAGTTGGCGGCCTCATCGTGAAAATTTTTTTGGCGTAGCGGTTGCAGGTGATTCTGCCCCGAGTGACTTGACGGTGCGCCGGATTCTTCGTTGTTACCATGTTCAATAGTTTGCTTTCGAGCGGCACCGCCTAGGTCAAGGCTGGGCTTCAACGGTCGAGTACGATTGGCAGGGACCGGCCAGGAGCGGTCGCCCAGCTCTATTGCGATGGTCGAGTGCTTCGGGCGAAAGCGCCCGCGCGATAGGGAAGACATCGCCCTGTTGCACTCGCCCTAGCGACACGACCATGGGCGGCCTGGAGCGTGACCGTGCATGTGAACGGGTCTCCGGCACAAGGGCTGGCCAAGCCGGTCCCGAGCACGCGCGCGTTGAACTGGAACGAGACTGTCGCGCACGTAAGCGCTTCCCACTTGACGCCTTGACGTTCAATTGCAGCGCGCAACATCGCCGCGTAGTTGGCGGCCATGCAAGAAGCGGCGGCACTGGTCGGACCGCTGGCCTGCGTCAATAGATCGACTTCTAACGCATGCGGAGGGGCCGATGCATCGCGGTACAGCAGGCCTGGGGCCCAGTAGCCGTCGACATCGTTGTTTCTGCTCATCAGTGAACCCAGCAGGCCGGCTGCTGTGTGTTTGAGGCGGGAGTGAGAGGTCATAAGTGCTTTTGAACGGTCAAGCGCCGAGATGCCCTCCCACGAAGGGGGAGGGAACGATTCTAACACGGACGTATCGCTCTGTCCCTTAGCCAATTCACATTGACGGGAGGGAAACGGGAGGCTGTTGTAGACGTCCGCTTCGGGGCGTAAACGGTCATTCCAAAGTTGTTACTGACTGTGCCGCTGGTGGCGGGGCCAGGGGAATATTATGGAAAGCAAAATCAGCTCTCGACCCTACACGTGAGGCGTTCTTTGACTGCGGCTTTTGATAACAGCCACTTTCCATAAGAACGCTTATGCAAAGCTTTCCATAACCGTTCCACTGCACCTCAAACCCCACGATCGAGCTTGCGAAGGTGGTCCGGAGAGAAGCGGCCCGTCAGCGCCGCCCAGGTGAGCAGGGCGGCGTAGTCGGGCAGCCAGTCCCTGGGATGGCTGTCGCGTGCCGTCACGGTGTTGATCAGGTCGAGGACCAGATGGCCGCCGACCAGGTCTTTGGGACTGAAGGGATGGGTTTCGACCAGCATGTTGGTGTGCGCGGGTTGGGGGCGATGTACCCCGGTATAATGCCGTTTACCGGTAAAACAAGGTTTACCGGCCTTATGACATTTGCCCGCGCGCAGGGCTGTTCTGCCGTCCTACTTAGCGAACTTCACAACCATCGACTGCCCGGCATAGGTGACCGATTTCGTGGCCTGGCTACTAGCGATCCCCTTGCCGTTGGCTTCGTCGGCGATCACCAGGTTCAGTGTCCGCTGTTTCACCATACCGGGATAGGCGCCCTTGCGCGCGCCGATGGTCAGCGTTTTTGCAGCGTCATTCCACGTCAGCGTCGTGCGCGCCGACTGACCCTTCTCGTAGTTGTAGGTCTCGTTGTCATCTTCGTAGAGCGTGAATGTTCCGTTCGCGCCCGGATAGATGCGCACCTCGTACGCTGCATCCGGCTTTTCGGTCGCGTACTGCAGCACCGGCCCCATTGGCAGGATGGTCCCGGCACGCACATACAGCGGAACGATATCGAGCGCAGCTTCACGCGCAACCGTCGTGCCGCCGGCGTGGCGCTGATTGGTCCAGAAGTCGTACCAGCCGGTCCCCGTGGGCAGGTAGGTTTTCATCGTCAGGTCCAACCTTGGCTTGTCCGATTTCTGCGCCAGCATGTCGCTGGGCGTGCGCCAAGCAAGACGCAAGTTGCGCTCCGACCCGCCTTGGAAATACTCCAGCTTGACCTTGATGCGTTGACCCTTGCGGAAAGTCTGGCGAATGCTTTCCAGCCGTCGTCCGCCGATTTTCCAGTTGTCGATCACCAGTACGTCATCTAGGTATAAGCGGGTGCCGTCGTCGCCTTCCGTGGCAATCTCGTACTCACCATCCTCGGGCGCCTCCAGGGTACCGTTCCAGCGCGCCGAGAAGTTGAAGAGCGAGCTCAGGCCGGCTGGCATGTCGGCCAGCGGCGGCCCCGGCCACGCATGGTCGATGGTCGCATCGACCACCTGGCCGCCCTTGGGCGTATCGAAGTTGTGGCCCTCGAAATACTGGCCGGCCAGGCCCGGTTTGCCCTCCGGGGTGCGCAGGAAGGCGGCCGGAATCGTCGATGGGGGAGGGGGCTCGATGCGGTACATCGGCCGTGTGACCGGGTGCACCAGCAGCGCAGGTCCAAACATGAAGGCGTCGTTGATGCCGAAGGTCGCTTTATCGCTTGTAAAGTCCATCGCCAGGGGACGCATCAGGGTGTAGTTGTCCGTAGTGACCTTAGCGCTCAGGCCATAAATATAGGGCAGCAGGCGATAGCGCAAGTGCACCGTGTCGAGCAGGGATTTGTACACCTCGGGATCGAGCGATTTGAAGATATACGGTTCGCGTTCGATATCGGTTCCGTGTACGCGCATGATGGGATTGAAGGCACCATACTGGAACCACCGGGCAAACAGTTCCCGGTAGGATGGACTCTGTTCGCCTCTAGGGAATGCACCTTTGACGAAGAAGCCACCGGTATCCTGGGTCCAGTACGGATTGCCGGTGACCGTTACATTCACGCCGCCGCTGATCTGCTTGCGCAGCGTGTCCCAGCTCGAAACGATGTCACCCGACCAGGATGCCGCGGCGGTGCGCTGGGCGCCGGCCCAGGCCGAGCGGGTTAGCGTGAACACCCGCTTGTTGCTGGTGGCGCGCTGGCCGTCGTAGGTTCCCTGGGTCGTCAGGAGCGTATAGGGATTGAGGTAGCGGGTGAAGTCGCCCAGGGCATTGTGGCCGAGCGACTTGATGTCGGCCTCGGTCTTGCCTGGATCCCCGGCGGCCGAATCGACTTCCACTTCGGTGCCATCCATCCAGAGCGCATCGACGCCCTTGTCGAACAGGCCCGACTTGGCATGCTTGAAATAGATCTGCCGCCCCTTTGGACTGAAGGCGTCGTAGATGCGTGCCTTCTTCGAGATCCAGTGCAGCGGCTCGAATCGCAAGCCATGCTGGTCGAGCTCCCTGGCCAGCGCGGTATCGTGCCCGACCGAGGGCCAGATCGAGACCATCAGCTTCATGTTCAGCTTGTGGATGCTGTCGGCCATGCCTTTTGGATCCGGAAAGCGGACCGGGTCCCAGATCATGCCGCTCCAGCTGCCGTCCTTGTCGCTGCCCCAGTACTGCCAGTCCTGGACGATGTAATCGAGGGGGAACTTCTCCTTGCGGAAGGTTTCGGCCACCTCGACGAGGCGGGCCTGGTCGCCATAACGCTCCTTGCTCATGAAGAGGCCAAATGCCTGCTTGGGGAACATGGGCGCGGCGCCGGTCAGGGCGCGATAGCCGGCGACGACGTCATCCATCGATGCGCCGCCCATGAAGTAGTAGTCGACGCCGCCCGGCGCGCTCTCAGCCCACAGTGTCGCACCATCGGCAGCATCCTTGAAGCGCATCTTCGAGTAGGTATCCCACAGAATGCCGTAGCGTTCGGAGGACAGCATCACCGGAATGATTATCCCAAGGTTGGTCTGCACCAGCAGCAGCTCCTTGTTGCGCCGATTGATGTCATCGCTGTCGGTATAGCCGAAGCCGAAGAGCGCTTCCTCCGGTTTGAGCTTGAAGCGGTTTTCCACCTCGTAGGTCGGCGCGCCCGAAATGTCGAGCTGCTTGATGGACTGCGGGTCGTCCGACTCGCGGGTGTACAGCCGGCCCACGCCGTCCATGAAGCTCAGGGCGCCGGTTTTGCGATCGATGGCAACGCGCAGTTTTGCGCTCTTGATCGTCACCGTATCGGCGGACTCCACGATGGCGAAGGCCACCTTGCCAGGCTTGTCGATGACGACGATGCTGGGGCTCTTCCAGTGATTCTTGCCCAGGTTGGCATTGACCCGAACGGTAGTGGGGTTGTAAAAAATCACATTCTTGCTCACAGCGCCGATCCGGAACTGGATACCGTCTTTAAGACGGACGAATCCGAACTTGGTTTCGCCGGCAATCCGCGCCATGGCCAGGTGACCATTGGCGTCCAGGCCAGTTGGCGCAGGCGCCGCGGCCATGGCGGGGACCGCGATGGCGCCTGATAGGGCAAGTGTAGTTACAACAACGGTACTGCGCAGGTGTCCCATGCTAGTCGGTCCTTTTTGTTATCAATTTAGAGTTGCAGCAATTATGTTCTAAATATATAGTGTACATGTCTTTGTTATCGATAACCACTGGAAGAATCTGAATGAAATTGCTGCTCTTACTGGCGCTTGCCGTGCCATTCGTGTTGACAGGCTGCGCCAGCACCGCCGAGCCTGCGCCCAAGCCGCTGTTCCGCGACCCGGTGTACGACGGCGCGGCTGATGCATCGATTGTGTACGACCGCGATGAGAAGCTGTGGAAAATGTTCTACACCAATCGCAGGGCGACGGTGAAGCTGCCCGATGCGGAAGACGTCGCATGGGTGCATGGCACTGCCATCGGCATTGCCACCTCCAAGGACGGGGTGAAATGGCGCTACCAGGGGACGGCGGAATTCCCGAAGGAGTGTACGGACGTGACGCAATGGGCGC
Source organism: uncultured Oxalobacteraceae bacterium (assembly GCA_946479255.1). The sequence goes on from CAMLFK010000006.1 coordinate 20,909, forward strand.
CGGACATCTACTATGAAAACGGTACTTACCACATGTGGCTCACCATTGTGCCCGGCATCTTTCACCGCTGGGGTGTACCAGGGGCGGAAGGGCGCATCGAGCACCTGACCAGCAAGGACCTCTTCAAATGGCGCTGCGAGGGCACCGTGAAGCTCGGTACAGGCCGCGTGATCGACCCGAGCGTGATCAAGGTGGGGCAGGGCTACCGCATGTGGTACAAGGACGAGAACGTCAAAAGCCGGATCATGGCGGCCGACAGCACGGACTTGCGGACCTGGACGCCGGTCAGCGACAAGCCTATCAATATGACCCATGGCGAGGGGCCAAAGGCATTCCGCTTCAAGGGACACTACTGGATCATCGCCGATGTATGGAAGGGCCTGATGGTGCTGCGCTCCGACGATGCGCTCAGCTGGACCGAGCAGCCGGGCTACATCCTCGGCGAGCCGGGCCGCAAGGCCACCGACCGCCACAAGGGTCAGCACGCCGACGTGGTGGTCGATGGCGAGCGCGCCTTCATCTACTATTTCGTGCATCAGACCAACGAGGCGGAAGCCGCCACCGATCCACGCTGGAACCAGCGCACGGTCATCCAGGTGGCCGAGCTGGTGTATAAGGATGGCAAGCTGGTCGTCGATCGCAACGCCGATCTCAGCTTCAAACTCAATGCGCCACGTTGAGAACAATATGAAACCTCGTACAAGCAAACTGCTATCGCTCATGGCGCTGGCCAACACCTGCCTGCTGGCGGGATGTGTTTCAGCGCCTGAAGCGCCTGCCAGCTGGGGGCAGTGGAAACAATGGGGCGACCTGGGCAACGGCCACTACCAGAATCCAGTCTTGCCGGCCGATTACAGCGATCTGGACGTGATCCGCAAGGGCGATGATTATTACGCCATCTCGTCGACCTTCCAGTTCTCGCCGGGAATGGCCGTCCTGCATTCGCGCGACCTGGTGAACTGGACCACGGCCGGCCATGCCGTGCCGGACCTGACCCAGATCTCGCCGGAACTGAACTGGGACAAGATGAATCGCTACGGCCGCGGCGTCTGGGCCGGCGCCATCCGCCACCACGCGGGGCGTTTCTGGATCTACTTCGGCACCCCGGAAGAAGGTTACTTTATGACCAGCGCGGAAAAGCCCGAAGGACCCTGGACGCCGCTGCACCAGCTGCTCAAAGCGCCGGGCTGGGATGACTGTTCGCCCTTCTGGGATGACGACGGCAAGGGCTATTTTGTCGGCACCAATTTTAAAGATGGCTACAAGATCCACATGTGGCAGATGAGCCCGGACAACAAGACGTTGATCCCGGAATCGGACCAGGTCATTTATCAGTCCAAGGGCAGCGAGGCGAACAAGCTCTACAAGATTGACGGCAGCTACTATCATTTCTTCAGCGAAGTCCACGGCAACAACCGCGTGATGATGATGCGCCGCGCCGCGTCGATCCGCGGCCCCTGGTCCGACAAGCGCCAGCTGATGCAGGCCGACCGGGCGGCGCGCGAGCCCAACCAGGGCGGCATCGTGCCCGGCCCGGATGGGAAGTGGTATTTCTTCACCCACCACGGCGACGGCTCATGGGAGGGCAGGGCCGCAAGCCTGCTGCCGGTGCACTGGATCGACGGCTGGCCGGTGATCGGCAAACCTGATGGCGCTGGCGTGGGCACCATGGTCTGGGGTGGCAAGAAGCCCCTGGACGGCGCGGCACGCAGCTTTCCCCAGGGCGGCGACGAATTCGATGGCGCCAAATTGTCGCCGGTATGGGAATGGAACTACCAGCCGCGCCCGGACAAATGGTCGCTGGGCGAGCGCCGGGGCTTCATGCGCCTGCACGCCTTCGCCGGCCTGGATGGCGACAACCTGCTCAAGGTCGGCAATGTGCTGACCCAGCGTGCAGTGCGCACGGCCGGGCAGTCTTTCGCCACGCGCTTCGAACTGGGGGCGATGGCCGATGGCCAGCATGCCGGGCTCACTCAATTCACGGCGCAGCCTAAGGGCCAGCGGGCCGCGAACAGTGGCTCGGTCGGGGTAGTGATGGAGAACGGGCAGCGCTTTGTGGAAGTGTCGCGCGACGGCGTGTACAAGCGTTTGCAAGCCTGGCCGCACAGCGCCATCTGGCTCAAGTCAAGCTGGGGACTCGATGGCAACAGCGCCTGGTCCATCAGTGCGGACGGCAAGGCATTCCAGCGCGTCGGCGAGGCCTTCCCGCTGACCTGGGGGGGCTACCGCGGCAGCCGCCTGGGACTGTTCACGTTTAACCCGCTCAAGGAGCAGGGTTACGTCGATATCGATTCGGTACAGTACACGATCGATAACGCCAGGGATAAGTAGCCGTGAAAAACGCCGGCAAAACGGCCGGCGTTTTTCAACCCAAGCGTCAAGCGATCTTGAAGGCCATCGGCATCTGCGATACGGCCAGGCCGTCCGGCAGGGTCACCACCAGCGCATCGGCAGTCTGCACGAAGGAAAGGCCCTTGGCATGGCCCAGCAGCTCGACCGAAGCGACGGGGCCCTGCAGGTTCGGACCGTCCTTGCGCATGCTTGTGATGCGCACTTCGCGCGTCGCCAAGCGACCCAGCACGAAGGCATAGACAAATCCGCCGCGCGTCGTGAAGCGCAGGTCCGCACCGGTATAAGGCTTGTTCTTGCCTTCATTGAAGCCCGGACCTTCGATCGGCGCCGCGGCCGCCAGCGCCGGCCCTTCGCCCAGGACCTTCCACGGGCGGCTCTCATAGATCGCTTCGCCATTGACCTGCATCCAGCGGCCGATGTCTTCCACGATGGCGCGTTCGAGCTCGTCGATTGAGCCATCGCCGCGCACCGGCACATTGAGCAGCAGGTTGCCGTTCTTGCTGACCACGTCGATCAGGATCTGGATCACCATCGTGGCGTTCTTGTAACCCTTCTTTTCGTACAGGGCGCGGTCGTAGTGCCATTCGCCCAGGCAGGTGCAGGTCTGCCATGGAGAGGCTTCGATCTTGTCGCTCTGGCCCCGTTCCACGTCCCACACCAGGGCCTTGCGCTGCTGCTCGTTGAGGATCTTGCCGGTGATGACGGCTTCGACCTTGCCATTGCGGGCCAGGCTGCGGTTGTAGACGTGGGCGGCGATCTTCAGGCCCACCTCGCTGACCGGCCACAGGGGCAACACGGTATCGTCGAAATAGATGATGTCGGGGTTGTACTTGTTGACCAGGTCGACCGTGCGGTTGTAGAACTTCTCGCAATAATCGGCTGAAGGGACGGACGCGCCGTTATTCCAGTTCCACTGCTGCCAGATGGCGGTGAGCTTGTCGCTATCTTTGCTACGCGGGTGATCCTGTGCATACAGGGCTTGCGGATCGAGACCGGCCCACCAGCTGCCCTTGCCATCGGCCTTCGTCAGCCGGCCATCGTAGGGCACGCCTTTGAGCGGTCCGGTGCTGTCCGCGCTGGCCGAGCTTTCGAACCAGTTCCAGGCGTGCGCGGCGTGCACGCTGACGCCGAAGGGCAAGCCGTTGGCGCGCGCGGCGCGTTCCCAGCCGGCGATGATGTCCTTGCGCGGGCCCATCTTGAGCGAGTTCCAGTCCGGCTGGTAGCGGCTGTCATACAGGTCCAGGTTGTCGTGGTGGTTGGCCATCGCCATGAAGTAGCGCGCGCCGCAGCGCTTGTACAGGGCCACCAGATTGTCCGGGTTCCATTGCTTGGCCTTCCAGCGGCGGATGATGTCCTTGAAGCCGAACTTGGATGGATGGCCATAGGTCTTGACATGGTGGCGGTAGGCCTCGGTGCCCTGGAAGTACATGAGGCGCGCATACCAGTCGCCGAATTCCGGTTCGCATTGCGGTCCCCAGTGCGCCCAGATGCCGAACTTCGCATTGCGGAACCAGTCCGGCGTTTTATATTGGGCCAATGAATCCCAGTCCGGTTTGAAGGGGCCCGTGGCCATGGGTTCGCTGCCGGCAGCCGGTTTGGCGACAGGGGCAGGCTCGCTGGCATGGGCCGCCAGCGCGCTGGCGGGCAGCGCCGATATCAGATGGCGCAGCAGGGTACGACGTTTCATGTGTCTCGCTCCAGATGGGATGAATAGTCTTGCATACATACAATACCGCGTTGCATATTATATATTGAAAACATCCGGGGATGATGCAAAACCTCGCCTGGGCCGGGGGTAAAATGGTAGCGGTCCCTCCAGACAGAGTAGAATGGAGGTTTTCGTTTCACGTCCGACGGCGCGCATTGCTCACACATGTCCAAACTTCCCACCACGACCCGGCGCAGCACCAACCTGTTATTGCAGTTTATGGCTGACCACGTCAAGCTCGGCGAACCCCTGCCCACCGAAGTGAGGATGACCGAGATCGGGCAAAGCAGCCGGACCGCGGTGCGCCGGGTGCTCGCCTACTTTGCCGAACGCGGCATCATAGGCGGCTTGAAGGACCGGCACCTGGCGCGCAAACCGGTGCGGGACGACTATTTCGACTTCTCCGAGCTGCACAGCCGGACGGAAAACCTGCAGCAAGTGCTGATGGAGCGGATTTACGAACGCGACCTGCCGCCCGGCGCCGAGTTCACCGAAGCCGAGCTGTCGCGCATGGCCGGCGTCAGCACCGTTTCCCTGCGCGAATTCCTGATCGGCTTTTCGCGTTACGGCCTGATCGAGAAAAATCCCAAGGGCGGCTGGCGCCTGTGCGCCTTCGATTCGGCCTATGCGGAAGAACTGGCCGAGGCGCGCGAAATGTTCGAACTCAAGGCCATCGAACGCATCGGTACGCTGGCGCCGGATCATCCGGCTTTCGCCCGCATGGATGAATTGCTGGCGCGCCATGAGGTATTGGCGCAAGCGCCGCCGTCCAGCCATAAGGAGTTTCCCGCGCTCGATCGCGAATTCCACACCTTCCTGATCGGCCTGCTGAAAAACCGCTTTGCCGAGCAGCTGAACGACGCGGTGTCGATGGTCTTCCACTATCACTACCAGTGGGACAAGGGCGACGAGATGCCGCGCAACCGCCACGCGCTGCAGGAACACCTGGCGATCCTGCGCGCCTTGAGTGCGCGTGACCTGGCGGGTGCCATCGCCGCCATGCGCACCCACCTGCACTCGGCCCGCATCACGATGCTCAATTCCACCCGCCGCCACCAGCAAGGGGCGGCGGCTGCGCTATTGGCGCATTAGCTTGTCCAACTCCGGCTGCATGGCCTCGGCCCAGATCCGGTAGCCCGCCTCGTTGGGATGCAACATGTCCGGCATGACGTCCTTGGACAGCGTGCCGTCAGCTTGCAGGAATGCCTGGTTGAGGTTGGCAAAGAACACCCGTTTGCCGTCGGCCAGGCGAGGCAGCAAGCGGTTGACCTTGTCGTTGAGCTGACGCAGCGCCCCGTCCGGCTTCTCATCGCGCGGAAAAATAGCCAGCAGCAGGATCTTGGTGCGCGGCAGGCGCTTCTTCAATTCCTGAATATTGCGTTCGATACCGGCCACGATCAGGGCCGCTTCTTCCTGGCGGTGCCCGGTGTTGTTCGTGCCAAGCATCAGGACCGCGACCTTGGGCGCGATGCCATCGACTTCGCCATGGCGCAGGCGCCACAGCACGTTCTCGGTGCGGTCGCCGCCGAAGCCCAGGTTCAGCGCGTGCCGTGGCTGGTAGCGCTCTTCCCAGATCGCCTTGCCTTGCTTGGCCCAGCCTTCGGTGATCGAGTCGCCGATGAAGACCATGCCGGTCGGCTCCCCGGCGGCACGGCGGCGCTGCACTTCCGCCAGCTTTTCCTGGTGGCGCGGCATCCACCAGTCGAGCGCCCAGGACTCGCCCAGCGGCTCGGGCGTCACCGAGGCGGTGAGGTAGTTGGCGCAGGTGCTGTTGGCCTTGCCGCGCAGGTCAATGCGCAAGTTGGCCAGCTCGACTTCGCCGGCCCCGGTGCCGTCGAGCGCGAACGGCTGGCGGACGGCACTAAAGTCGTCGCCCTTGTGATGGAAGCAGGAGAGGGGATAGGACACGCGCTGCCAGCCTTTGCCAACGGCGGCGCGCGCCTGCGCCACATAGCTGACCTTGCGATCGCAGCCGGGCCCGCAGCTGAGGCGGAAAGCGACGCCGCCCTTGGCCAGTTCGTTCACCTTCAGGTCGAAGGAAACGACGCCCTTGGCCAGGTAGGGGCGCAGGTCGAGCGGCGGGCTGTCCACGCGCATGGTTGAAAACCAGGTGTCCTTCCAGGTCAGCGCGAGCGCGTCCGCCGTCCCGTCCTTGGCGCTGCGGCGCAGTTCGACCACGGCGTTCGCTTGCTTGGGATCCTTGTCCACACGGCTGACGCCATTAGGCGTCAGCTCCTGCTGCGCGTCCCAGGTGCCGAACTGGATCCGTGCGCCATCCATCGGTTTTTCGGCGTAAAGCGGCAGGGAGGGCGAGGCCGCGGTGGCCCACGCCGGCAGCGCAAGAAGCGCCGCCAGCAGCAGTGGCATGCTCAAGGTGCGTGACTGGCTCATTGTGGATTACCGATCTTCACGCCGCCGATCAGGCCATTCACGTAGACGCGGCCAAAGACGCGCATGTCTCCGGTGACCCAGTTCGCGCCGGCCCACTGGTGCTTATCGTCGTTGAGCCGTTTCCAGCTGGCCCCGCCATCGATGGACTGGTAGATGCCGAATTGATTGTCGATCTTGGCGGAGATATACACGGCCGGATAGGCCTTGCCGGGCGCGGCCTTGCCGAAGCCGACCCCGTAAGCGGTCTGCACGGCGGCGATCTTTACCGGCGCGCCATTGGCGCCGTCGATATGCCACAGGCCATTTGGTCCGGCCAGCCACAGGTCGCGGCGCACCGTGCCGGGGACCGACACGAGCTGGTGATGTGACTGCCAGGACGGCAGGATGTCGAGCCCGGAATGGATGGTCGCAAAGCTCTTGCCACTGTCGGCGCTTTCCAGGATCGCCCCTTTGGAGAAGTCGTAGGTGTAGAAGTAGCCGTTGGCGACCTGGTCGGCGATCGGGTGGAAATAGTTACCCGAATAGACAGCGTCCGTGCCCGGATAGCCGGTCGACGCCGTCCAGTTGGCCCCGCCGTTGGTCGAGTAGAAGGCGCTCTGCTTGCCCGGCACCCACAAGAGGGCAGTACCGCTGGCCGAGACAGCCATGCGGCCGGCATCGGAACCGGCGGCGACCGGGCTGCTGGCCACCTGGGCCCAGGTCACGCCATTGTCCTTCGAGATCATGGCGGTATTGCCCCTGGCGACAGTACGGACCACAACATTGGTGTTCAAGGCCGCTACATCGACGCTATAGTTGGACGAATTCGGACTGGAGTAGTGGCCGCTGACGCTGTTGAAGTCGGTGTCGTAGCGGGCACCGGCGACGTCGCCCAGCGCGGTGAACAGGTGCGCGCCCGTGACCGGCGAGATCATTGGCGAATAGGTCCCGGTTTCCTCGATGCCCTTGATGTTGAACGACCAGGCCACCGTGCTGCTGGAGAGGTTGTTACTTTCCCATAGGCCGTAGCCGGTGTTGTACATGACGTTATTGGCGTTGAAAGGATCGATATCGACGTCGCTGATCCAGTGGCCCATCGCGCCGTTCAGCTTGCCGTCGTAGTAGGCCGTGATCCACGGGAAGCCACCGTTCGAACGGGTGCTGGTGTCCTTGAGGCCGGTCCAGGTGGCGCCGCCGTCGGTCGACTTGTACAAGTCGTCGCCGCCTGCCCAGCGGTCGAGTGTCGCCACCACGATGGTATTCGGGTTGCGCGGATCGACACCCAGGCCGCTGTAGCCGAACTGCCAGGTGCTGGTCGGCGCGGCAGGCGTGATGTCGGTCCAGGTATTGCTGGCCAGGTTCAGCTTGTAGACCGCGCCCGCGGTCACGTTGTTAGGACCCGGGCCATTGCCATAGGTGAGGATCAGGCGGCCGGCGCCGTCGAGGCTGCCCTGCAGCGGCATCAGGCCGGCCGGGCCGCCGGTGACCGGGGCCCAAGTCGTGCCGCCGTTGGTCGAGCGGTACAGCGCGGCGCCGCTGGTGGCGGCCACGCCGACATAGAGCGTACTGGTGGCCGAGCCGGATGAGCCGGTCGACTTGTCGAACAGGACGAAGTTGGTGTTGGCCGTGGCCGGGAAGCCCGGCACTTGCGACCAGGTCACGCCCGAGTCGGTCGACTTGTACAGCCCATTCTGATTGGTGCCGAGGAACAGGATCGAGCCCTTGTTCGGGTCGACCTGCAAGCGTTCGCCGGTACCGCGGCCGTCGGAATTGCCATTCAGGCGGATCGGCAGTTCCGTGCGCGACCAGTTGGCGCCGCGGTCGGCCGAGCGCAAAATCGCCGCCGTGCGGCCCCAGTCCGGCAGGTACATGCCGGCTGCGACATACAGTTTCTGGGAGTCGTTCGGATCGACCGCCAGCGATGCGCCGCCGGCCAGCTGGTTGTCGTCACGGTTCAAATCGTCGTTGAGCTGGATCCAGGTGGAGGAACCCGGATCGCGGCGATACACCCCGCCGACGTCGGTCCGGATATAGACCAGGCCCTGAACGGTCGGATGATAGACGATTCCGGTAATGTAGCCGCCTGCGCCGAACAGCGCGGTCGTCCACGAATAGGTCCCGCTGCCTGGCTTGGCGGCGGACGAGTCGGTCTCGCCCGGGATCGGGGCAGGCGTCTGGGTGCCGCCGGGAGCCGGAGCAACTGGGTCGGATGGTGGAGTGGTGGTGCCGGCGCCAGGAGGCGGCGTGCTGCCCGATCCGCTGCCAGCCCCCGCGGCCGGGCTGCCGCCGCAGCCGGCCAGCATGGTCGCCAACAGGCAGGTCAGGGCGACAATTTGCTTTTTGCTCATTCAAACTCCAGAAGATAAAAATTGCCCGAGGTATGCGGCATGTGAATGTCGCGAATATATGACGGGCATGTCTGGAGGGTGTTCAGTTAATGGGGTATCACTAGAAAAAACGATGAAAGTGCAGAAAATTAAACTGTTTCTGCCATTTGATTCATCGGCAGCGCGGCAGGTGGCCCTGGCTTACTGTGGCGGTATCGAAACGTAGCCCGCGCTCAGCAGCCACGAAACGAACAGCAAGAACACCATCAACATGGAGAACAGGGCGGAAATGAGGCTCCGCTCCGACGGGTGTTCAATGACCGAGGGCTTGCCGTAGCCAAGGCCGACGAAGTAGGCGACAAACACGGTGGCCAGGTAATGCACGGCGCCGAACATCTCGCCCAGTTCTCCCTTGCGCGGATGGTCGATCAACACATGCGACAGGATCACCAGGAGCAGATAAGGGATCGACGCCGACAGCGGCGGAAGATACAGGCCGAGGGACTCGACGAACTGCTTGATGGCAGGACGGGAGCGCGCCAGCAGCGGGAGCACGAGGTTGTGCGTCAGGCCGACGATAAGGATCAGTTTGAGCAGCACCGTCTTGTGCAAGCTGCCGCTTCCCAGGGCGAGATTGTGCAGGTTGGTTTCTGCCTGCCGATTGTTCTGGACAAAAAAGTCGGGCGTTGTCAGGCCGAGTACGCGCTGGAACCAGCTGACCTCCTCTAAAGCAGCCAAGGCCACCAGCGCGGACAAACCGATAAGCCCGACAACTTCCAGCTTGATCCGTCCAAGGCGCCGCATGCGCGTCACGGCCACGAATCCGAGGAGTGCGGCAATGACGGCAAAACTCAAGAACTGCATCCATTCGACGATGCCGTCCTCGGCCAGCAGCTGCCATTGGCTCGCATGCGAGCCGGACCATGCTACCGATAGCACGAGTATGGCCAGATTGATGGCAATGGCAGTAACGATCGCCGGATGAAATTTAGTATGTTGAGTCGTCAAGAATTTACTCCAAATGAAAGAAGACGGTGCTTACTGAACGCTGGTTGCACCCGCGGGTGTGGCCTGCTGGCGCGGGCGCTTTGACCATCGGTAGAGCGCGAGCGCCACCGCGGCAAGCGCCCAAAAGACCAGGAAAGGATCGACCAGGGCGTCCCAGAGGTTTCCGCTTGGAAGGCGCAACACGCTGAACAAGGCCAGCGCGCCTAGCAATGCGAAGGCCTGGAGACGCGCATAGTGGCGAAAGATGGCGACCGAGCAGGCGCCGGCAAGTGCGATGGCCAGCAGGGGCGCCCCTTTTGGTCCGAATCCCCAATAGTAGTAGCCGCGCGATAGCAAACCGAATGCATCAAGGTAGAAGGCGGCACCGACGAGCACGAGGCCGGCCGCCAGCCTGGTGGTCATCACCTTTTTGCCAGGCCTGCCTTGCCACGCAAGGTGCAACCGTACCAGGCATAGGCCCACCAGCAAGCCACTGGGCAGTTGAAAGGCCAGGCCCAACCAATATGCCAGCGAGTATTCGCCTGGAAGCAGCTGCAGCAGGCCGCTGCCCGCCACTACGAGCAGCACATGACTGCGCGCGAGCCGATACCTGGTACCGAAGACTGCGACGATCAAGCCGGCCAGCACGAATGCCCATGCGATGCGCCCGTAGATAAACTGCCATTCAAGCTCGGGCAAACTCATTGTGCGCTTCCGTAGTCGATGCGGTAAACATGGTGGGCGATTGCCTGCCGGCGCGAGGTGAAGGTGACGTGAAGTTCGTCATTGACCTGTTTGAGCGCCGGATACGAAAACTCATCGTCATTGGCACCATGGGCGACGTCAAGCAAACGCCGCCACGAGCGGGCGTCGGTCGAGTAAGAAAGGCGAAGAATGTGACGCCCGGACGCGCCCGGAGGAACATGATTGTGCAGCAGGAGGAAGCCACCCTTCGACAAGCGCAAGGCAGCGATCGAACTGCTGTGGTTGGGCAGGTCCAGCGCCGGCAAGTCTTCCCAATTTTCGCCGCCGTCCCGGCTAAAGGCTTGCTGGACCCGGCGCGCATCGCTGGAGTCTCGCATCCAGGCATGGGCTTCAAACGCCGACACGGGGACGATTGCCGGCTGCAGGGTGCTGATGCTGGTGCCGATTCGTGCGAGCCATTGCGGAGCGCCGTCACGGTCAAACGCCATAATCATCGGATACTTAATGCCAAGCTCGAAGTAAGCCGGCAGCAGCCAGCCACCGTTCGCCAATCCCACCGGGTTGGTTCGCACGAGCACGCTGGTGTTGAACAGCGGCGACATTGGCAACACCCGCTTGACGACGAAATTTTCGCCAAGGTCGGAGGAAATCAGCTGGACGATGCGGGATGCGGCCCATCCGCCGAGCCCGGTTGCCACGATGTACAGATTGACCTTGCCGTCGGGGGCAGTCCAGGCGACAGGATTGCCGATCCGCCGGATGCCGAAGCCAAGGGCCGCGCCCAGCGACGCCCGGCTTGCCACTTCCCGTGTCGGCCCCCAGGCCTTGTTCGACCAGCGCGATGAATAGACTTTGACATCGGGCCCGCTCTCGCGGCTGCCAGCCCACCAGAAAACCAGCATCTTATCGCCTGGCAAAGCCGTCAATGCGCTGGCATGCGCAGACGGCATCCCGGCCGCCATCGGGACAATCGAGGTCGCGAATTTGCTCAGCGACACATCGCGCGCGCTGCTTGCCTCGACGGCGGACGGCTCGCTGGCTTGGCGCACAGACCCGGACCAGCGTGTGAATTCTACAAGGAGGGAGAGAAGCAGCAGCAGACAGCAAACGCCGCGCGCGCCCGTGAACAGGCGCGCCGGCCGGGCTTGTCGCTCCCGGCCAATAAAATCGACTTCGATCACCGAAGCGGCGGCAGCCGCTGACGCGGGAGGGGCCGGAAGGGGGATCGTATCTACTTGAACTGCCTGACGTCCTGTTGTCACTCGAAATTCCTGTCAGGCAAGCTGGGGATGTAGTGAAGCGGAAAGGATACGGTGCCCGGCAAGACTTGCATCATCGATTCCTCATCTGAGCGAGGTAGATTTATTCAGGTGCTGCAAACGATCCCGGCAAGGCCGCCAGGAAGTACCGTAAACATTGCCGCTTTGGTATTCAGGCCTACATATTGCATTGGGGATCGGGCATTCTATCAATAATATTGACTGACGTAAACGATATACAGATGGGTTCTAATGGGACAGCCGGTAACGTTGTTCCCTGTAGAGAAGCGAGGGAAGCAGCACATGAGCCATCGCAGTCTCGACCAGTGACTTCGCTGGCTCTTCTCGGCCCAGTTGTAAGTTTCCGGTGGATGCATCGTAGTGTCCGAGCAAAGCTGGCTGCCCTGGACGGAGGATGAGAGCCCTCCGGTCTTCCAGCCAGGTGAAGTAATTCTCGAACTGAAGGAGGGCGCGCCCCGGAGTTTGGCTGTCTACCGCAAAGTCGCGCCCGATCATCGGGTGTTCGCTCGACACACCCATCAGGGACAGCAGGGTCGGCGCGAGGTCGATCTGGCTCGCTATCGGGGCGATCCGCTTTGGCTGGATATCGGCGCCAAGAATGAGTCCAGGAATGTGGAACTTCTTGATCGGCACCAGGCTGTTGCCGTAGACCCGGTTGTCATGATCGGCAACGATCAGGAACAGGGTGTCCTTCCAATAAGCCTGCTTCTTGGCCTCGGCAATGAACTTGCCCAGCGCATGGTCGGCGTATTTGACGGCGTTGTTGACGGTCTGCTTCTGACGGTCGTGCAGGCTGATGCGGCCGTCCGGAAATTCGAAGGGCTCATGGTTGGATGAACTGAAGATGAGGCTGAAGAAGGGCTTCTTCGCCTCGTGCAAGGTCTTCAGGCGTTCGAGCGACTTGTTAAACAGGTCTTCGTCGGAGGCGCCCCAGCTGCCTTCGAACACCGGCTTCATGTCGCGCCGGTCGACAACCTGCTGGAAGCCGTTGCCGGTAAAGAAGCCGCGCATATTGTCGAAGTGCGCCTCGCCGCCATACACGAACTCGGTGTGAAACCCCTTCTTGGCGAGGCCCTGGGCCAGGGTGTAAAAATTTTGCTGGGCCAGCGACAACTTGACCACGCTGCGCGCCGGGGTTGGCGGAAAGCCGGCCACCACCGCCTCGATGCCGCGCACCGAGCGGGTCCCGGTGGCGTAGAGCTGGTCGAACCACCAGCCCTGGTCCTTGAGCTTTTCCAGTTCCGGCGTCACCGGCAAGCCGCCAAGCGACTCGACGAAGGTCGCGCCCAGGCTTTCTTCGAGCACGATGACGAGATTGAGTGGGCGCTCGCGCTTGATCGCCGCGATCTGCCGGTGAAGGCTTGGCAGCTCGCGCGACGTGAAGGTGGAATCGCGCAGCCAGGGAGCGGCCCTGACGGTGGCGATCACCTGCTCAGGCGCGAGTTTGCCGTAGATTTCCGACGAATTGGCTTCCTTGCGCATCGAATAGACCGCATCGAGCACCGACCAGGGCGAGTTGATGATGAGCGAATTGACCATGGCGTCGCCGGTGAGGGCGAACATGGCCGGGTTGGCCGGGCGGTGCGCGGTGGTTGAGCGGATCTGGACAAAAACGGCTAGCAGAATCAAAGGCCAGGTCAGCATCAGTTTGCCCGGCTTCCACAGCCGGGTATGCGCGGCGCCGGCCTTGAGCAGGCGATACAGCGTTACCGCCAGCAGCATGGTGGCGCCACACGCGACCAGCAGGGCAGTGCGAAAGCCGTTCCACAAAGTGGCCGCGACCTCCTTCGGATGGTTCAGGTATTCGATGAACAGGCGGTTGGGCCGCACGTCGTACTGCATGATGAACTGCGGCGAGGACAGCTCCATGAAGGCGATGACGACCAGCGTGATGCTGGCCCAGCTGAGCGTCACGCCTTTCCAGGCACGCGCGAAGCGTGAATGCGCGAGCAAGGGCGCCAGCGCGAGTGGCGGCAGCAGGCAATAGCCGAGCAGGATCAGGTCGGCGCGTACACCCTGTACCAGCATCTGGCCGCTGATGCCGGTCGTGGCCACGCGCTCCCATTGCCATGCCATCAGGCCAATGCGCGACAAGGACAGCATGGCCAGACCGATCAGCAGCATCTGCAGCAAAGTGGAATAGGGCCCGGCCGCTGAAGTCAGGCGCACGAGGCGGGAGGGCGAGCTTGCCGAAGGATGCGTTGCCGTCAGGGTAGTCATTTATTACCTGGTCAATAACGTTGCGGAAAATCTGCATGGGTTTCTTACTGGGATGCAAATTCTCGCACGTATTCATTGTGTATGACGTTCAATAGATGAGATAAATACACAGGGCACTAGTATTTCATCTCCAGGCTGAGCAGGATGATGGCCGAACTTGGATTCATCGACTGACTGGTGCGCCGGCCTTTTGCATCGGCATATTCGCGGCGGCTGCGGAACTCCTTACCCATCAGGTTCTGCAGCCCGAAACGCGCCTGGTAGCGCGGGCTGAACCTCCAGGCCGCATAGGCCTCGACATCGGTCCAGCTTTGCATGAGCTGGCTCTGCTGGGCAGAGATGCGCACCCAGCCGCCCTTGCGATAGCCGACGGTAGTGCCGGTGGTGAGCGCGCCTTGCTTGTAATCGATGCTCATGGTTCCCGAGAGCGGGGTCTGGGCGTCGAGCCGCTTGTTCGGTCCGGGCACCGACTCGACGCTCGACCAGTTGCGCGCGAGGCTCATGCGCAGGTCGAGGGGCAGGGTGGTGGGAAACAAGGTCCGCAATGGGAATTTCATCTCCGCTTCGAGCGAACGCACGCTGGCCTTGCCGCTGTTGACCGGCCGGTGCACCCAGCGCAGTTCCCGGTCCTGCTCCAGACGGCTGCGGATGTAGTCGTCGATCTCGCGACTCGTAAGTGAAGTCGATGCCAGTCGCAAGTTCCGGCCGCAAGTCCGGATTGCCGCCGGCATCGGGCTCGAACTGGGTGTTGTTTATTGCTTCGTGGCGGCGCGCCGTCAGCTGGTCGGTACTCGGCGCCTTGAAGGTGCGCGTGAGCGCAGAGCGTAGTTGCCGGCCGCGGTGCTCGTCGTTACGCTGTCGGTGCGGATTTGCTCCCAGCGCGCGCCCAGGTACATCGACCATTGGGGCGTAAGGCTCCACTCATCCTGCAGATAGCCTGCCAGGCGCGTCACGGTCGGCTCGAAGCCGTCGATCACATGGCGCGCATGGCCCGCGTCGATGGTGTCCTTGCGGTCGCGCTCTTCATCCGTGCGCTGGCGGCTCAGTTCCAGGCCCGTCGAGAGCGCATGGCCGCCGAACAGGGAGCGGCTGAACTTGGCGTTGACGCCATCCTGCTGTGAGCGGGTCGTGCTGTTCCAGATCCGCGACAGGCTGTGCAAGCGGCCCGCCGTGTACGACATGCCGTCGCTGACGCTTTCGATCTGGGCGACGTTGCTGTTGAACTTGAAATCAAGTTTGCCGCCGGCGATCTTGGCGACCCAGTTGATGTCGCCGAACAGGGTGCGCCGCTCCCCTGGGTTCACATGTACAGACTCGACATAATCGGGGTCGCTGAACTGGCCGAGGTAGGCGTCCGCCAGGCTTGTGGCGGGAGCGTGCGAGCGCTCGGCTTGTCCGCGCAACTGCACACTCAGGTCGTCGCCGTTGGCAAGCTTCGAGTTCAAGCGCGCCAACAGATTGAGCACACGGCTTTCGCGCGCGAAGCGGTAAACACTATTCTGGCCTTTGGTCTGGGCGCCATCCGGCCTGAAGTAGCGGTCGGTGTTTGTCAACTTGGCCGATCAAATCCATAAACGCAGCAGATTTCCACGCCAATAACGCGCACGCACGCAGGGGAGCAATGACCGCGCACTGACAAAGGCAAAGCCTGGATCACAGGCGGCTCACCCGACTTGGGGTCGGATCCAGTTCATCGGCCACCCCGTTCGCCCATCGTAACCAGATCGAACGCCAGAACGGTGCTAGGGAAGCGCTGATCTAACGGCTGGATGGGATTGGCCACGAAAAAAGTGCTAAGCAAGGGCAAACCGCAGACATGCCGTGTGGCATTGCGAGGGTGTGCCACGCCGCAGAGCGCTTTTTGTCGTGGCTAAGACCGCCGGCATGAATAGATCAGCGCTTCCCTAGGGTTTTCCACTTTCTTCCGTTCGCGGATCTCCCGAGTTTTAGTCTCTGCGCGCCAGTAGTGGTGCTACGCGCCGTCGCGGAACGTGTCCTTGCGAAGCTGCCAATAAACGGAATAGCGTTGATGATGCAGGTCGAATAGCGGCCGAAGGACAATTCCGGTTGCCGGACCGGCATTATTGAACTTGAACGCGGACCGATCGCCGGGGATTGGAGCGAGCCAATCGGTGGGATTGCTCGACGTGCTGACGATATCGGGAACCGGTACCGCCGCAATCTTCAGGAAGGCATCCTTGTCGCCCACGTCGCTAGCAGGCATATTGTCCTTGCCAAGCTCTCCGGCCAGCAATACGGGACCATAGAACCAAGCCGGTGGCCATGTCCACGCCCACGTGCGCCTTCATCCCGAAGTACCAGTCATTGCCCTTTTAGGACTGGTGCATTTCTGGATCTCGCTCGCCGTCGCGGTTCTTGGTCGATGGCGGCGCCGCGATCAGCGTCGCATCGACAATAGTCCCTTCGCGCATCGTCAGCCCTTTGCGGGCGAGGTGGGCCTTGATCTCTTCGAAGACACGGCGCGTCAGCTGGCTTTCTTCCAGCAGGCGGCGGAACTTGAGCAGTGTGGTCGCATATCGCCTTTCGGATAGTAAGGAAGCAGCGCCGCTACCAACGCTGGCCACGGCGTGGCCGCGTCGACACCACCGCATCCAAAAAGCCGGCTTCTGGTACGAAGCCGGCTGGAAGGCAGAAGATTTATGGCGCTTATTTGATGGTTGCTCTTTTAATGGTAACGGAACCTGCTGTTCCAACGAATTGGATATCTACCCCCACCGCGTTCTGGAGGCTAAAAGCAGAGCACGTGAATTCCGTATCTTGACCTGCAACCAACACTTTATTTGCAGTCAAGCACTTCGACTCGGAAGCAGCCGCACCGTTAGAGTAGGTACGGAACTGGAATAAAGCATCCGTCCCGCCATTTCGATTTGAAACAAACGCTTGATCGAAATTAAGCACCACTTTCAAGGTCTTGCCACTCCAATTAACTGGATTGGCAAAAGCATAACTAGCGACAGCCTCCGCCCCGTTGATAGTCAATCGCATATACGCAGTTGAATTATTAGTTGTGGCACCACCACTCACGCTCCAGCTGCTTGGGCGGCCACTCAATCCAATCACTTTTCCAGCTGCTATTAACATTGCATCAACCACTTGCTGATCACCCACGCCCGGCCTGACACGGTCGAAAACATAGCCTTCAGCCGCCCCAGTCTCCCATACGAACGGCAAGAGGCCATGAGCAAGCGCCGACCTGGTGACATATTCAAAGAAATGTTCGCGCGAAGCGAGATGCAAGTCCATGTCAGCACACTGTTTCGAAGAGCGCTTCATGGCAGCATACTCGCCCAGCACAACTGGAATTCCCTTGTCCACAAATTGGGTCTTCATCTTGGCAAATTGCACATCGGTAAAAGCCTCTTCCTCCGGCGCAAACCGCCCTGGGGAGTTGCGATAAGTATCAGTCAGCGACTTGTAGCCGTCACCCCAGTAGCAATGCCCCTGCGACCATTCATTATCTTCTCCATGATTCGAAAAAATCCCTGGGTAATAATGAATTTCCATCATTTGGCGACCCGCTACCGTGTCGGTCGGCATGCCATTCCAGTCCTTGAATGTCATATTGATGTCGGTTCTCAGGCCTTGGAGCACCAGCACGCGATAAGCGTTTCTTCCGCCTGTCGAACGAACAGCATCGACAAAGGTCTGGTGATAGACGTCAAGAACCTTGACCTGGTGTGGAAAGATAGCATCGGGTTCGTTGGCGCTAGCGAACAAGAGATGCTCGTCAAAGTCACGCAGGTGCGTGGCAATTTGTTGCCAGTAGGCTTTCTGTTTGGCGGCGACAGCGACTTGTTTGTCTGGCTCGATATTCCTCTCCAGCCAACCACCGTCCCAATGGATGTTGACGATCGCATACAGCCCGTTATCGACTGTATACTGCACCACTTGCTTTACCCGGTTGAGCCAGGCGTCACTGATTTTTCCAGTGGTCTTATCGGCATACTGATCCCAGGATACGGGGATCCGAATCGCATCGAAACCGGCGTCCTTGACCGCTTTGACATAAGCTGCAGACACCATCGGATTGCCCCAGCAAGTCTCTGACGGTGTGCTGCAACCGTAAGCATCCATGGTGTTTCCGATATTGGTACCCAGCTTCATTCTGGCAGCCAACTGTACAGCGTTACTGCTCATGCCGGTCGCATCGGGCGCGATCGGGTTCTTGTTGTAGTCGGGATAGAGACCCGCAGCCGGGGTCGTTGGCGCTGGCGTCGTCGGCGCCGGCGTCGTTGGCGCTGGCGTCGTTGGCTTCGTTGGCGCTGGCGTCGTGCTGGCCGAACCGCCGCCACAGCCGGCGTTTAAAAACATAATTCCAATTAATAACAATGCACGGCTAAGCTTCATCGCAACCCCGAAATGTTCATCCTGACAAATTGTCATCTTGCCTAGACAATTTCTAGGCCGTCGGCCAGACTAGGCCGAATGGCGCAGCCGTCGATAGCGATTTCCCTGAAAGTTCTAACATTGCGCGAATAGTTGAAGAATTTGGGGATTTATTTCTACTGTTTTGGAGCTGCTTGCTCCGGCGCGTTGGGAAGGGGAGCTGCAAGCAATTGATTTTATTGGTAAAAAAGCATGCCCATAACGATATGGGTTTTCCCATCGCTTGTCGGCGATGCCGGAACTTAGCAAGGACCGTGAAGCGCGGATCGCGCCTGATGCTGGCCCACGCTTGTGTGAGTCAGCATTATTTATCTGTCCGCAGCAGGAAGGCGGCCAGCGCCGGCAACAGGATCAAGGCCCCGAGCAAGTTCCAGATGAACATGAATGCGAGCAAAATGCCCATGTCAGCCTGAAATTTAATCGGGGAGAAAGCCCAGGTTCCCACCGCGATGGCCAGGCTTATTCCCGTCAACACCACCACCTTGCCGGTGAAAAGCACGGCACGGTAATAGGCATCCGACAAGCTCATCCCGGTTCGCAGTCGAGCGAGCATCACGGTGAGCACGTAGAGCGCATAATCGACGCCAATGCCGACCCCGAGTGCGATGACAGGCAAGGTGGCGACCTTGATGCCCATGCCCAACATGACCATGAGTGCTTCACAAAGAATCGAGGTCAGCACAAGCGGCAGGACTGCGCAGAGCACAGCCCGCCATGAGCGAAAGGTCACGAAACTGAGGACGATCACAGACGCATACACCAGGCACAAGGTAAGCAGATTGGAACGCGCGATGACGCTATTGGTGGCCGCCTCGATGCCGGCATTGCCCGCTGCCAGCAAGAATCTGGCGTCGTCCGAATTGTTCTTAGCCGCGAATGCCTCGACTTGCTTCGTTACGCGCCTTAAGGTCTCGGCTTTGTGATCCTTGAGATATACATAGAGCAGGAGCAGGTCGCAGTTCTGGTTAAACAGCTCGCGCGGCGCGCTTGAGGTAATGGCGTTCAGCATAAGCTGGGTGCGGGGCAGCTCGTACCACTTGGGATTTCCTTCGTTCAGTCCTACCGCGAAGCGCTTGGCCAGACTGGCGAACGACTGGGTCGATACGACGCCAGGCAGTTGCTGCAAATTCCACTGCAGTGCATCGGTGCGCTCCAGGACCCGATAGTCCGCGCATTTGAATTGGGGGGTCTTTACCAACACAGCCAGGATATCGCTGCTGGCAGCGTAGTTCGCGATCATGAAGGCATTGTCACGGTTATACCGGGAATCGGGCCGCAGTTCCGGGGCGCCCGGATCGAGGTCGCCGATCTTGAGATGGGAACCGATTGCCAATCCCAGGCTTCCCAGCAGCGCTGCCACGACAAGCACGATGCCGGCACCTTTGCGTTGGGTTAGCATGCCTAGCGTTGTCCTGAACGCAGAGCGGCTCTCGTCACGCCGCACCTGGCCCGGACTGTCCGTCATCCCGGCCAGTTCCGTACTAATGCTTCTCTTTGCGGCGGAAACGCTCACGCCGCAGTAGGACAGCAGCACCGGCAGAAGGACCAGATTTGTAAAGATCAGCACGCCTACGCCAATGCTTGCCGCCAGCGCCAGCTCTTGAATCGCTCGTATCGGGATCAATGCCAGTACCGCAAAGCCAACCGCATCCACCAGCAGCGCTGTCAAGCCAGCCAGGAACAAGCGCCGGAAGCAATAGCGTGCCGCCACCAGTCTATGCGTGCCGCGCCCGATGTCCTGCATGATGCCGTTCATCTTCTGTGCGCCGTGACTCATACCGATGGAGAACACCAGGAAGGGCACAAGGATGGAATATGGCCCAAGCGGATAGCCGAGAACGCTCAACAGGCCAAGCAGCCAGACCACGGCGACGAGCGAACAAAGAATGACGAGCACCGTGCTGCGCACGCAGCGGGTGTGCCAATAGAGGAGGGCGCTGGTAATCACGATGGAGATGGCAAAGAAGGACAGCAAAGTCCGAAGCCCATCGATCAGGTCGCCCATGACTTTGGCAAAACCAGTGATATGGATCCTGGTGGAATCCGTCTCATACTTCAGGCGGATCGCTTCGAGCGCATCGGAAAAATGCTTGTAGTCCAGCGCTTGTCCTGACACCGGGTCCTCGCTCAACAGGGGAACCAGGATCACCGTCGAGCGGAAATTCGCCGCCACCAGTTGGCCAATCTCGCCGGAACGTTCGACGTTCGTTCGCACCTGATGAAGACTGGGAGCGGAACCGTCGTAAGTGTCCGGAATGACCGGCCCGCCATCGAATCCTTCTTCGGTCACGGCGGTCCAGCGCACGGCCGGCATCCACAGGGATTTCATGTAAGGCCGGTCCACCTCGGGAAGCAGATAGACTTCGTCATTGATCCGACGCAGGGTCTCAAGATAGCCGGCGTCGAAGATCGTGCCTTGGCGTGTTTCCACCGCGATGCGGACGGTATTGCCTAATCCGGCCAGATCGTCTTTGTGCGCAAGATAATTGACGATATAAGGATGCCCTGTCGGAATCATCTTCTCGAAGCTGGCATTGAATTGAAGCTGCGGGGCGCGGGCTCCGAGCAAGATGCTCGCAAGCAGGCAGAGAAGGAGAACGGCGCGCCGGTGATTGAATACCAGCCGCTCTATGACCGAGCCGGAATGCCGGTCAAAGTCCTGCCTTCTGGAGATAACTGGATACTCGGCAAGTGCAGAGCTAGCGCTCATTTTGTGCTCGCTTGATGCCAAGCCCGGTGATTCCTCTATTGCCAGACAAGAGCAGTCTGTCAGCGCCGGCCTGGACCACGCCGGAGAAAGGGAAGGGCTTGGCAACGGGCAGCGCCTGGAAGCTGTGGCCGGCGTCCAGGCTGCGCAATACCTCGCCGCCTTGGCTCACGAGCACGACCGATCCATCGGTCAAGGCAAGTCCGGCCGTGAACGCGGCCTGGGTGCCGGCCCCGGTCTCGCTTCGGCGCCAATGCGCTCCCGCGTCATCGGACCAGTAGGCATTACCCCGGAGGCCATATACCACCACCTTGTCCTTGGATAGCGCGAGGACGCCGAAATAGCTGCCATCGTAAGGCGTCCTGATTTCAGTGAAGGACTGACCCGCGTCGACAGAACGATAAAGCGTGCCTTCCTCTCCCGCGATGTAGAGGGTGGGTCCGATGCCATTGATGCAGTAGAGATGTTTATCGTTAGGATGCTCGATATGGCTTCTCCAGGGAAGCCAGGTCTTGCCGCCATCCTGGGTCATGAAGAAGAGCCCGTAAGCGCCGACAAGAAAACCGTGTTTTTCGTCTGAGAAGTAGATATCGAAAAACGGCTTGTCGGGACCATCATGCACCAAGCGCCGTGCATCGCTCAATAGCCCGCGCGTCTTGGCATCGTTGCGAATCGACGCAGCATGCTCGGCCGCTTGCAACATGGCTTTTGCAGCCTGCCTGCCATCCATTTGCCTGGTCCAGCTTGCGCCGCCATCTTCCGTGCGCAGCAGCACACCCGAGTGACCGGTCGCCCAGCCTTTCATGTCCGTTGCAAAACGTACACCGGTAAGTGCAACACTCACCGGCACTTGTGCCTGCCGCCAGGAAGCCGCGCCATCGTCAGAGAATAGAACGATCCCGCGTTCTCCGACAACCAGCAAACGCTGGCCCGCCTGCGTCATGGCCAGCAGCACTGAGCTGGCCGCACGCGGGCTGATCAATGCCGGCCGGTCCAGTACATCCGGCTCAGCACCAAGGGAAGAAGCGGCAACAGCGCATGCTGCCAGTGAGGCGGCAAGAATGCGTCGTGCAGTACGAAGGCGCTGTATTCGCATCGCACTGATCGCTATCGGCCCGCCGTCAGATAGGGCTTGAAGGCTTTTGCATACAACAGCATGGAGGCAGTCAAAGCCACTGCCAGGGAGGCCAGCGCATAGCGCAAGCCTTCAATGCCTGCGGACTGCATCAGTAGATCGCTCAACAGTCCTACTGAAGCAGGGCCCAGGCCAATGCCGAGCACGGTATAGAAAACCAGGCTCAGGGCATTGGCCACAGACCGCTGATGTGAAGGGATGACATTGTTCAATGCCGCTGTGCTGGGCGCATGAATCCATGAAGAAAAAAAGCACGTCACAACGAAAAACAGGATGGCTTGGGGGAGCTCCAGCCCAAGGACTTCCATCCCGGCGGTGCTTGGCCAGAGAAAATAGGCCAAGGAAGCCGGTATGGCGATACCGCCTCCGAGCAAAGGTATGCCCAACTGCCACCCGGCATCACGCTGTACAAGCCGGGTGCAAAGCCAGCCGCTGAACAGCGTTCCGCTGATCATGCAGGGAGGGACTATCGTACCGATCACCAGGCCTGCCTGTTGGAGTGTCATGCCGTGGCTACGGATAAGAAAACTGACATTCCACGTTATCATGCCCATCAACCACAGCATGGTGAAGCTATAGGCGAGCACGATGTATCTGGACGCCGCGCAGGACAAGATGGCGCCTAAGGTTTGCAGCAGAGGCGCCTGTGCATCGACGGCTGGCGGATCCCACTCCCCTCGACGCGGTTCGGGCACCGTCGCCCACAGAAGCAAGGCCAGGACAAGCCCGGGCACGCCGGCCACAAAAAATGCCATCTTCCAACCATACTGATTCGCAATCCACGCGCCGCCGGCCACGGCGAACAGCGGAGCGATAAAAGCCCCCGTTGCCAGCACACTGATCGCCAGGGAACGCTGCTCCTTCGGGTAGTAATCGGCAATCATGGATACCGCGGTTGGCGCGCTTCCCGCCTCGCTGACCGCCACCCCTGTTCTTGCAAGCAGCAACTGCCAGTAGCTGGCTGCCACCCCGCAAAGCGCTGTCATGACGCTCCACATGGCGCAGCAGACGACCAGCACATTACGCCGCTTGCCTTTATCCGCAAGGCGCGCAATTGGAATCGCCGCGGCCGCATGAAAGAAGGCGAACCACAGCCCGGCAAGCAATCCCATCTGCGAGTCGGTGGCGTGAAACTCTTTCTTGATGGGTTCGAGCAGCGTTCCGATGATTTGCCGGTCGATCGAGTAAGACATGGTGATGAGCGTCAGGATCATCAAGGAATAATGCGTCCGCCACTGGGACGGCCTGGCTGGGGCCATCCCGATGTCAGCCTCGGTGAGCGGAACGGTGGATTTCGGCATTTTCGCTGCAATAGCTGCGAGGGTTTGCTTGGCTTTGAGTGGGCCAGGATCAGCGCACTCCTTCGGCAACGAGAGCGCCCGGGGCAAAGTAAGTCTCCGGCTGGCGCATGACAACCCGGAATTGCGGTTGCTGCTCGTTGAACAGGTTGGAGACGGTGTATCCACCCTTCAAAGAATCATACATGACGTAGGTATAAGCAGGCATGCCTGGCAGTTCGGGGGCCAGGACAGGCATGGCCTGCCCGACGTGCCATAGCTGCCCCGCAGCATTCCAGCCGTCGGACAGGAGTATCTGCCAGCTGTCTTCATCCAGATAAAAGCGCCGCTTCGGTATCGCATGGCGTTTGCCGGGAGCCAGCACGGCCTCCACCACCCACACGCGATGCAACTCCCAGCGCAAAGTGTCGGGATTGAGATGCTGCCGACCGAGCACCTGGTTCACCTTCTCTGTGTGGAAACGTTGGGTGTTATACGGCACGAACATTTCTTTCTTGCCTATGAGTTTCCAGTTGTAGCGATCCAGGGCACCGATAAATAGAAAAGTCTCGTCAACGAAATTGAAACCAGAGGTGACAAAATTGGGGATGTCATAGTCGAAGTTGGGAGTGCGCCGCACGCGGCGTTGCCCCGTCAGGTATTGCCATACCTGACGGCTCTTCCCGGCTGGATAGGCCGCCACGGATTTTTCTCCGGCCCTGAAAGGCGGATCCCTGATGGAGAGCTTTCCCAGCCAGTAGTTTCCACCAAAGCCGTCGAGGGAACCCTCCTGGTAATAGTAGGGGTACTGGAGCTCCTGGGTTCCCGCTGTCGCCAGCACGGGCCTGCCGTTGGCAGCCACTACGTAGGCGCCGAAGTTGTAGACGACAGCTTGCCCATGCCAGGCGAGCTGATGATTCCACATTGCTTCCGCCCCTGCTTTGGGAATCGGAAACGGGATACCTCCATATGCGCCTTGCACGTGCGGACCGTTGCCTGCATCGCTTATGAGCCTGGCACGAGTGGCATTCGCGAAGGTGTTGTCATAGACCCATTGCGGCGCGGCTGCGGTGCGATGGCTAGGATAGACGTCGAGCCGATACGAGGGAAATTGCCGGAGCAGCGCTTTCGCCCCGTCCGACAGCTGGTCGGCATATTGCTGCATGTTCTGGGCGGTGATCCGCAGGCGCGGCTTCTCGGCGGCGAAGGGATCGGGCCTGGCTTGTCCGGAGCGGTAGCCGGGCCACAGCGCGGTATAGCCGCCATCCCAGGCCGGAATCGTCCCATCCTTGTTGCCGGCCTTTTCGGCGCCGAACGGGGTAAGCTCGGCCTTGAGTCTGGCCGCCTCTTCGGGCGTGACCGCTGCGCCCGCAAATGTGCTTGCCATGGCAAGCAAGAGGATTGCGACGAGCGCTCGCTGGAATATCATCTTTCCCCCTGATTCGCTTCCGTCACCAGGATGTGCGGAGTGTGCGTGGACACATCGGGAGGTTAGACTATCGGCCTGACAAGACGTTCCCGAGGTCTGTTGGATCAGCGTCCTTGGACAATCTATAGCTGTGCAGGCAGCTCTCCACCAGGCTGAGGAGGGCTTTAGACTGGTATCCCTTCGCGAGCGAACGCAATTGGCTGGCGAAGGGACCGTAGCGGTGGTCCAGTTCGCTCAGATAGGATGTCCGCGCCAGAATCTCTTGCATATTTCCCAGGCGGGCCAGCCGGTACAGCAGTTCCAGCTCTTCCACCGGCGGCATCACGATGGGCTCGGCCGGCTCCGGCTTTGACGCGAACGGCGTTGCCGAATCGTAGATTCCCTCCAGGTGCAAGAGCGCCACCATCTCGCTGTGCAACTTGTCCATGTCAATCGGTTTGGTGAGAAAGGCGTTCATTCCCGCTGCCAGGCATTTCTCGCCATCGCTTTCCGATACGCTGGCCGAAGCCGCAATGACCGGCACCTCCTTGAACGCCTCCAGCCGGCGCAGACGGCGCACGGCTTCCAGTCCGTCCATCTCCGGCATCGCGGTGTCCATCAGGATCAGGTGCGGGCGCTGGCTCTGGGCCACTTCCACTGCCTCGCGGCCGTTGCTTGCCTCCACCACCTCGAAGCCGAGCGAGGTCAACATGCCGGCCGCTACCGCCCGGTTCCCGGCCACATCGTCGACCACGAGAATCTTCTTGCGCGGTCCGCGGTAGCCGACCACGGTCCTGGCAGGAGGGAGGGGGCTCACCGCTGCGCCCACCGGCAAGGCGACGTCGAACCAGAAGATGCTGCCGTGACCCGGCCGGCTCTGGACGTGGATCTCGCTCCCCATCAGGCGCACATATTGCCGGCTGATCGCCAGGCCCAGGCCGGTACCGCCCAGCCGGTGCTGCGCCTCGCCGGCCTGCTCGAAAGGCTGGAAGATCAGGTCAAGGTGATGCGGGTCGATGCCGGCACCGGTATCGCGCACTTCGAAGCGCAGCCCGGCCGGCGCGATCGTGCTGACCCGCAGCGTCACCTGGCCGCGCTCGGTGAACTTGACCGCATTGGACAATAAGTTGAGCAGCACTTGCCGCAGGCGCTTGCTGTCCGCATGGATACTTGGCGGCACATCCGGGCTCACGTCGCAGACGAACTCCAAGCCCTTCTGCGCAGCTTTCACGCTGATCATCTGGACGATCGTGTGCAGGAAGGATGCGAGCTCAATGTCACCAAGGAAGAGTTCCGTCTTGCCGACTTCGATTTTGGAAAAATCCAGGACATCGTTGATAAGCGTTAGCAGATGCTCGCTGCTTTGCCAAATGATGTTTACGCCCTCGCGTTGGCGTTCGCCCAGCGTCGTGTCGCGCTGCAGGATCTGGGCGTAACCCATAATGCCGTTGAGCGGCGTGCGCAGTTCATGGCTCATATTGGCCAGGAAGGCGCTCTTGGCCCGGTTGGCCGCTTCGGCCGCCCGCCGCCCCTCCCGTTCCGCCTCGGCCCGCTTGTGCTCGGTCAGGTCCAGCACGAAGGCCGCGCCGTTGTTGGGCGATTTTTCAAACAGCACGGTACCGATCAGGACCGGAACGCGGCTGCCATCCTTGCGTATGAATTCCTTTTCGTACGGCGCGGCACTGCTGCGCTCTTCGAGTTCTTTCTTCGCCTTGGCATCGACCGCGCCGTATTCCGCGGGCGTCATGTGCCCCGAGTGCACTTTATCGGACAACAAGTCTTGCCGCGAGTAGCCTATCATCTGGAGAAACGCATCGTTGGCATCGGTAATGCTGCCGCTCATCTCCCAAAAGTAGATGCCGATGATGTTAGATTCGACCAGGCGCCGGATGCGGGCATTTGTTTCCCGCACGGTTTCCTCGGCCCGCTTGCGCTCGATATTCTCCTGTTGCAGCGCGGCGAACAGCTGGGCGTTTTCCAGCGAGATGGCGGCCTGGCCCGCCAACAGTTCCAGTACCTTGGTGCGGCTTGGGGTAAACACTTGGCTGGCAAGCTCGTTTTCCAGATACAGCAAGCCGACCAGCTTGGATTGCCGCAAGATGGGCAGGCACAGCACGGATTTGGGGTGCCGATGGGAAAAGTAAGGGTCTGTCGAAAACGGATGCGGCTCGCAAGCATCCGTCAACAGTACGTATTCCCGGCTGCGCTGGACGTAATTGAGTATCGCCATGGGCAATTGCGCTTGCGGCAGCGATTGGCCATCGTGCAAGCGGACCACGACCGTTTGCTGCTCGACATTCGCATCGGCGGCCAGGCTCAGATCGGCGTTGCGGGCAAGCAGCAGTGAGCCGGTCTGCGCACCGGCGCTTTCGATAGCGATGCGCATCAAGGTGTCGATCAGCTCGTCCAGCACGATCTGCTCGGAGATGGCTTGCGCGGCTTTGCTCACCGCCAGCAAGTCCAGCGCGCGCTCGCCCTCGACAGCTGCGTCAAGCGTGCGCTCGATGCGCGCGCGCAGCTTCGGATAGCGTGCGTCGAGCTGCCGCACCTTGCCGCCGGCCCCCCAGCGGGCATAACAGCCGCGTGCCTGCTCCAGGTGGGCATTGCCTGAGGTCGGGAAACCGCGTGCAAAATAGAATCCCGCGGCAAGTTCGTGGGCCACTGCCTCGTTCTGTACGAAGCCATTCTCATGAGCCGACACAATGGCTTGCTCATACAGCCGCATTGCATCAGCGTCATGCTTGTCGAGGCGAGCAATTTCCGCTGCCACCAGCAGGTGTTTGTCGCGAAATGTCGGCGGATAGCTCTGCTCCAGCTCGCGCAGCAGCGCCTCGTGCGCCGTCAGGCGTGCGCGCCAGGCATGTTGCGCTTCGGCCGAACCGGTCTCATAGACCGCCGCGATGGCAAGGGCCGTGTAATAGTAATACTCCAAGGTCGGTGAGGTAGCGAAGTAGGTGGCCCACAGGAACTCCTTGGCCTTTTCGGCATCGGCGAGCGCCGCCGTGTACTCCCCGGCCAGGAAGTGCACCTGCAATTTGTGGGACCAGTAAAAGAATGGCAATAGCCGCATCCGTCCGGCGATGTGTTGCTGGGCTTCAAACGCCGCCTCATCGAAGTGCTCATCGCTAAAGCTCGATAGACTTTCCGTGCGGCCCTGCAGCGCCAGGATCAGGCGTTGGCGGTTCACGATTGCGTCGGCAACATCGCGGTAGCCATTCTTGCGGACAAATGCCAGCGCCTGCTCCGAGGCGCGCCAGACCTCGTCCAGGGAATCCCCGCGCTGAAGCAGATGCCCGAGCCGCGTGCTGCTGCCAAAGCAGGCAAAGACAAGATCGCCGACCTCGATGGCGATATTAAATGACTGCTGGTTGTAGTCGAGCGCCAGCGTCAGCGGCTGGGTCCAGGCTGTAACCGTACTCATCAGCTGACACACCCGCGCTTTATGGGCAAAGAAGTTATGCTTGTCGACCAGGTCCATCGCCAGCCTGGCGAAGCGGTAGCCCAGGTGGTTGTTGCGGCAGGTCGTGCCGGCGAGCGTCGTGGTGAACATGGCAAAACCATGCGCCGAAGCGCCGCTCACCCCGTACTGCAGGCTCAGGTTCACCACCCGCCCCAGGATCATGCGCGCCAGATTGGCGTCGCGGGACAATACCAGCGCGGGCATGTCCGAACACACGTTCATGATGGTCAGCAGGTCGGGATCGGTCATCAGCGGCAAATCGATCAGGCTGTCGATCGAACGGCTGCCGAGGTTGCGCCAAACCTTCTCGTACTCGGCCTGCGCCTCTTCCTCGGTCGGGTGGGGCGGAATGTCAATCCCGAACAAGCGCAGGCAGGCCAGCATATTGTCGATGGCGAGCAGTGCCTCCGATTTGAGGGAATGCAGCAGGATTTGCAGCGTGTAGACCGCTGCCTTGTCGACCTTGCTGGCGGCCCGTTGCCGCAACACCTCAAGCAACTGCGCCGCCATGTCGAACTGGCCGCTCAGCAGCTCGCAGCGCGCGCGCTCCAGCCACAGGTTGAACATCAACTCGTAACGCTGTTCCCACGCGCCTTCATCGAGGAGCGCCATGCCGGCCACCAGATACACACAGGCCGAGGCGTAGGCGGTGGAAGCCTTGGCTTTTTTTCCTGCCCGCAAATTGAGTGCGGCAATCTGCGCTTTCTCGCCCTCATCGACCAGCTCGCCAGTGCCCAGTTTGAACTGGTTGACGACATCGAACAGCTGCGTCTCCAGTTCATCGGCGGGGAGGCTCGCCTGCAGCACGCGGCCGATGCGCAAGTGAACCGCGTTGCGGTCCTGTTCCGGAATCAGCGAGTACGCTGCCTGCTGGATGCGGTCATGCAGGAATTTGCCGGTGTCGTCCGTCTGCACGACAAGCCCTTCGTGGATGGCGATCGACAGGCGCTGCGCGATCTCGTCCTTCGCCCTTGCGCTCACCAGCGCCAGGCGATGCAGTTCAAACTTGTTGCCCAGGCATGCGGCCAACTGCAGCGTCTGCTGCACGTCGGCCGGCAGCCGCCGCAGCTTGCCGACCATCAAATCGACCACGTTGTCGGCGAAGTCCCTGGTTTTGATCTGCTCCAGATTCCATTGCCAGCTGCGCTTCTGCGCTTTCCATTGCAACAAGCCTTCCCGATGCAGCGAATCGAGGAACTGGACAAAAAAGAAGGGATTGCCACCGGTTCGTTCGAACACCAGTCGCGTGAGCGGCTTGCACCTTGCCATCGCCGTATTCAGCATATTTGCCACGAGCCGGTTCAACTGCGCATAGGACAATGGCGTCAGTCTGACGTCATGGGCCGCTGCGCCGCTGCGCCGGATTGCGTCCAGCGCTAAGAGCAAGGGATGCGCCGCGCCGAGTTCATTGTCGCGGTACGCGGCGATCACCAGCAGATGACTGCTGTCCGCACGTGTCAGCAGATGCTCGATCAGTTGCAGGCTCGCGGCATCGATCCACTGCACGTCGTCGAGAAAGAGCACGAGCGGATGGTCCTGGCGGGCAAATACGCTCAAGAATTGCCGGAACACGTGACGGAAGCGATGTTGGGCCTCAAGCGGCGGCAGTTCCACCACCGGCGGCTGCTTTCCCAGTATGAGTTCGAGTTGGGGGAACATCTCGACGATGACCTGGCCGTTGGCACCGAGCGCATCCTGAAGCCGCCGCCGCCAATCGACGAGCACCGTCTCACTCTCGCTCAACAAGTGGAGCATCAGCTCCTGGAAAGCCTGGGTAAGGACGGCATAAGGCGTATCGCGCAGATACTGCTCGAACTTGCCGGCAATGAAGTAGCCGCGCCGCGCCGCCGTCGGCGCCCGCAGTGCCTCGACCAGGGAGGACTTGCCTACGCCGGCGTAGCCTGTCACTGTCACGAGGGTGCGCTGCCCGCTGGCCGCCATCTGGTCGAAGGCCGACAGCAAGCTTGAAAGCTCCGCTTCACGCCCATAGAGTTTATGGGGAATCTGAAAGCGGCTGGACACATCCTCGCGTCCCAGGGGAAATGCCTGGATGCGTCCCTTGTCCTGCCACCGCGCCAGGCACTCGTGCAGATCCCCGCACAGGCCCGCGGCGCTCTGATAACGATCCTCCGGCAATTTGGCCAGCAGTTTCATCACGATGTTCGACACCACCTTGGGCACCTGGGGCGCCACGGCGTGCGGCGCAAGGGGAGTGCGGGCAATGTGGCAATGCGCCCATTCCAAAGGGTCGTTCGCGGCAAACGGCAATTGACCGGTCAGCATCTGATAGAGCGTGATGCCGAAGGAATAGAAATCGGTACGGTAGTCCACCGTGCGGTTCATGCGGCCGGTTTGCTCCGGGGACAGATAGGCCCAGTCGATCTGGTGACCAACAGACCCGTCGGGCGATAAGCCATCGTCTTGTGATGTGGCGATACTGAAATCGGCCAGCAGAACGCTGGGACGCTTTGGCGCGTCGCTATCCAGTGCCACCAGGATGTTGCGGGGGCGGATGTCCCGGTGGATGATGCCGGCCTCATGCATGCGCTCCAGCACCTGCGCCAGAGGGCAGGCGATGCGCAGGCACATCGGCACATCCATGCGCACGCCGCTATTGAGCATCGCTTCGAGGGACTCGCCCGCGAAGTCGTCCAGCACCATCGCCAGGCTGCCATCTTCCGCGATCAGTTCCGCCGGCTTCGCCACCCCGGCAATGTCGAGCGATTGAAGCAGCGTGTATTCGTGTCTGAAACGGGTAAAGCGGCCTGGATCGGTGTTGCCGGGATCGAGCTGCTTCAGAATCACAGGTGCGTCATCAGCCAGGCGCCGCGCGCGATAGAGGCGGGAGCACGCTGTATTACTGATGTGGCCAAGGATTTGATGACGCACAGCATTGCAAATGACAGGGACGAACTTATTCTATCATCCGTGCAAGTGACTCCGGTGAACTAGCCATATGACAGCGCTGGTGCCCGAAGAGTTCTGCCGAAAAATTTAATGCTCTTCGACGATAGCCACGCCCCACGGTTTCAGCTCAAGCGCCTGACCACGTTTCAATGGCTTTCCCGACACCAGCTCGGTTCCATTCGCGTAGCCGTAGCTCAGTCTTTGCGGTTTGGCCGAATAATTGAGCACATAGCGGATCTGGCGGCCGTCCTGGCCGGTCCCGCCGCGCACGATCAGCGGGTAGCGCAGCTTTGGCAGCGCAATGCCGGCCCGTTTCACTTGCTCCGACATCAGCTTGTCGATCACGGCTTCGGTAGGCATGAAGCCGACGTAGCTGACCTCCCCACTGCCATAGGCATTGCGCGTCACGGCGGCGTAGGCCGGCCAGGACGGGTGCTTGTAGCGCGCCAGAACTTTTGCCGTGGTCGGCGTCACGAATTCCATCCACCAGCGCACCTTGTTCTCGGCCTTGCCAACGCCAAACGGATCGCCGGCGAGAGTGACGCCGACCGGATTGGTGAACTGGTGGTAGCGGATCCCGGCCGCCTCGCTGATGGCGCCCGGCTGCACCGCATAGCGCACCTTGGCATGCTCGTCCGAGAAGCCGCTGCGGAAGGTGTAGATGACGTGCCCGCCGGCCTTGGCATACTCGTTCAAGCTGGCGATCTCGGCATCGCTGGCGGCGTACAGCGACGGCACCACGATCATCTTGTAGTTCGACAGCGGCACGGTGGAGGAGGGCGACAGGATATCGGCCTCGACATTCATGCGGTACAGCGCGTCGTAGTATGGACGCATGGCCTCGTTATAACTGATGGACTTGCCTTCCGCGCCCACCTTGAAGGCATCGAAGCCTGCCTGGGCCGTGTTGCTGACGTAGATGGCCACCTGGTTCTTCTTGCGCAGATTGACCAGCTTGGGCCCGAGGCGCCGCAGATCGGCGCCGATGGTCTTGACCTCGGCGTACACCTCGTTCGGCAGGTAGTCCTGCGACAGCAGTCCGCGCCAGTAGGTTTCAATGCCGTTGGCGGTGGTGGCCCAATGCCAGTACGCGACCATGTTCGCCCCCGATGCCATGTGGCTGAATGCCTGCAGGCGCAGCTGGCCCGGAAAAGGGGTCCAATGCGGGAAGCCCTGGGCCTGGGTCTCCATCAGCAGGTAGTTCTGGCCGTTGCGCATCGAGCGGGCCAGGTCGCCGCCGAAGGCGATGTCCAAACCGGTCAGCTTATCCTGGCTGGGGTGATAGATGTCGACGCCCGCGATATCGAGCGCTTTGGCAGCCTCCCAGTGATTCACTTCGGGCTGCACGCCGTAGGAATGCTCTTTCCAGCCGAGGTCGAAGTTTTGCGTGATGAACTGGTCGGGGCGTGCCCGGGAGCGCACCAGGCCGGACTGCCAGCCGAGGAACTCAGTCACGAGCGTGCGCTGGAACTCGCCAAACGCATTCGACAGGCTGGCGTTGATGGAGCCGTTCACCGACGGGAAGTCCTCCCAGCTGTTGATGCGGTTGCTCCAGTAATCCAGGCCGAACGCCTGGTTAAGTTGTTCCAGATCCGGGAATTTGTTGCGCATGTGCCCGACGAAGGCCGCCTGTACATTGGGTCCACTCGTGAAGTAAGCCTTGGTCTCGTTGTCGACCTGGTAGCCGATCACGGCCGGGTGGTCCTTCACATGGTCGATCAGTTTGATGATCACGCGTTCGGCGGCGCGGCGGTAGTCGGGATCGGTGATGTCCATGTTCTGC
>CAMLFK010000007.1 GCA_946479255.1 uncultured Oxalobacteraceae bacterium
TGGCAAGCCTCGCGCTCGAAGAAAGTGGCGGCATCGACGATGCGCACGCCGCCCAGCGCGCACTCGAGCAAATCGCGCACCGGGAAGGACGGGCTGCGGCGGTTGGTCACGGTGACCACGATCTCGCTGGCCTCGTAGCGGCGCGCCATCTGCAGCAGCGATTCGCCCATCGGCAGCAACTGGCTCTCGCTGACGCAAGTCGGCTCGCCCGGCAACGGTACGCAGCCAATCACCTGGACCCGGTGAAAACCGTTCTTGCTGTTGGCCAGATCAAGGCACTCGCGCGCCAGCGCGCCGCTGCCGACGAAAATCAGGCGCGCTTCCAGCAGCGCCGATTCGGCCGATTTAAATACCACCAGCCGGGTCAGCACCACACCGGTGGCGCCGAGCGCGAAAATAATGCTGCTTACGCCACGCCCGAAATACATCTCGGGGCGCACCGCGATCAGCGCCGACAGCAAGGCGAAACCGAGTGCGAACGAGGGCATGATGCGGATCAGCGTGGTGCGCAGGCCTTCGCGCGAGCCCTGCTGGTACATGCCCAGCGCGCTCATGCTGAAGATGATCACCAGGGCGAAAGTGAGCGAGGACAGATACAGATTATCGGCGCGGAACTGGCCGCGCGCATCGGAAAACCACAGCGCCGACGCCACGCTGGCCGAGGCCAGCAGCATCAACAGTTCCAGCACCAGCAGGATGAATGCGGTCTTGGACACGTAATGGTTGAAAATCCGGATCACTTCCCCTCCCACGCACGACAATCCAATGCCACAGGCAGCTAACAACAAGCAGCAATCTATCCTCGCAGAACCTTGCTCAAACTGCATTGACTATGAACAAGAAGGAACTTGTGCGCCGAAGGCCAGACGCGCGCATGCCAAATAGACTATAGTGATGCCTCTGTACAAAACATTCGCTCACCATGAAATTTGACGTTGCAATTGTCGGCAGCGGCCTGGCCGGTCTGTCGGTCGCCCTGCACCTGGCGCAGACGCGCACCGTAGCCATCATCTCCAAGCGTGCGCTGCTCGACGGCGCCAGCAACTGGGCTCAGGGCGGCATCGCCGCGGTGCTCGATTCGGGCGACAGTCATGAGCAACACATCGACGACACCCTGATCGCCGGCGCCGGTTTGTGCGACGAAGCCGCCACCCGCTACATCGTCGAACATGGGCGCGAAGCGATCGAATGGCTGATCGAACAAGGCGTACCGTTCACCCGCGATCCCAGCGCCGAACTGGGCTTCCACCTGACCCGCGAAGGGGGCCACAGCCAGCGCCGCATCATCCACGCGGCCGACGCCACCGGCCATGCGGTTCAGGTCACGCTCGAACAGAAGGTGCGCGCCCACCCCAACATCACCCTGTTCGAGCAGCATTCGGCGATCGACGTCATCACCTCCGACAAGCTGGGCGAGAAAACCGTGCACGGCGGCGTGCCGCATCCGCGCTCGCAGCCGCGCTGCTACGGCCTGTATGTACAGGATGAAGAATCGGGCAAGGTGCTCACTTTTGAGACCGAACACACGGTGCTGGCCACCGGCGGCGCCGGCAAGGTCTACCTGTACACCACCAATCCCGACACCGCCACCGGCGACGGCATCGCCATGGCCTGGCGGGCCGGCTGCCGCGTGTCGAACATGGAGTTCATCCAGTTCCACCCGACCTGCCTGTACCACCCGTACGCCAAGTCCTTCCTGATCACCGAAGCGATCCGCGGCGAAGGCGGCCTGCTCAAACTGCCGCTGGAAGCCGGGGCCGCCGCCGGCACCCGCTTCATGCTGGCCCACGACGAGCGCGGCGAGCTGGCCCCGCGCGACGTGGTCGCGCGCGCCATCGACTTCGAAATGAAAAAGCGCGGCCTGGACTACGTCAACCTGGACATCAGCCACCAGAGCCCGGAGTTCCTGAAAGAGCACTTCCCGACCATCTACGCGCGCTGCCTGGAGCTGGGCATCGACATCAGCAAGCAGCCGATTCCCGTGGTCCCGGCGGTGCACTTCACCTGCGGCGGCATCGTCACCGACCTGGCCGGACGCACCGACGTGCCGGGCCTGTACGCGGTCGGCGAAACCGCCTGCACCGGCCTGCACGGCGCCAACCGCCTGGCCAGCAACTCGCTGCTCGAATGCCTGGTGGTGGGGCGCGCCTGCGCGCGTGAGATCGCCGCGATTGCGAAAGCCGATACCCCGCCGCTGCCGGCCTGGGATGAAAGCCGCGTCACCAACGCCGACGAAGAAGTCGTCATCGCCCACAACTGGGACGAGCTGCGCCGCTTCATGTGGAACTACGTCGGCATCGTGCGCACCACCAAGCGCCTGGAACGCGCACAGCACCGCATCAAGCTGCTCAAGGAAGAAATCGACGAGTACTACCGCAACTTCCGCATCACCCACGACCTGCTGGAACTGCGCAACCTGGTCGAAGTGGCGTCCCTGATCGTCAACAGTGCGCTGTCGCGCCACGAAAGCCGTGGCCTGCACTTCTCGCGCGATTATCCGAATACGCTTCCAAAGGCGCTGCCGACCGTACTGTGTCCACCGCGCCGCTAAGGCGATGAACCAGAAGCTGTCGCCGTCCACCATTGGCCTGCTGACCCTGGCCCCGCTGCTGTGGGCCGGGAACGCCATTGTCGGACGGCTGGTGCGCGACGCGGTGCCGCCGATGACGCTCAACCTGCTGCGCTGGACCATCGCCATGCTGATCCTGCTGCCGCTCGGACGGCGCCTGTTCGCGCCCGGCGGGGGACTCATCAGCAACTGGCGCCGCTACTGCCTGCTTGGCTTGCTCGGCGTCGGCCTGTACAACTCCCTCCAATACCTGGCGCTGCAAAGCTCCACCCCGATCAACGTCACCCTGGTCGCCGCCGGCATGCCGGTCTGGATGCTCCTGGTCGGTTCAATGTTCTTCGGCGTGAAGATCGGCCCGCGCCAGGTGGGCGGCGCGGTGCTCTCCATTGCCGGGGTGCTGCTGGTCCTGTGCCGCGGCAGCTGGACCGAGCTGATGGCGCTGCGACTGGTACCGGGCGACATGTACATGATCCTGGCCACCATCGCCTGGTCCTTTTACAGCTGGCTGCTGACCCAGCCCAAAGACCCGCCCGCGGTGCGATCCGACTGGGCCGCTTTCATGCTGGCCCAGGTCATCTACGGTGTCATGTGGTCGGGCGCGTTCGCCGGGTTCGAATGGGGCGGCGGCGACACGCACATCGACTGGAGCTGGCCGCTGGTGGCAGCACTGCTGTACGTGGCGATCGGCCCGGCCATCATCGCCTTCCGCTGCTGGGGCGCTGGCGTGCAACGGGCCGGCCCCAGCGTGGGCGCCTTCTTCACCAACCTCACGCCGCTGTTCGCCGCCGTGCTGTCGGCCGCGATCCTGGGCGAAGCGCCGCACGCCTACCACGCCCTGGCCTTTGGGCTGATCGTCGGCGGCATCGTGTTTTCCGCGCGCCGCTAGGGCGCGCCGGCGCGCTAGAATCCGCCGCATGAACCATCCCCATCTTGACGCTATTGCCCTGCTGGCCGACTTCGTCGAAGCACACCCGGACGTATTGATCCTGACCGGCGCCGGCATGAGCACCGCCTCCGGCATTCCCGACTACCGCGACCGCGATGGCGTCCGGCGCGGCAAGGCACCGGTGCAGGGGCCGGAGTTCTTGCGCGACGAAGCCGTGCGGCGCCGCTACTGGGCGCGCAGCATGGCCGGCTACCCAAGCCTGTCCGGCGCGGCGCCCAACCCCGGCCACCGCGCCCTCGCCGAGCTGCAAAGCCTGGGGCGCGTGGGCCAATTGATGACGCAGAACGTCGACGGCCTGCACCAGCGCGCCGGCAGCGATGCCTTGCTGGAGCTGCACGGGAACATCCACCAGGTGATCTGCCTGGACTGCCACGCCCGCTTTGCGCGCTCTTTCGTGCAGGAGCAATTAGAACGCGCCAACCCATCCATGCGCGGCGCCATGGCCGCGCCGGCGCCGGATGGCG
This sequence comes from uncultured Oxalobacteraceae bacterium, assembly GCA_946479255.1. Next base: position 3,980 of record CAMLFK010000007.1, read on the forward strand.
ACGCCCATCTGGAGCCCGATGCGCTGACCACATTTCACATCCCGCACTGTGTCTACTGCGCGGGGGTCCTGAAACCCGACGTGGTATTCTTTGGCGACGGTGTGCCGAAGAGCTGCACCGACCAGGCAATGGCCATGATGAACCGCGCCAGTGCCCTGCTGGTGATTGGCTCGTCGCTGATGGTCTACAGCGGCTTTCGTTTCTGCCGCATGGCCGCCGCCACCGCCAAGCCAATCGCCGCGATCAACCTCGGGCGCACGCGTGCCGATGAACTGCTGTCGTTGAAAATCGCAGCGCCGGCGGAACACATTCTCCCCGACCTGCTCGACTATTTAACTTAGGGACCGCTGTCCACGGCGGCCCGCTAACGCAGGGAGAACGTCGTGACTTACCAACCGTATCAGCTCACCAAGTACTCGCAGTATTCCACCGCGCCCTCGGCCGTCAGGCGATGGCAGACGCCCGCGCTGATCGCCCTCGGCCTCGCCGCGGCAGCCGTGTACGTCAACGTCAAGACCCGTCAGGCCGAAGCAGACAATCCACCAAAAGGAAAGTTCATCGAAGTTGAGGGCATCCGCCTGCACTACGTCGAGCAGGGCGAAGGCGAGCCGCTGGTCCTTTTGCACGGCAACGGCATCACCGCAGGCGATTTCGAGGCCAGCGGTCTGCTCGGCCGCGCCGCCGAACGCTACCGCGTCATCGCTTTCGACCGTCCCGGCTTCGGCTACAGCGAGCGCCCGCGCAGCACCATCTGGACCCCGGAAGCCCAGGCGCGCCTACTGCACAAGGCGCTCGAACAGATCGGCATCGACAAGCCGGTCGTGCTCGGCCACTCCTGGGGCACGCTGGTGGCGCTGTCGATGGCGCTGGAATTTCCGGACGATGTGCGCGGGCTGGTACTCCTGTCCGGCTACTACTATCCAAGCGTGCGCCTGGACGTCACGCTGATGTCGCCGCCGGCCATTCCCATCATCGGCGACCTGCTGCGCTATACCGTCTCGCCGATTCTCAGTCGCCTGATCTGGCCGCTTGCATCGAAGCGCATCTTCAGCCCGGCCAAGGTGCCGGAACGATTCAAGGAACTACCGGTCTGGATGATGCTGCGTCCCTCGCAGCTGCGCGCCAGCGCCGCCGAAAGCGCGCTGATGATTCCGTCGGCGCTCAAACTGTACAAGCGCTACCCGGAGCTGACCATGCCGGTACAAATCCTGGCCGGCAAGGACGATAAGCTGATCAGCCCCAAGCACAACGCGGTGCGGCTTGAAGATGCCCTGCCCGACAGCATGGTCAGGCTGGAGGAAGGCCAGGGTCACATGGTCCACTACGAGCGTATCGACGACATCCTCGACGCCATCGAGACCGTGCGCACCACACCGATCCGCGGCATCGCCAAACAACTTCAGGTCGCGGGCCACGCGTAGGCGGAGCCCGGACTGGTCAGTCGATAATCCGCAGCGAAAAATCGGTGGCCTTGACGTCCTTGGTCAAGCTGCCGATGGAGATGCGGTCGACACCCGTTTCAGCGATCGCCCGCACCGATTCCAGGTTGACGCCGCCGGAAGCTTCCAGCAGCGCGCGGCCGGCATTGACGGCCACCGCTTCGCGCATCGCGTCGAGTTCGAAGTTATCCAGCAGAACCGAGGTAGCGCCGGCATCGAGGGCTTCGCGCAGCTGCACGATGTTCTCGACTTCGATCTGGATCGACACGCCGGCGTTCAAGGCATGGGCGGCCGCCAGCGCCTTGCCCACGCCACCGGCGGCGGCGATGTGATTTTCCTTGATCAGGATGCCGTCGTACAGCGCCATGCGCTGGTTCTGGCCACCGCCCACGCGCACCGCGTACTTCTGCGCCTGGCGCAAGCCGGGCAGCGTCTTGCGGGTATCGAGGATGGCCGCGCGCGTGCCGGCCACCACGTCCACGTACTTGCGGGTGGCGGTGGCCACGCCGGATAGCAGCTGCATGAAGTTCAGCGCGCTGCGCTCGGCCGTCAACAGGCTGCGCGGCGGCGCGTCGATGGTGCACACCACACTGCCCGCCTTCATCATGTCGCCCTCGGCGTACTGCCAGTCGATCGTGATGCTCTGGTCCAGCGCCAGCATGATGCCGTCGAACCAGGGAGCCCCGGCCAGCACGGCGTCTTCACGCACGATCACGCGGGCACGCACGCGCGCCTCGTCGGGCACCAGCTTGCCGGTCAGATCGCCGGCGCCGACGTCTTCCAGCAGCGCGGCCAGCAGGTTCGATTCGAACGCCGCCTGCAGGGTCTCGTCGAAACGGTCGTGGGGATTACGCAGATTGCTATGCTTGCTCATGCCGGACCAACTCCAGAAAACAGTTTAGCTTCTTTCGCCAGGTCGGCGCCGGGCAGTGCCTTGGCCTTCTTGGCGGCGGCGAAATCGAGCATGCGGTCGATCGACAGCACGGCCTGTTTGCCAATCTCCGGGTCCACAAATATCTCGTTCGCCCCAGATTCAAGTACCTCTGCCAGGTTCTGCAAGCCGTTCATCGCCATCCACGGGCAGTGCGCGCAGCTCTTGCAGGTGGCGCTGTTGCCGGCGGTCGGCGCTTCGAGCAGGATCTTGCCCGGCGCGGCGGCGCGCATCTTGTGCAGGATGCCGTTGTCGGTGGCGACGATGAAGGTGGTCGCGTCCATGGTCTGGGCCGCGTTGATCAGCTGCGTGGTCGAGCCGACCACGTCGGCCAGGGCCACCACATTGGCCGGCGATTCCGGGTGCACCAGCACCTTGGCGTCCGGGTGCTCGGCCTTGAGCAGGTCCAGTTCGATGCCCTTGAACTCGTCGTGCACGATGCACGAACCCTGCCACAGCAGCATGTCGGCGCCGGTCTTTTTCTGGATGTAGGAACCCAGGTGCTTGTCCGGCGCCCACAGGATCTTCTTGCCTTGGGCGTGCAGGTGCGCCACGATATCGAGGCCGATCGAGGACGTCACCATCCAGTCGGCACGCGCCTTGACGGCCGCGCTGGTATTGGCATACACCACCACCGTTCGGTCCGGATGCTGGTCGCAGAAGGCCGCGAATTCGTCGGCCGGGCAGCCCAGGTCGAGCGAACAGGTAGCGTCCAGGTCGGGCATCAGGATGCGCTTTTCCGGGCTCAGGATCTTGGCGGTCTCGCCCATGAAGCGCACGCCCGCCACCACCAGGATCTTGGCCGGGTGGTCGCGTCCGAAGCGCGCCATCTCGAGCGAGTCGGACACGCAGCCGCCGGTTTCCTCGGCCAGGTCCTGCAGGTCGGCGTCCACATAGTAGTGGGCCACCAGCACCGCGCCCTTTTCCTTCAGCAGGCGCTTGATGCGTTCCTTCAGCTCGGCCTTCTCAGAGGCCGATGGCGCCGCCGGCGCGCGCGCCCAGGCCTGGGCGGTGCAGCTGGCGCCCGCCACCGGGTGCTCGTACTCGACACTCTTGATCGGCAATACAGTCATGCTCATCACGGTCTCCCTTGGCGCTTAGGCTATGCCCTGGCTGGTCAGGTAGTCTTCGTAACCGCCGCGGAAGTCGACGATTTCGTTTTCCTTGATCTCGATAATCCGGTTGGCCAGCGACGAAACGAATTCACGGTCGTGCGACACGAAGATCAGGGTGCCGGCGTATTTTTCGAGTGCGATGTTGAGCGACTCGATCGATTCCATGTCCATGTGGTTGGTCGGTTCATCGAGCAGCAGCACGTTGTGACGGCCCAGCATCAGCTTGCCGTACATCATGCGGCCCTTTTCACCACCGGACAGCACGCGCACCGATTTCTTGACTTCGTCTCCGCCGAACAGCAGGCGGCCGAGGATCGAACGTACGGCCTGGTCGTCGTCGCCTTCCTGGGTCCAATCGCCCATCCAGTCGGTCAGGGTCGTGTCCTTGGCAAATTCCTCGGTCGGATCTTGCGGCATATAGCCGACGTTGGCGTTTTCCGCCCACTTGACCTTGCCGTGATCCGGCGCCAGGCCGGCGATGTCCGGGCCGCCTATGCAGCGCAGCAAGGTCGTCTTACCGGCGCCGTTGGCACCGATGATCGCAATGCGCTCGCCCGCTTCCACCATGATGCTGAAATTTTTAAACAGCTGGCGGTCATATTTCTTCTCGATGGAGTCGACTTCCACCGCCAGGCGGTGCAGCTTCTTCTCGCCATCGAAACGCACGAAGGGATAAGCACGCGAAGACGGCTTGATGTCATCGACCTTGATCTTGTCGATCTGCTTGGCGCGCGAAGTCGCCTGGCGGGCTTTGGACTTGTTGGCAGAAAAGCGGCGCACGAAGTCTTGCAGTTCGGCGACTTTTTCCTTGGCCTTGGCATTGTTGGCCAGCTGCTGGTTACGCGCCTGGGTCGATGCCAGCATGTACTCGTCGTAGTTGCCCGGATAGATCTTCAGGGTGCCGTAATCCATGTCGGCCACGTGGGTGCAGACCTGGTTGAGAAAGTGGCGATCGTGGGAAATGATGATCATGGTGGAATTGCGCTCGTTGAGCACGTCTTCCAGCCAGCGAATCGTGTTGATGTCCAGGTTATTGGTCGGCTCGTCCAGCAGCAGGATGTCCGGGTTCGAGAACAGCGCCTGGGCCAGCAGTACGCGCAGCTTCCAGCCGGGCGACACATTGCTCATCGGACCCTGGTGCAGGTCGATCGCCACGCCCGCGCCCAGCAGCAGTTCGCCGGCGCGCGCTTCCGCCGTGTAACCGTCGTACTCGGCAACCTTTCCTTCGAGTTCGGCCGCGTGCATGTAGTCATCGTCGGTCGCTTCCGGGTTCGCGTAGATGGCGTCGCGCTGCCGGATCACTTCCCACATTTCGGTATGGCCCATCATGACCACGTCGAGCACGCGCATGTCTTCGTAAGCGAACTGATCCTGGCGAAGCTTACCCAGGCGCTCGTTGGTGTCGAGCATCACGTTGCCTGCCGACGGCTCCAGATCGCCGCCGAGGATTTTCATGAAGGTCGACTTGCCGCAGCCGTTGGCGCCGATCAGGCCGTAGCGGTTGCCATCGCCGAATTTAACGGAAATGTTTTCGAACAGCGGCTTGGCGCCGAATTGCATGGTAATGTTTGCTGTGGATAGCACGGGGAAAGCCTTTACGAGCGAAATGTAATTAACCGGCTATTTTACCATCGGCATGCGCCGACTGCTCGGTGTAGCGCCGCCAGATCGCCTCCATCGGCCCCTGGCGCTTGCCCGCCAGCCACCAGCGGCTGAGCAGCAGCTGGAACAGCATGATGCCAACGCACAATTGCAGCAGCCCGACGCGGCTCAGCTGGGCGCCCAGTCCCAGGCCAAAGCCCTGAAGCAGCACCATCAGCAGCAGCGACTGCATCAGGTAATTGGTCAACGCCATGCGCCCGACCGGCGCCAGCCAGGGCGCCAGGCGGCCGATCAGCGCCTGCGGGGCGAGGATAACAGCGGCAATATAGCCGGCCGCCAGGATTGGCCCGCCCACTTCGATCAGCGCACTGGCCACGCTACTGCCCGCTGGCAGATTGTAGGGATCGCTCATGCTGCGCATGCTGACGTAACCCCACCACAGGTTGATGGGGATGCCGATTCCCATGCCCCATTGCAACACGCACAGCCACGCCGCGCGATGACGCAGTGGCCGGATCAGCCAGCCGAGGCGCACCGCGACCACGCCGAGCAGGAACAGCAAGACGATCCGGGGCAGGAAAAACAACAGGGAAAAGAGGTTGACCGTGTAGTCGCGCAGCCTGGCCAGCGCGATATCGGACCAGCCGCCCAGCGTGTAGACTTCGCGCGCCACCAGCGCCTCGCCGACCATCTCATCGACCGGCAGCGTCATCATCTCCAGTGCGGCAATCACGGCCAGCACAATGAGGTTGACGATGAGGACCATGCGCAATTTGGGCATCAGCGAGCGCAGGCGGCCGCTCGCATTGGCCAGCAGCCAGCGCCCGGCCAGCGCATAGCCGGTCAGGATGTCGCCCAGCCACAACAGCGTGCCGTGCAGCACGCCGCAGCGCAGCAGCCAGCGCAGGCGGTTCCGGTACTCGGCCGAGAACCAGGCCTGCGGCCGCTCGCGCCAGCGCAAGGCGAATCCGGCACCAAACAGGAAGGCGAAGATCGGATAAAACTTTTGTTCGGCGAAGCTGGCCGCGAAGAAGACCACCGCCTGGTCGGTCCAGTCGGTGGCGGCATCGGCCACCCCATAGCGGTAGCTGGTGTAACCGTGGACGAAGCCCCAGACGTTAATCAGCAGGATGCCGAACACCGCGCAGCCGCGCAGCACGTCGATCCGTACCAGGCGCGCGGCGCGGCCGGCCACTAATCTGCCCGCAGCGTCGGGTAGTCGCTCAGCAGCAGCTCGAAGGCGCCGCCGCTACTGCGCAGTTTGCCTTGCGCACCGAAGGGAATCGTCACGCGCGTGCGTCCATGGCCAAATTTCAGCCCGCACAGCAGCGGAACCGGCAAGGTGGCGCGCAGGTAGGCGAGCATGGCGTCGAAATCGTAACCATTGTCGGCCTCGCTCAGTTTGTAGGCGGAGAAGTCGCCCAGGACGAGCGCCCGCTGGCGTCCCAGCACGCCAGCCTGCATCAGCTGCAGCAGCATGCGCTCCACCCGGTATGGATGCTCGTTGACGTCTTCAAAGAACAGGATGCCGTCGTCGATGCGCGGGAAATACTCGGTGCCCAGCAGCGACATCAGCATCGCCAGGTTGCCCCCCCAGACTTGCCCTTCGGTCTGCAGGGCGGGATTGCCCGCCGCCTCGCCGAGCACACGATGGGTGGGTCCCTCCAGGCAGCGCCAGAAATCGCCGAGCGTGAAAGGATCCAGCTGGGCCGGCGCAAAGTCGCTGTAGAGCATCGGCCCCGCGTAACTGAGGGCGCCGGTTTTCGCGAACAAAGCCATCTGCAAGGCGGTAAAGTCGCTGAAACCCACGAAAATCTTACCGCTGGCCGCAAGTTGTTCGAAATCGATCCGCGGCAGCAGGCGGGTGAGGCCGTACTGTCCGCGCAGCGCCATCACCACCTGCACCTCCGGATTGGCGGCGGCCGCATACAACTGGGCGATGCGCTGGTCGTCGGTGGCGCCAAAGCGCTGGTACACGCGGCTACTGTCGAAGTAATTGTGCACCTTGCAGCCGAAGGATTCGAGCAAGGCGATGCCACGGGCGATACCGGCATCATCGCGTGTATAGCCGCTGGGCGCCACGATGGCGATGCCGAAGGGGAAAGATGGTCTGGCGATAGTCACTGTTTTACGAAAAGCCGGGCTGTGGGGTCGAGTTCCATCTTACCGTGCGCGTGGGACTCGATCAAGGCAAGCAGGCGCTCGATCAGCTGGGGCGGCAAGTCGTGGCCCATGCCTTCGATCAGTTCCAGGCGCGCGCCCGGCACCAGCGCCGCGGTGTCAAGCCCGCAGGCGGCCGGCACCAGCGGATCGGCGGCGCCGTGGATGACCAGGGTCGGGACAGCCAGCGCGCGCAGCAGCTCGCTGCGGTCCTTGGCCGCCACGATGGCCAGCAGCTGGCGCACTTCCCCGCCCGCACCCTGGTGACGTTTCAGCGAACGCAATACCCGCTGGCGCAGCAGCCGCTCCGGGGTGGGATAGGCCGGACTGCCCAGCACTTGCAAGGTATGCACCAGGTGGTCGACCGCGCTATCGAGACCGCGGCCCGGGCGCGGACGGCGCATCAGGACCGCGCGCGCCGCCGGCGTCGGCCCCGGCAGGCCGCGCCGTCCGCTGGTGGACATGATAGAAGTCAGGCTCAACACCCGCTGTGGATAGCGCGCCGCCATGATCTGGGCAATCATGCCGCCCATCGAAGCGCCTACCACATGGGCGCGCGCCACGCCGAGCGCACTGAGCAGGCCGATGGCGTCGTCGGCCATGTCTTCCAGCGAATAGGCCGGGCGCAGCGGCAAGCGCAGCAAGGTCTTGAGGTAGGAAAGGCGCAAGCTGGGCGTGCCCGCGTGGTCGAATTTACTGGATAAGCCGCTGTCGCGATTGTCGTAGCGGATCACATAAAAGCCTTGCTCGACCAGCCCGGATACCAGGTCGTCCGGCCAGTCGATCAGCTGCATGCCCAGGCCCATGATGAGCAGCAAGGGCGGCCCCTTGGGGTCGCCCAAGGTGTCGTAGGCGAGCTCGACGCCGTTCGCGCTCAGTACCGGCATCGGCTATGCTCCCGGCTGCCGTGCGCACAGGCAGCCGCTTCAATCGTTCGAATGGTTCCCAAGAAACTCTCCGGTTCTGCCCGGGCGGCAATGCCAGGCCACGACGGCCCAGCATAGCATTTTTGCGAAACTTGGGATTTAGCCTGTCGTGCGGCGTGCGGCGCTGCGCCGCTCGGCGAAAAATGCGCGCAGCATGGCCGCGGCTTCCTCCGCCATGACGCCGCCGACCACCTCGGCGTGATGATTCAATTTATCCTGTTCGAACAGGTTCACGACCGAACCGCAGGCGCCGGTCTTAGGGTCGGGCGCGCCGTACACGATGCGCGCCAGGCGCGCGTGCATCATGGCGCCGGAGCACATGACGCAGGGTTCCAGCGTGACGTACAGCTCGCAGCCGGGCAGACGGTAGTTGCCCAGCTTTTCGGCGGCCGCGCGCAAGGCATTGACCTCGGCGTGCGCGGTCGGATCGTGGCGCCCGATCGGCTGGTTGAAGCCGGTGGCGATGACTTCCCCATCGCGCACCACCACGGCGCCGACCGGCACCTCGCCCAGCGCCCACGCCTGCTGCGCCTGGTCCAGCGCCAGTTGCATGAACTGGGGCTCGCACATCGCTGGATCAGGCATCAGTAATCTCTGCCCAGCAGTTCGGGGTTTCGTGCAGCACCAGCTTGTGCAGGTGCAGGCCGGTGCCGTAGCGGTCGGTGTAAGCGGCCTTGAGGATGTCGAAGGCCACCTGGGCCAGGTTTTCCACGGTGGGAATGCGGTCGATCACCACCGTCTTGTGGCCCGGCAGGCTGGCGAGGAATTCGCGCACCTTGTGATCCTTGTCGTAGACGATGAAGGCATGGTCCCAGACATCGACCAGGTGCTCCTTGGCCAGCGCCTTGATATCGGAAAAATCCATGATCATGCCGTTATCGGAATTGCCTTCGGCCTGGATGAGCGCGCCGACCAGGGTGATTTCCAGGGTATAGCGGTGTCCGTGCAGGTTGCGGCACTGGCTTTTGTGATCGGGAATCCGGTGGCCGGCATCGAATTCAAGCTTGCGGGTAATGGTCAACATGATGCGGGCTCACTTAAGGGATTTGCAGTAATTTATGGGTTTGCAAGCTCAGCTTCCACTTGGGATTGCGCTTGCAGGTGTCGATCGCCAGGCGGGTGTTGAACTCGGTCAGCGGCCCGTCCATCGGCTGGACGAAAAAATGCTCGAAGTCCAGATGTTCGTAGGCGCCCAGGTCCTGGCTGGTTTGCGGGATCACCACCTTGATCTCGTTGCCGCGTTCCACCGCCAGGGTCGAGCCCATCTTCGGGCTGACGCACACCCAGTCCACTCCGGCCGGGACCGGCAAGGTGCCGTTGGTTTCGATGGCGATGGTGAAGCGGGCGCCGTGCATGGCCTCGATCAGGGCGGCATCGAGCTGCAGCAGCGGCTCGCCGCCGGTGAAGACCACGTACTTGGAGGACTCGAAACCGGCCGGCCACAGCGCGTCGATGGCGGCGGCCAACTGGGCCGCGTGGGCGAACTTGCCGCCGCCGTCACCATCGGTGCCGACAAAATCGGTATCGCAGAACTGGCACACGGCGCTGGCCCGGTCGCTCTCGCGCCCGGTCCACAGATTGCAGCCGGAAAAACGGCAGAACACCGCCGGACGGCCGGCGTGCGCGCCTTCGCCCTGCAAGGTGTAGAACATCTCTTTGATACTGTAAGTCACGTCAAACCCTCTTCGTCAACCCTCCATTATACAAGCATTGGCCTCCCCCCTCCAGCCGGCCCTGGTTCGCCGGGGTTTGATATTGCTCTATGGAATGGTTGACTTGCGACAATTTGATGCACTGCCCTGCCCTGTAACTTTCTCGGAGTCGGCTTCGACACATCAGAATATCGGAGAGTTACCATGATGATTACTCCTACTATCGTGCTTGCAGTAGTGTGGCTGCTGTTGCTTGGATGGGGATTTCACGCCCTGCTGCGCCGCCACCTGCGGCTGGACGACCAACTGGCCGATACCGAGGCCCAGCTGGCCATCGAACGCCATGCGCGCGCGGTGGCCGAACGGGCGCTGGCCAGCACGCACCTGTCGCTGTGCCAGTTGGCCAAGCAGCAGGAAACCGTGCGCGAAAGCGAACGCCAGCGCATCGCGCGGGATATCCACGATGACCTGGGTCAGAATCTGCTGGCCCTGAAAGTCGACTTATCCCTGCTGCATGTGAGCACCACCGGCGCCCACCCCTTGATCAGCCAAAAGGTCGACGACATGATCGGCAATCTTGACCTCACCATCAAGTCGCTGCGCGCCATCATTCACGACCTGCGCCCGATCGCGCTCGAAGCCGGTTTCATGCAGGCGATCGGCTGGCAAATGAATGAATTTACCCGCATGCACGGCATCCGCCACACCCTGCACATCGACCAGGCGGTGATGGATGCCGGCACCGACCGCGAATGCGAGACCATGCTCTACCGCATTCTGCAGGAAGCGCTGTCGAACGTGGTGCGCCATGCACACGCGACCGAAGTGACGGTCAACCTCCATTGCCAGGGCGGCATGATGTCCTTGAAGGTCAAGGACAATGGCATCGGCATCGGCGAGGGCGGCCGTGACGACCGGGGCTGCGGGCTGGCCGGCATGCGCGACCGGGTCAAGTCGATTGGTGGCAGCTTTGCCATCGACAGCATTGCCGGCGTCGGTACCATCCTGACCCTGGCGATTCCGCTGGCCGAGCCGGCCAGCGCGCATTAAAAAACTTCGATCCCATGTCAATGCGTGCACGGTTGTTGCAGATCAAAGAAACGCGGCAGTAGTGGTAGCAGAATCAGACTTGTCGGTAGTCAATTTTTCCCGCCGGACATAAAACAAACAGGGACGCCACATGACAAGCACACACAAGGTTCAGGCGCCGAAAGGATACCCAGGCGCCTTCCAGGACCGCGCATTTGCCAACAAGCTGATGGAAATGCTGGCGATCCCGGCCTTCGTCCTCGACACCAATTGCCGGGTGATCATCTGGAACCGTGCTTGCGAACGCCTGACCGGGGTGCCGGCCGAAGAAGTCATCGGCACCAGCGACCACTGGCGCAGCTTTTACGACGAAGCCCGCCCTACGCTGGCCGACCTGGTGATCCAGAACCGCACCGACGAAATCGACCGCCTCTACCCGAGGATGAGCGCCAGCCACCAGGTCCACCAGGACGGTCAGCTGTGCACGGAAAGCTGGTGCGACATGCCGCGTGGCGGGCGCCGCCGCTACCTGGCCAGCGACGCCAGCCCGATCTTCAATGAAGACGGCAAGCTCGAAGCGGTGGTGCAGACCCTGCGCGACGTGACTGAAGAGAAGACCGCCCAGCTGGCCCTGGAACAGCTGGCGACCCGCGACGGCCTGACCGGCCTGGCCAACCGCCGCTGCTTCGACGATACCCTGCGGGCCGAATGGGCGCGCGCCCAGCGCCAGCAGCAGCCGCTGTCCCTCTTGATGGTCGATGTCGACAACTTCAAAGCCTACAACGACGTCAATGGCCACATCGGTGGCGACGAATGCCTCCAGCGCATCGCCAGCGCCGTGGCCAGCGAAATGCGCGCCAACGACCTGGTGGCCCGCTACGGAGGAGAAGAGTTCGCCGTGATCCTGCCGAACCAGGCCTTGAAAGGCGCGGCGATTGTCGCCGAGCGCGTGCGCGAGCGCGTGGAACGGCTGCGCCTGCCGAACGGCCAGGTGGCCGGCCAGCATGTGACCGTGAGCATCGGTGCGGCCACCGCCCTGGCGGCGCCGGACACCCAGCCCAATGAGTTGGTGGCCACGGCCGATGCGGCGCTCTACCGTGCCAAGCACATGGGGCGCAACCGCATCAGCCTTCCGCTGACGGAAAGCCTGCAGCTAAGCTGACCCGAGCTGAGCAAAGGGTCAGCCTGCGCGGGCGGCAACGCGGGCGGCAGTACCGCCCGCCGCCCCCCCGCGCAGGGCCAGGCATGGCCTTTACGAGGTCATGCGTTCCCAGCCGTGACGCACGGCAGCCTTGATTTTTTCCCAGGTCGATCCCGGATTGCGCGACTCCCAGTCGGTGCGCAAAGTGCCTTCCACATCGTCCCACTGGCGGCCGCGGTACGAATCGCTGCGTGCCATGCTGTTGCCGTACTGGTAGGCAGGCGCATAGTCGTCATAGGTGCCGCCGGCGTTGGCGAAGTTGCTGCTCCAGTGGCTGCGGTAGTAATTATCGTCTTCCGGCGACAGCTGCTCGATCTCGACTTCGGTGCGGCGCACTGAATCGCTGATGTTTTGCTGACGCTGGGTCACATCCTTGCCGACGACCACTTCCTCGACCACCCTTGCGGTTTTCTGCACGATTGCTTCCTCGGCGGTTTCGCGCAGCTCGATGGTGCCCTCCTTGAAAGCATCCAGGTCGCCAGGGCTGACCGGGCGGTCCACCGCGTGGCGCTCGACGTTGACGTGTTCTTCGCGCAGGCCGATGGTCTCGTTGACCGGTGTTTCCACCACGCGCTGGTAGACCCGCACACCGCCCCGCGAAACTTCTCGCTTGCCGACCGCCAGCTCTTCCTGGATAACCGGAATCGCGGTCTGGCCCTGCGCGGTGGCATCGGCGCGCTGCTGCGAGCCGGAAAGCTGCGAACCCTGCACCGAACTTTGCTGCGCGTTCTGCTGCGCGTTTTGCTGCGAGAACGATTGCGACTGGCTCATGCTGCCGCTACCTGCGCGCATGCTGTCGCTGGCGTAGGTGCCGGCGCCCCATTGCTGCGAATGCTCATCGATGTCGATCGGGCCGTAGCGTTCGACGACATCGGCGGCGCGCTCGACTTCCGGCTCGCTGTCGGCGCTCAGGGTCAGCACGAAGTTGCCGCGGTTGACGGCGGTGCTGTACAGGTTCACCTGATCGTCGCGGTCGCCAAAGAGGTCGGCAAAGAAGTTCTTGATGCTGGTACCGATCGACGCATCGCCGGCGGTGGTATTGGCCGTGCCGCTGGCGGACGACGAACCGGATACGGTCGAATCGTCTTCGGACAGGCGCACGGTCTGGCGCGAGAAACCCGATGACACCAGTTCTTCCAGGGCTTGCTGCGCGTCGCCGCGATTATCGAATACGGCTACGAGAGTGTGTTGCATGATATACCTCCGTGATTGTTCAGTTGGCCGGCTCAGGAGCCTGGCTCAATACGTTCGATCGTGACGTCTTCCGAACGCAAGACGACCGTCTCGACATGCTGTTCCTTGGACTGGCTCCTGGTGATGTGAATCTCTTCCTTGATGCGGCATCGCTTTTCGACAACCAGGACTTCTTCCAGAATTGGAACGATCAATGTGTCCCCTTCCTGCCGCGCCGAGGGCGCTTCAGACAGCGGCACGATCCGGTCGATCGGCACATGCCGCAGCGCCACTGCGTCATGCAGCAAAGGCTCGTCGATCGTGTGTGTTTGCTCGTTCACCGTCTTGTGGATCCGCACCCCGCCGGTTTCGACTTTCCGGACCTCGACCCGGGCCTGTTCCCGCACCGCCGGCACGACCAGCACGCCGTCGGCCGGTTCACTCGCCGAGTTCGTTTCCATCACAAATCTCCTCCTTCGTTTTGCTGCCACAAGTGCAAAACAGACTACAGCAATCACGCAGCACCCCGCACACCATTGACGTTGATCAAGTTTGCATTTTCCCCTGGTCCGAAGCTGATGCGAGTGCGATCGCATTTCACATTTGGAGGCTTGCATGCCCATCGATTCCACCGGCAGTATCACCAGCTCGATAGCCGCCTTGCCGGCCCAGCCGCCGCCCGATCCCGGTCCCGACCGCGCGCGCCAGATGGCCTTGCGCCACGAGGATATCGAACCACCCAGCGAGGTCGACCGGGTCCTGCATGCCAACCTGGCGCGGCTCACGCAAGGCATCTCGCCGGCCAGCTTCGCGCTCGCCTGGCTGGACTGGGGCATGCACCTGGCGGCCTCGCCCGGCAAGTGGGGACAACTCATTGAAAAAGCCTGGCGCAAGGACTTGCGCTGGCTCGACTACGCCACCCGCGCCACGCTCGGCTTCGACACCGAGCCCTGCATCGAACCCTTGCCGCAAGACCGGCGCTTCCGCAGCCCGGCCTGGGGCCAATGGCCATACAGCCTGCTGCAGCAAGGCTTCCTGCTCAATCAGCAGTGGTGGCACAACGCCACCACCGGCATCGACGGGGTCAGCGCGCACCACCAGGACATGGTCGAATTTTCCGCGCGCCAGCTGCTGGACCTGGTCTCGCCGGTCAACTTCGTGGCCACCAATCCGGAAGTCACCGAAGCGGCCATCGAGGAAGGGGGGGCCAACTTCCTGCGCGGCGCCGCCAACCTGGTCGAAGACGAGCGGCGCCGCCTGCAAGGCGCGCCGCCGGCCGGCGCCGAGCAGTACCGGCCCGGCATCGAGGTGGCCGCCACGCCGGGACGGGTGGTGCTGCGCAACCGCGTGATGGAACTGATCCAGTACGCGCCCGCGACGCCGTCCGTGCATGCCGAACCGCTCCTGATCGTGCCCGCCTGGATCATGAAGTACTACATCCTCGACCTTTCTCCCCACAACTCGCTGGTGCGCTACCTGGTCGGCCAGGGCCACACGGTCTTCATGATCTCGTGGCATAACCCGGGCGAGGCCGACCGCGACCTCGGCATGGACGACTACCTGCGCGACGGCGTGCACGCGGCCTTCGACTGCATCCGCGCGCTGGTGCCGGGCCAGCGCATCAACACCGCCGGCTACTGCCTGGGCGGCACCCTGCTGTCGATCGCCGTGGCGGCGCTCGGCTGCGACGGCGGCGGCATGATCAACTCCATGACCCTGCTGGCCGCGCAGACCGACTTCAGCGAGGCGGGCGAACTGATGCTGTTTATCGACGAGAGCCAGATCGACTGGCTGGAAGACATGATGTGGCAGCAGGGCTACCTGGACAACCGCCAGATGGCCGGCGCTTTTCAACTGCTGCGCTCGCACGACCTGGTGTGGTCGGTGGCGGTCAACCAGTACCTGCTGGGACGGCGCGCGCCGATGACCGACCTGATGGCCTGGAACGCCGACACCACCCGCATGCCGGCGCGCATGCACAGCGAGTACCTGCGCCAGCTGTTCCTGCACAACGACCTGTTCTGCGGACGCTACCGGGTCGAGGGGCGGCCGGTGGCCTTGTCCGACATTCGCGCGCCGCTGTTCGCGGTGGGCACCATGACCGACCATGTGTCGCCATGGCGCTCGGTGCACAAGCTGCACCTGCTGTCCGGCTGCGACCTCGACTTCGTGCTGACGACCGGCGGGCACAATGCCGGCATCGTCAGCGAGCCGGGCCACAAAGCGCGCAGCTACTACCACGCCCACCGCCCGCACGACGGCTGCTACGTCGATCCGGACCGCTGGCTGGAACTGGCCGAGGAGCACGACGGCTCGTGGTGGCCGGAATGGAAACGCTGGCTGGAGCAGGTTTCGAAGGAAGGCATGGTGCCGGCGCGCGCGCTTGCGGCCGGACTCGATCCGGCCCCGGGGCGCTATGTCCTCGAGCGCTAGCGCTTCTTGAGAATCGAGCCCAGCACGCCACGGATGATTTCGCGTCCGACTTGCGAGCCGATGCTGCGCGCCGCCGACTTGACCATCGCCTGCATCGGCGAGTCGCGCTTGCTGGCGCCGCCGAACAATCCGCCGAGCAGGCCGCCGAGCGAACTTTCGCCGGCAGCCGGCTCCTCGGCGCGCGGCGCGGCCTGTTCTTCATTCTCAAGCTCAATCTCCGCCGCCACCCGCTTGGCCAACACCTCATGGGCCGACTCGCGGTCCACGGTTTTTTCATACACCCCGGCCACCAGCGAAGCGGCCATCGCCTGCCGGCGTTCGGCCGCATCGATCGGGCCGATCTGCGATCCGGGCGGCAGGATGAACCCGCGCTCGACCACATTCGGGCGCCCCTTGTCGTCGAGGAAGGACAGCAGCGCCTCGCCCACGCCCAGCTCGCTGATGACCTGCGCGGTATCCAGAGCGGGATTGGCACGGAAGGTTTCGGCCGCCGCCTTGACGGCCTTCTGGTCGCGCGGCGTGTAGGCGCGCAAGGCATGTTGCACGCGGTTGCCCAGCTGCCCCAGCACCGTATCCGGAATATCCAGCGGGTTTTGGGTAATGAAAAACACGCCCACTCCTTTGGAGCGGATCAGGCGCACCACCTGCTCGATCTTTTGCAGCAGTGGCTTGGGCGCCTCGGCAAACAACAGGTGCGCCTCGTCGAAGAAAAACACCAGCTTGGGTTTGTCCAGGTCGCCTACTTCCGGCAGGTTCTCGAACAGCTCGGACAATAGCCACAGCAGGAAAGTGGAATACAGGCGCGGCGCATTCATCAGCTTGTCCGCCGCCAGGATGTTGACCACGCCCTTGCCGGAGGCATCGGTCTGCAGCAGGTCGTCGATATTGAGCATCGGCTCGCCGAAGAAGCGGTCGCCGCCCTGCTCTTCCACGCCGATCAGGCCGCGCTGGATGGCGCCGATACTGGCCGCGGAGATATTGCCGTAAGCGGTGCGGTAATCGGCCGCCTTATCGCCCACGTGCTGCAGCATGCTGCGCAGATCCTTGGTGTCGAGCAGCAGCAAGCCCATATCGTCGGCAATGCGGAACACCAGCTGCAGCACGCCCTCCTGGGTATCGTTCAGGTTCAGCATGCGCGCCAGCAACAGTGGCCCGAGGTCGGAGATCGTGGCCCGCACCGGATGGCCCTGCTCACCGAACACGTCCCAGAACGCCACCGGACAGCCGGCCCACTGTGGCTCGGGCAGCGCCAGCTGCTCCAGGCGGGCGCGCATCTTGTCCGACAGCGCGCCCGGCTTTGCCAGCCCGGACAAGTCGCCCTTCACGTCGGCCATGAACACCGGCACGCCGATGCCTGAGAGCTGTTGCGCCAGCACCTGCAAGGTAACCGTCTTGCCGGTGCCGGTGGCGCCGGTAATGCAGCCATGGCGGTTGACCAGATTCGACAGCATGCCGAGCTCGGCGGGGCCGGATGGCGCGGTGTTCTTGGCGATGGGCAGAAGAATGGACATGGGAGCGTCTTTGGGCGAAGGGATGGGTGGAGTGCTTGACCGGAACTCAATGAGGCGTGCCGATGACCTGTAGTAGATGATCTATTATAACGAGGCCCCGCGCGCCAGCAGGCGCTGCGCCAGCCGGGTCACGCTCTCGCGCAATTGAACCGGGGCGCGCACCTCGAAGTCGAACGGCATGCTGGCCAGGTGGCGTGCGCACCAGTCCAGGTGGTCGGTCTGGCCGCGCAACAGCACCCCGCCGCCGTGCGGCTCGAATACGCCCATGTCATCGAAAAAATGCCGCCGCGCCGTATTCAAGTCGGTGTACAGCATCACTTCGAAGGGCAGCTGGCGCCCTTTTGAAGAGAGCGACTCGCGCAGAAAGGCCAGGGCGTCGAAGCTGGCCGGGCGCGCGAACGCCACATTGCGCGGCTCGGCCTTGACAATGCGGTCCAGGCGCAGCGAACGCATGCTCAGACGCAACTGGCACATGCCGACCGCATACCAGCAGCCGCTCCAGAACGCCAGCCCGTAGGGATCGAATTCGCGCTCCGATTCGATGCCGTCCGGCGCCCGGTAACGCACATGCACGCGGCGCTGGGCCAGCGCCGCCGTACTTAAGGTTGTCAAAGCGCCGTCGTCGGCCGGCGTGACCGTGCGCAGCATGTCCAGGCGCACCGTGTCGCCCACTGCGCGCACGCGCTGCTTGAGATGGTCCGGCATGATCCGTTCCAGCTTCGACTGGGCGCTGGCCACGGCCGGCGCGGCCTGCGAAAAACCCAGGTTGCGCGCCGCCAGCAGCCCGACCGCCAGCGCCAGCGCCTCGTCTTCGCTGAACATCATCGGCGGCAGCTTAAAGCCGGGCATCAGCGCGTAGCCGCCATGGCGCCCGCGCTCGGTGGTGATCGGGATGCCGATCTCCTCGAGCGTGACGATGTAGCGGCGCAGGGTACGCGTGTCGACGCCCAGCCGCTCGGCCATGTCGGCGCCGCTGATGCGTGCATGGGTCTGCAGCAGTTCAAGAACTGCCAGAACGCGGGTGGTGGGATGGTACATGCCGGAACAATATCAGAGTATTAGGACGAAATCTGTCCTGAATAGGGTTTAAGCTAGCAATATTGTGATTTTTGACAGGTTCACCATGTTTGACTCAGCCACCGCTTATACCGTCATCGAACTCGGACGCGCCCAGCACGGCCAGCCAGAAGCTGGCGCGGCAGCATGGTACGGCCAGGACGCGGATGACAACGAGGATTCCATCGCGCTCGGCCACTTTATCGAACACGGCCGCAGCAGCAATATCGCCTGGCTGCGCGGCTACCGCGATCCGGCCCAGCGGCGCGATGGCGCAGCCATGCTGCTGCGCCCGCTGAGGCAGGACACCGCCCTGCCGACCCTGGCCCCGGTCGACCCGCGCCTGGAACCGGACGGCGCCCAGGGCTTCGCCGTCGCCCAGCTGTTGCCGGTCGCGCCCGGGCGCCTGCAAGCCTGCGCGCATGCCGCCGACCAGTGGTTCGCCCGTTACAGTGGGCGCGGCATGATCGAAGCCGGCATCCTCAGCTCGGTCGACGACGCCGAGCCCGGCTATCTGGTCTGGTTCGGCCTGCTGCGCGACGAGGACGCCGTGGCGGCGCTGCGGCCGCAATGCGAAGCCTGCGCGACAGGACTGGCCGCGCATGGCTTGCTGGACGGACCGGCCGAGTTGCTGGTGCTGGCGCCGGCACCACGCTCGCGCCTGCGCTGGGGGCCGCGCACGTTTGTCTGAGCATTGCTAGAAGGAATCGAATACACTAAGGTTTTCCGCATGCTTTGCTAATCCAACAGTGCAGCCACCCATCCCGCCCGACATCCGGCGTTTCGTCCTGACAAGCATCGCATCGATCCCCCATCTGGAGGCGCTCCTGCTGCTGCGCGCCAGCGAGACGCAAGAATGGCCGGCCACACGCGTGGCCAAACGGCTGTACGTCGTCGAAGCGGCCGCCCAAGCCCTGCTGGACGACCTGAGCGCTCTGGGCATGCTGGAGCGTGGCCCCGGCGGCTTTACCTACCGGCCAGCCTCGCCCCAGTTGCGCGCCACCATCGATGAACTGGCTGAGCTCTACAGCCGCCGCCTGGTCGATATCACGCACCTGATACATTCCCGGCTTGACCGCCAGGCGCAGCATTTTGCCGACGCCTTCCGCTGGCGAAAGGACAAATAATGGCCGAAGCCATCTATATTTTATGCGCGCTGACCTCGCTGGCCTGCACCTGGCTGTTGCTCAGCAGCTACCGGCGCACCGGCTACCGCCTGCTGTTCTGGAGCGGCCTGTGCTTCGCGGCCATGACCGTCAACAACGTCCTGCTGGTATCGGACAAACTGGTCTTCCCGAACTATGACCTGATGCTGATGCGCCTGCTCTCTGCGCTGGCGGCGGTCTGCCTGCTGGTGTACGGCCTGATCAAGGAAAGGGATTGAGATGAACCAGATACTGGCAGGCGCAATCTGCATGGGTTCGCTGGTGATCGCCCTGTTTTTCCTGCGCTTCTGGCGCACCAGCAAAGACCGCTTTTTCCTCTACTTCGCCCTCTCCTTCGCGATCGAAGGCGTGCACCGCTTTTACAGCGCGCTCGACCCGGCCCTCTCCGAAGCTTCGCCCGAGCATTACCTGATCCGTTTGCTGGCCTACGCGCTGATTCTATGGGCCATCATCGAAAAGAACTTGCCGCGTAAAGACAGGACGGCGCCGCGGCCGGACCAGCCGGCCAAGCCTTCTTAGTCACGCCCGCGCTTCGATTGACTTTGCCGCCGGCAGCCCATACATTGACAAACTCGACATATTCCGACAAAGGCCGGCGATGCAAATCTTGCAGGGGGCACTGGACACGGCGCATACGGCGCTGCTCCCCATTGCCGTGCCAGTCTTGCTGGTCAGCGAAGACGGCGCCCGCCTTGGCGCGCTCCACAAGGTCGTCGACGCCTTATGCGCCCCGCTGCGGCGCGTGCCGCCCCATGCCGCCCCGCAGGCCGCGGGCAGCGACGACTACGCCCTGATCCTGATTCACGCCGGCGGCGACGGCGCTGGCGCGCTGCCCACGCTGGGCGCCATTCACGCCGAACGGCGTTCCAGCCATACCCCGCTCATCCTGCTGGTCGACCAGCTGGTGGCGGCAACGGTCGACGAGGCATACGCGGCCGGCGCGGTCGACGTGCTGGCCGAGCCTTTTTCTCCCGCCGTGTTGCGCGCCAAAGTGTCCTTCTTCCTCGACACCTACCGCAACGCCGAACAAGCGCGCCGCGCCGGCGCCGCCCTGGGCGCCACCCAGGCCAGGCTCGACACCACCCTGGCCGCGGCGGAACTGGCCACCTTCGAGTGGGATATCCGCGCCAACCTGATACGCGCCGACCCGCTGCTGGCCCACCTGTTCCAGCTCACGCCTGAAGAAGCGCGCGGCACCGGGCCCGACACCTACCTGCGCCACATCCACCCGGACGACCTGGCGGCGACGCGCGAACGCATCCGCGCCGCGCTCGACGACGGCGCGCCCTATGACGCCCGCTACCGGGTGCGCGCCATCGACGGCAAATGGCGCACCCTGATCGCGCGCGGCAAAGTCGTCCACGACGGCGCCGGCCGCGCCGTCAACATGCACGGCGTGGTGATCGACATCAGCCGCCAGGCACGCGCCGAGCAACAGCTGCGCGCCAGCGAAGAGCGCTACCGCACCTTGTTCGACTCGGTCGACAGCGGCGTGTGCGTGATCGAAATGCTGTACGACGATGCCGGCATGCCGGCCGACTACCGCTTCCTGGACGTGAACCGGGCCTTCGAGCGCCACACCGGCCTGGTTGACGCGGTCGGCAAGACCATCCGCCACTTCGTGCCCAAGCACGACGCCCACTGGTTCGAGATGTACGGCCGGGTGGCCGCCAGCGGCGTGCCGGAACGGCGCATCCAGCAGGCCGCCGGCATGGGCCGCTGGTACGACGCCTATGCCGCCCGCGTGGGCGGGCCCGGCAGCCGTCAGCTGGCCCTGCTGTTTACCGACATCACCGAGCGCGTCGCCGCCGACGCCGAACTGCGCCGCCTGGCCGACGACCTGGCCGAGGCCGACCGCCGCAAGACCGAGTTCCTGGCCACCCTCGCCCATGAACTGCGCAATCCGCTGGCGCCGCTGCGCAGCGGCCTGCAGGTATTGCGGATGGCCAGCGACAACCCGGCCGCGCGCGCCCGCGTGCAGGACGTGATGGACCGCCAGCTCAATCACATGGTCGCCCTGGTGGACGACCTGCTCGACGTGGCGCGCATCACGCGCGGCCAGATCGAACTCAAGCCGGCCTGGCTCGACCTGCGCACGCTGCTCGACGCGGCGATCGAGGCGGCCATGCCACTGATCGAGGCGCAAGGCCACCGGCTCGAACTGGACCTGCCCCCCGAACCGGTGCCCCTGTTTGCCGACGCCACCCGCATCCGCCAGGTGTTTTCCAACCTGCTGGCCAACGCCGCAAAATACACCCCGCGCGCCGGGCGCATCGCGCTGGCCGCCCTGCGCGATGCCCACGAAGTTCAGGTGACGGTCAGCGACAATGGCGTAGGTCTCGCCGCCGAATCGCTGGACCAGGTGTTCGACATGTTTACCCAGGTCGGCGGGGACGGCGCCAGCGGCGGCGGGCTGGGCATCGGCCTGTCGCTGGTGCGCAGCCTGGTGGTGCAGCACGGCGGCAGCGTCCGCGCCGCCAGCGCCGGCCTCGGCAAGGGCAGCACCTTCACGGTGCGCCTGCCGCTGGCAGCGCCGGCCGCTGCCACCCCGCCTGACGGCCAGGCGGAGCACGCCGGGCCGGTGGGCGGCCTGCGCGTCATGGTGGTGGACGACAATCAAGACGCCGCCGACACCCTTTCCCAGTTACTGTCGCTGCATGGCCACACCGTCCGCACCGCCAACGACGGCTGGGGGGCCCTGGAGCTGGCCGGACAGTTCCTGCCACAGCTACTGTTCCTCGACATCGGCATGCCCGGCATGGACGGTTACACACTTGCGCGTGCCCTGCGCGCCGACCCGCGCCACAAGGACAGCATGCTGGTCGCCCTGACCGGTTGGGGCGCCGCCGAGGACCGCCTGCGCACCGAGCAGGCCGGCTTCGATCTGCACCTGACCAAACCAGTCGACCTGGGCACGGTCAAGCGCGCGCTCGCGCTATGCCTGGAGCAGCAGCAGGCTGCCTGATTTTTCATACCTGCCAACGGCAATGAAAACGTTTTCATGCTCTTGAGACATGTTAAAGTCGCATGTTGCAGCGCCACGCCTAGTCGAACAATGATCGCCCTCTGGAGAGACCGCATGAGTTATGTTCCCGCCCCCAAGCGCTACCAGGTCCAGCCATACCGGCGCTGCGGCCGCAGCGGCCTGCAACTGCCCAGTATTTCGCTCGGGCTGTGGCACAACTTCGGCGGGGTGGATCGCCATGTGACGGCGCGTGAACTGCTGCTGGCCGCTTTCGACCGCGGCATCACCCACTTCGACCTGGCCAACAACTACGGCCCGCCACCCGGCTCGGCCGAAGAAACCATGGGCCGCGTGCTGGCCTCCGACCTGCACACCCACCGCGACGACCTGCTTATCTCCAGCAAGGCCGGCTACGACATGCAGCCCGGCCCGTACGGCAATGGCGGCTCGCGCAAGTACCTGGTGGCCAGCCTGGACCAGAGCTTAAAGCGCATGGGACTGGAATATGTCGACATCTTCTATCACCACCGGCCGGACCCCGACACCCCGCTGGAAGAAACCATGGCGGCGCTCGACTACATCGTGCGCAGCGGCCGCGCACTGTACGTGGCGGTGTCGAACTACCCGGCCGAGCTGACCCGCCAGGCCGCCGCCATGCTGCGCCAGCTGGGCACACCCATGCTGATCCACCAGCCGCGCTACAGCATGCTGGACCGCCGCATCGAGGAAGCCCTGCTGCCGGTGCTGGCCGAGGAAGGCGTCGGCTGCATCGCCTTTTCGCCGCTGGCCCAGGGCATCCTGACCGACCGCTACACCGGCGGCGACGTGCCGGCCGATTCGCGCGCGGCCCGGGCCGGTTTTCTCAAGCCGAGCGACCTTACCCCGGGCAAGCTGGCCGCGGTGCGCCAGTTGACGGTGATCGCCCGCGAGCGCGGCCAGACCCTGGCCCAGATGGCGCTGGCATGGGTGCTGCGCCACCAGGCCATGACATCGGTGCTGATCGGCGCCAGCCGCATCAGCCAGCTTGACGATGCACTGGGTGCCTTGAAGGCGCCGGCGTTTACCGAAGTTGAGCTGGCCGCCATCGATGCGGCGCTGGCGCTGCAGCGCGCGGCCTGACAGGCTAGGTGATCACCATTCGAGTGCCAGCAGCCGCTTGGCCATATTCGGCCAGCACAACTGCGCAATCTCCCCGCGCCCGGCCCAGCGAAAACCATCGGTTTCAGGGGTCATTACCCCGCTGCGCGGATCGGGAAAAAAGCTGGTGCACACCAGCGTATCGAGCCTGAGCTCATCCCCGCAGCGCACCAGGAACAAGTGCAGGCGCTTGTCGCGCCGGTAGTCGAACAGGCCCAGCTCTTCAAAGCGGCCGGCATCGAACACCACCCCGGCTTCCTCGTACAGTTCGCGCATGGCCGCCTGCAGCGAGGTCTCGCCCTCGTCGCGCATGCCCTTCGGGATATCCCATTTGGCGGTATTGGTCACATGGCACAGCAGCAGCTGGCCGGCACCATTGATCACCAGCGTCCCGCACGACACCGCCGCCGGCACGCTCATCACTGCTCCCGCCCCGGCAAGCGCGACGCCGAGGCGAACACCGCATCCAGCGCCCCCAGGTCGATCGGCTTGGTCAGGTGCAGGTCGAAGCCGGCCGCAACCGACTGCGCCACGTCCTCGCGCGCGCCCCAGCCGGTCAGCGCCACCAGCAGCACGTCTTCCAGGCCGGCGCTGGCCCGGATGGCCCGCGCCACCTCATGGCCGTTCATATCGGGCATGCCGATGTCGACAAAGGCCAGCTGCGGCAGGAAGCTTTGCGCCATCTCCAGGCCCTGGCGTCCGCCGTGCGCCACCCGGGTGGCATGGCCCTGCAGTTCGAGCAGCGCGGCCAGGCTTTCGGCGGCGTCGGCGTTATCGTCCACCACCAGGATGCGCAAGGCCTGGGCGTGCACGTCCTGGCCGTGCTGGCGCGCCGAAGGCAGCGCGCTGCGCCCCAGCGGCAGGCGCACGGTGAAGGTGCTGCCCTGGTCGCGCCCGGCGCTGGCCGCATCGACCGAGCCGCCGTGCAGCTCGACCAGCCGGCGCACCAGCGACAGTCCGATCCCGAGGCCGCCCTGGGAGCGTTCGAGATTGCGGTCGACCTGGGTGAACATGTCGAACAAGGTGCCCATGGCTTCCGGCGGGATGCCCACGCCGCTGTCGCTCACGGCCACCACCACGGCATCAAGCCCGCGGCCGGCCTTCACCTCGATGCTGCCGCCCGGCGGGGTGTACTTGGCGGCGTTGTTGAGGATATTGCTGAGCACCTGGACGATGCGGGTCACGTCCACTTCCAGCGGCGCCTGTTCGTCGGCGACGTCCACCGTCAGGCGATGGCCGGCCGCCTCGATCGCGCTCATGCTCGTTTCCAGCGCCATCGACACCAGCCGGCCCAGCAGCGCCGGCTCGCGTTTCAGTTCGATCTTGCCGCGCGTGATGCGCGCCACGTCGAGCAGGTCGTTCACCAGGTGGATCAGGTGGCCCAGCTGGCGGTCCATCATCTCGTGCACCCGGGCGCGCGCGGCCGGATCGGCGTCCGGCATGCGCATCAGATCCAGGCCGGTGCGGATCGGCGCGAGCGGATTGCGCAGCTCGTGCGCCAGGGTCGCCAGGAACTCCGACTTGCGCCGGTCGGCCTCGGACAGGTCGGCGGCAACGCGGCGCAGCGCATCCTCGGCGCGTTTCTGCTCCAGGTCGAGCAGGGCCTGGCTTTCCTTGAGCCGCTCGGCGGCCAGTTGCTCGGCGGTGGCATCGCGGAAGATCTTGGCGTAGCCGCGCAGGCGCTCTTCGTCGTCGCGCAGCGGCACCATCACGCCGTCGGCGAAAAAGCGCGTACCGTCGCGCCGCACATGCCAGCGCCGGTCCTCGGCGCGGCCGCTGTCGCGCGCACGCGCCAGCTCGCGCTCCGGCACCCCGGCGGCGCGGTCCTCGGGGGTATAGATCATGGCAATGCTCTGGCCGCGCGCACTGTCGGCCCACCAGCCGGTGATGTTCTCGGCGCCGCCCTCCCATTCGGTCACGCCGCCATCATGGCCGGTGCCGATGAAGGCGTAGTCGCGGGTATTGTCGAGAATCAGGCGGATACGCTCGTCGCGGGTGCGCAGGGCGGCCAGGTGGCTGGCCTGCTGGTGGCGCGCCACTTCCAGGGTCTTGCGGTACAGGTCGATGAACACCGCCACCTTGGCGCGCAGCGCCAGCGGATTGACTGGCTTGGTCAGGAAATCGACCGCGCCGAGCGCATAGGCCTGTTCGAGGGGCGGGTCGGGATCGGTGGCGGCGGTCAGGAAAATGATCGGCACCCCGGCCGAGCGCGGGTGCGCGCGCATCAGCGCGGCGGTCTCGAAGCCGTCCATGGCCGGCATGCGCACGTCCATCAGGATCACCGCGATATCGTGCGCCAGCACTTCGCGCAGGGCCGCCTCGCCCGAGGTCACGCTCACCATCCGCGGACCGAGCTCGCCCAGCACCGCTTCGAGTACGGTCAGGTTGGCCGGCTGGTCGTCAACCAGCAGGATGGTGGTAGGAGGGCTGCTCTTGTGTTGCATCGGCTCAATCAAAAGTCATCGGCGCGCGCTGCGGGCGGCAGCGACAATGTAGGGGGTGGGGTACTGAATGTCAATTGTGCAGGTAGTAAACATGGGCAGCAGACGGAACTTCTACCACCCGGGTGTCTCCAGGAGGTTTGGATTGCCGTAAGGCTGAGTACCGTATGCCTAAACGCTTTTTAGCTTCCGTGCTACCGCAGCATGAAATTGCCGAGCTTTACCGGTTGATGGTTATTGGCATCAAAGAAGTCGCCGTCTTCCTGATGGACCCGCACGGCATTATCACGGTGTGGAACAAGGGCGCCGAGGAAATGAAGGGTTTCACGGCGGCCACAAGCTGCTCGAACAGTGCGAGACCGAAAAGCGCGAGATCGACCAGATCCGTCGCGCGACATATGCTTTGGCATAAGCCCTCCATACGAATCAAGCACTTGCAAGAGTTCGCGACAGGCAATGTCAGTCGAGCGCGACACATACCCTGAGATTTTTTGACGGAAACGACACATAGCCTAACATTTTTCAGTTTTGGCCTCTGGAAGAGTCGAAGAAGCTGCGCTTCTAGCTGATCTATTTTCCGTTCGTAGCCACTTGAAATACTTGTGAATGTCCCAATGTGTTGCATTCAATCAATAGTTTTTGAATGGACGGCGACTGGGATGGATCAGCAACTACTAGAAAATATCGGCTATGTCGCAAAATATACGCTTCCAATCGTTGCAGGGTTGATACTGAAACTAGGTCGTACTTTTGTTGAAAAGGGCCCGAAGCAAAAATCAAAAGCGCTGGCAGAGCTTGAATTCATATCTGGATTCCTTGCGTTCGATATAAAGCGTCGCGAAAGGCTGGTTGTCGAACACGCGTTTGCCGCTCATTTCAAGCACCGATTCAGTTTTGAAGAACTTGTCGCTTTGTTGAAATTCAAGAACCCGTCTAAGGGATTTTCCCTGCTCAAGACTTGTCGCTCCGTAATAAATATCTTGCCGGACGGGACGTTTGAGTTTCGGGATAAATTTAAAACATCCAAGGCAAGGACACGGCGCAAGTGGGTCAATTTCGGTTTGTATTTCGTCTTGATTTACATTGCGCTACTGCCGGTGTTATTCGCAAACGTGTTCGTTGCTTCTATGGGCTTGCAAGCCGTGATCCCTCTGGCACTTTGGCCGCTTTTCCTAGGGGCTTCTGCTGTCGAAGTATTGAAGAACGGCGTCACCCTTGGCTGCGGTGAACTTCTGATTCTCGAACAGCAAAAGGCCGTGGCATAACAGGGTTTGTCAGGAGTCTCGGGACGCAAAATAAACAATGAACCAATATCAAACAGACGCCGAGCGCGTTACGCAACAGGAGGCGTTTTTGGCGTCTATCGAGGATGGCAGCTCGCCGCTCGACGGAGTCACTTCACCCTTGACTCGAAGTTTGGTCGAGCGATTTTCGGCCAAAGGCGTCGATATGACGAGCCTCTGGGCATTCACGCCCAAGGAGTGGATTTGTCCTGGATGTGGCCGCAGCAAGCCGGACCTCGTCCGGCTCAACGCACATGGCGAATTGATGTGCCGTCTCGTTGACCATCATGACCACATGAAGGATTTGCTGGTTGACGAGTTCCGGATGATATCGTCGTCGCTGGATGTAGTGGTCGCCGATGAAATCGCCGAGGCGTTTGCTAAGCGGTCAGCGACGATGGTTTCTGTCCACGACAATACCGTCATCTGCAATGACTGCAACGTAGCAGATCCCGAGGCGAAGAAGGCGGCGCGGACCCATCGGCACTTTTCCTTTTCTGCTGCGGAAATTCGACAGTTCGTGCTTCCCGAACCGAATAAGTCCCATGCTATTGATCCCGAGATAGCATGTACGATTTGGGAACGTAATTCAGAGAACTTCAATTTGCGCTTGAAGATAATCAAACGCATTGCTGAAATCGCGGCCACCAATAAACATTGGTATCAGGCGGTCAAACTCGCAGATCAGCCTGAGCACGTCTACAAGATCGCGCGATCCCTGGCTGCGAGTTGGGGGGCGCACGGAGCGCAAGAGTTGTTGACCGGCCCACCAAGGGCGCAGCAGGCTAGTGATCCGTCAGGATGGAGGCGGAAGGCGGTCCCGCCGTCCAAGACGCCAACTCAGGGTGAAATTGACCATGTAGCGCGCGTCTCGTGCGTATCGACATGGGCCAAAGTAACTGATGACTGGAGTTGCCCCGGATGCCATCGGCGCAAGGTGCAGACAATAAGGCCGTCGAAGCAGTTTCCTTGGGCGTTTGTGCTGTCTAGCAAGGAAATGGCGCGACCTTCCGCGAAGTACGGTACTGCGTCGGAAATCATCTGTTCTGATTGTGGCCTAGCTGCGGTCGCGCTAGGGAAGGAAGCACTCGCCTTGGCGGGCTTTCCTTCGACTAATCAGCGGCCGTCAACGCTGATCTCGACTGAGGTACTGAATCAAATTGTCATCGCAAAAAATCACTCACGTCACCGCTTCAATAACGCGCTAGCGGACGCGATCGTCAGGAAATTGACGCTTGAGCTGTGCGCGCAAGATGCGGGCGGCTTTGATGAGGAAGATTTCTAGGCCATCGGCCAAGTCCAAAACGCGCCGCCGGCAATGAGTAAGATCATGCCGAAGAACGCGAACAGGACTAATGCCGCGATTGCCTTGCGATAAGCCTACCCTACGCAGAACAAAAAGAAACCAACGAACACGTAGACAAGCTTGGCTGTCGTCGTATGGACCATGAAAAAAGGCAGGGTATCAATTTGCCTGAATAGCACGCAAACACCAATGGCGGTGAACGCGGTCGGCACGGCAATGTCCATGAATTCGCCGCTGTGGGCGTGCATTTCCTTGCTTGAGTGCATGGTTCTGCCGATTTTGTACCAAGCCATTGCCGTCGCCTCCATAGAACGAATGGCGTCATATTATCCTATTTTGGGATAATTCGACGGAGGTGGTCACATAGCCGAATGAAATCCATCCACGATCCGCGCTACGGCCAACTCGTTGAGCGGCTGATCGCGCTCAGGGAGGAATTCGGCGTTACGCAAACAGAACTAGCCGGACTGCTCGACAAGCAGCAGTCCTACGTCGCTAAAGTCGAGAATTTTGACCGACGGCTCGATGTGGTGGAGATCGCCGACTGGCTGACCGCCTTGCGCACATCACCCCAAATTTTCATGGCGGAAATCGATTGGTGGAATTAGGTGCGGCAGCCGGATTGTTCGGCGCGCGAGGTTGTCACGATCCGGCTCGCCGTGGGTGCCTAGCAAATTGAGCCGTACGTGCTCTTCCCGGTCGGCACATCGAGCCCGAAATAACACGAATACCCGCTGTCCTTCGTATAGACGCAATCGACGTCACCTCTGCGCCGCTCTCGATAGTCCACAGCGGAGCTGCACGCATCGTCCTTCTTCACATCCGGCCCGATCTGATTGAACAGGTCTTTTGCAAACTGGCCCTTGAACATGAACGCGACCTTCCGGTCCTTCGGCGTCGGCGGCAGCTTCTCCGATAAGGTCCCGCCATAGACTTGATAATTGCCGTTCAGAGGCTTAGGCCCGTACCACTCTTCCTCCTTTTTTTCGGATGCTTGGGCCAGCGAAAAAAACGCGAGCGCAACGACGATACCTGCCGTTCGAGCTTTCATGAGCGTTCCCTGATTTCAAGATGGATGTGATCGTCGTGGCCCCTCCAAGACCGGACGCGACCTATCGCCTGTTGCACTTTGTCGTCGTTGAAAAAGACTTTCGTAACCATCGGGTACTGCACGAAAAGACGAATTAGCTTGATGGTGGCGTCGCGGTCATAGACCGCGTCGAAGCGCGACACGCGCGCTTCGGGACCCACTAGTTTGTCCTTTCGCACTGGCCGAATATCCATCTCGACTCCCTTTCGGTGACTCTTGTGGTCGTCATATTCAAGTCCGCCGGCGATACTAATGTTCCCGATACCGAACTTCCGGTCATCGATGGCCTGCCACTCGCGCTCGATGTAGAAGATCAGGGATAGCAGGCTGGGGTGGGCATACTGTGCAAGGTGGCCCGTATTCGGCCTGTGACCAACGTTGCCGTACACGTAGTAGCCCGCGTCTTCGGGCGCTTGGGGCAGCATGAAGTAGCCGCGTGAATCCTTCGGTTGGATTTCCAGCATGGCCAGCTCCCTCACGCGCACTTGTTGCACGCCAGGTCCCACCCACCAGCGGTGTTGCCACTAGCGCCGCCGCCGATCTTTTGTTGCGTGTACTTCCACTTTACCTTGGAGAATCGCAGCCCGATGTCATCGTGCAGGAGGCCGCCCTCGTTCGCCACTTGATCCATATTGGCGATCATGACGTTCTCCAGTTCGACCTCGTAGTATTTCACGGGATTGCCATCACCATCGGCCCGCATGAATTCGAGCTTAGCCTTGGGGATCGTCTTGCCCATCGAGCATGCCTGCATCAGAATGGGCGAGGCAATGTCGACGAGCTTGGAAATCGAAATGGATCGGTGCTCGCACCGTTCGGCGGTATGACCGCCACCGGTGGATGCGGTCGCGCTTCTGGGCTGCGTCACGCCCATGTGAGCTGATGTAAGTTCGATCCAGCCTTGATGCGCCGAGTCTGCCGACTCCCCCTTGATTCCATCGATTTGAAGGTATGCGTCAATTGCCATGATGTCTCCAGATAGTGGGTGGGATACCTCAGCAATTGTCGCCCAGCCACACATTTCAGAAATTGCTGCCAATCAAGATTCACTCACTGCGAACGCGAAAGAACGATGGAGTCATGGAGGTGGCATATAGCAGGTCAGCGCCATCAAGAGTGTGTCCCACGAACTTCCTTCCATTCATCGTGGCCTGCGGATCGAACTGTCGTGCTTGTGCACCGGACCGTTGGGGTCATCGGAATTCACGTAGAAGATTTCGGTCTGCGAAAATCCACGCATGCGCATTTCAATCTCTGTGGTTGCGATCTTCCGTTGGCGGCCACCGTCGCCCGGCCACTTGAGGTGGCCGTGTGATCAGTTGGTTCAGCTTCGCAGGTGGCAGAAGGCATCCAAGGTGGTCTGGCTCGGCTCGCACCCCTTAAATTTCGGATTGCGCACTGATCCTGCTGTAAGCCAAACCACCGATTTTTTGACCTAATGTCGAGCCGACAATTCTTTTGATGCTGCTGTTCGACTTAGCAATGCTCCCGCGAATATTGCGAGCGAGCAATACATCAGGCCGCCGATCGGTATATAGTCGGACCAACAGCCAATTGCAAAGACCATCGTGTGAGGTGCCGGAATGACCCAGCATATCGACAAGCAAGCCCAGGCCATCGCGGCCGAGATGCCCTTTTCCACTCTGCTTTACAGGTTCATGTTTTTCGACTGGCTGTTCCGCGACGCCAGCATGGCGTGCAACCTGTACGAGCGGCACGCGGTGGTGCAACACAACCGGCGCATGTGCAAGTATTTCCCAACCTATCTACGGCGCTGGTCCTTCCTGACGGCCTTCGATTTCGGCCTGGGTTGCCTGTTCGAGCGGGCCCTGCAGGCCAGCCTGCTGTCGGCCTGGTTCTTCACCTGGTCGTGCGTGACCCTGACCGGGATGGTGGTGATCTCGGTGGCGTGGGCGTTTCTGGCCAATGCCAAATTGCACTAAGGGGCCTGATACGCCTCCACCTGCTCCGGCCTACCCTGGGCATCGAAGCGCCGCGCCAGGCTGAGCGACTCCACCCCCAAGGTGGCCAGCGCATCGGCCAGGTTATCGATTTCGCCATGCAGGTCCGCGCCCAGGTCGAGCAGCTTATCGGACGACACCAGCAGCGAACCATCGGCGCGATACAGATTCACCCGCAGCACCATCTCCTGCTCCACTTCGGCCGGACCGGCCACCGCACGGATCTCGCCGGCCGCAAGGCCGCTGTCCTCCAGCGCCCCGCCCAGCGCCGACATCAGCTGCAGCATCGCCAGCTCTTCCAGTGCCTGCTCGCGCGCCCCGAACGGCAAATCCTGGTACAAGAAATTTAACGCCAGCGCTTCCGGCTGCGGCGACAGGCAGCGCGCCACCAGCGGCGCGGCCTGCACCGTCCAGGCCCGGTAGCGCTCCATGCGCGCCTCGAAATAGGCATCAAGCGCCGCTTCCTCTTTCGGGATGCGGTAAAACGCATCGTCGGCCCGCTTGAGCGCGAAGCCCAGCAAGAAACGCAGTTCCAGGGCGCGGTCGTCGGCGCCAAAGCTGGTCGGACTCCAGGCCTGCATGCTGCGCTCGAGTGCCGGCGTGGCCACCAGCTTTTTCTCAGTCATCGATGCCGCCGCCTCGCGCACCATGTCGTTCATGGTGCTGTAAGTGAGGTGCTGGAAGCTGTCCAGGTCGTAGGCATGGCTGATCAGCACCACCTGCGCGCGCGGGCTTTCCAGCCCGGCCGCCTTGATGCTCTCGACCAGCGCCTCGAAGGCCTCGCCATCCTGGAAGCTCTGCTCCTGGCGCAATCCGCCCGTGCTGTGCACGAACAGCGGCACCGCAAAGGCATTGATCTCCATGGCCGGCGCCCCTTCGCGCCGCAGCAGCACCGTTGCGCTGGCCTCGTCGATACGCTCGCGCAGCAGCTGGCAGGCCGCCGCATCGGCGTCGCGCGCGCGCTCGATGGCGCCATACAGCAGCTCGTCGTTTTTCTTGCGCAGCGCATTACGCAGCAGCTTGTTGAACGCGTCTTCCTTGAGCGTCAGGGCGGCGGCATCGAGCTGGCGCCCGCTCTGCTCGTCGTCGGCGGCCTGCTCGGCCAGGTCCAGCGCCAGGTCGGCCAGGGTTTGCGCCAGGCGCTCGTCATCTTCCTGGGGCGGCTGGCTGGACGAACGGGGAACGGGACGCTTATTTTTGGGCATAGTCGATAGTAAGGGCAGACAGTGAAAGGAGCCGGCAAAGCCGGCCAGGCCGCTATGGTAGCAAATTACCGGCGCCGATAAACAAGCCGGTCAGACGCAGACGCTGTCGCAGTGCAGCAGCCGCAGGATATCCTGCGGGTCGGCCGGCTTGGCCAGGTGATGATCGAAGCCGGCCTCAAAAGCGCGCTGGCGGTCCTCCGGCTGGCCATAGCCGGTCAGCGCGATGAACAGCGCATCGGCGAAAGGCGCCATGGCGCGCAGGCGCCGCGCCAGTTCGTAGCCGGTGATGTCGGGCAGGCCGATGTCCAGGATGAAGACTTCGGGCAGCTCGAACATGGCCCACTCCAGCGCCGCCGCTCCATCGTAATAGGTACTGGTGTGATGGCCGCCGGCTTCCTTGAGCATCAGCGACAGGCTGATGGCGCCGTCGATATTGTCGTCGACGATCATGACGCGGCGCTCGCGCCCCGCCGGCCCGGCCGCACCCTGCTGCGGCTGTTCCGGCGCGGGTATGGGCTCTCTCAGGCATGGCAGGCGCACTTCGAACACGCACCCAAGCCCCGCTCCCGCGCTCGACGCCTGCACGCTGCCGCCGTGCAGCTGCACCAGGCTGCGCACCAGCGCCAGGCCCAGCCCCAGCCCGCCCTGCGAGCGTCCGGTTTACGTTCACCCTGCGAGAACAGTTCGAACACGCGCGGCAGCAAGTCCGCGCCTATGCCTTCGCCATTGTCGCTGACCCGCACCACCAGCTCCTCGCCCTCGATGCGGGCCGCCAGTTTGATCTGCCCGTCCGGCGGCGTGTACTTGGCCGCATTGCCCAGCAAGTTGGAAAAAATCTGGATCAGCCGGGCCGGGTCGCCGGAAAGCGGCAGCGGCCCGTCCGGCAGCACCACCTTGAGCTGATGGTGCCGGGCCTCGAACATGGCGTGGGTCTGTTCGAGCGCGCGTTCGATCGCAGTCTTCAGGTCGGTCTGCTCGAGCGCCAGCGTGACCAGCCCGCGCGTGACGCGCGAGACATCCAGCAGGTCGCCCAGCAGGCTGTTCATGTGTTCGATCTGGCGCGAGATCACCTCGCTGGCATAGCGCACCCGGTTGGGATCGGACGGCTGCAGGCGCAGCAGCTGCGCCGCGGTACTGATCGGCGCCAGCGGGTTGCGCAGCTCATGGCCCAGCATCGCCAGGAACTGGTCCTTGGCGCGGTTCTGCTGTTCGGCCGCCAGGCGCGCTTCGTGTTCGCTGGCCAGCAGCTGCTTGCGTTCGGCCTCGGCCGCCTTGCGGTAAGCCTGCGCAAAGACCAGCTGTTCGCCGGCCGCATGCAGCGCCGCGTGCAGCTCGCCCACCTCGGCCACGCGCGAATGCTGCAGCGGCGGCGGAATGCCCTTGCCCAGGCCGGCCGCGGCGCTCACCGCGCGCCCGATCGAGCGCACATGGCGGCGCCCGAAAAAGGCCGCCATCCCGGCTGCGGCCAGCACCGCCGCCAGCAGGCCCGCCGCCGCCACCAGCGACGCGCGCCGGGTCGAGTGCTGCCGGGCCGGCCGTCCCACCATGGCGGCCGCGTTCAGGTTTCGCGCGACAAAGTGGCGCTACGGTCGATGATGCCAATACGCCATTCGGCCGGCGCATTCGCATTGCGGACCAGTTCTACGAAATGTTCGCTGGCAAACGCCATGGCCAGCACGTAGCGGCGCCCGTCCGGCAGAGTCACCGGCAGGTTGACTGTTGTAATCAGGCGCTGTACGGCCGGGCCCATGAACACATCGGAGACCAGGGTTTTACCACCGCCCAGCGCCTGGCGATAAAAACCTTGCAGGTCCCCCGCCTCCAGCGACGGCGACGCCGCCAGCACTTTCAGTGCAGCCTCGGCGCTGTAGAGCTCTCGATCGACCAGCAGGCCGATGTTGCTTGCCGTTTCACGCAATCCGCGCAGCGCCGCCACGTGCTCGGCCTCGTGCAGCATGCCCAGCGCCAGCCCGGAAAACAGGACGACCGGCACCAGAATGCCAGCGGCCATCATGAAAAGGTAAGCGCGGATTTTCATGCCGGAACGAGCGTCTCGATGTGAATACGGGTGGCTGAACCCGCGATCATACCTCGCCGCCGTATTTCCAGGAGAATAATCTTTATCACAGGGATTTGTTGTCACAACTTTTACACTTTCGCCCAGCTGCTCCGTGTGATAACGAACAGATAAGCCTTTTGGCCACCCTCACAATGGCTCCATTGAAATAAGGAGCACCACCATGAATCGCCAGACCATCGCCCGCAGCGTCCTTGCCGCCACCATTGCCACCAGCATGCTGTTCGCCCCCTTCGCCTTCGCCGAAGGCGACATCGTCAAATGCACGGGCGCGGACGGGCGCGTAACGCTGACCGACAGCGCTTGCCAAGCCGGAGAAAGCAGTGTCACGGTGGTCACCGGCGCCGTGCCGGTACTGGCAAGCGCGGATGTGCCGGCCCCACGCACCGTGCGCACGGCGCGCGAGCGTACGCCAGGGGACGCCGCGCGCAAGGCCCTGGCCCGGCTCGATCCGCCCAGCCGCAGCCTGGGGCGCGACGTCGCCACGCTCAAAGCCGCACACCAGGCCATGCAGCTGATGGACAGCGCCGCCAGCGCCATGAAGGCACGCCGCATCGCCGGCTTGCACTGATCACATGCGCTGAGTTCGTTTGATTTGGCGGTGAGGAATCCTCGCATATAATGGCGTCAGCATTCACCAACTTGTTGACGCCATGACACTGTTTCCGATCCGCGCGCTGGCTCTTGCTGCCGCTTGCGGCAGCGCCTGTGCCGCCGCTCCGTCCACGCCGCCCTCCGGCTGGCATACCTCCGCTGAACTGGGCGCCATCACGGCGTCCGGCAACACTGCCGGTACCTCGGTCACCGGCAAGATCGACGCCCGCCAGGAATTCGACCGCTGGAGCAACCAATACATCGTCAGCGGCTTCTTCAAGGAAGACGTGCGCCGCCAGGCCGGCAAGGAGGACATCAAGGTCGACACCGCGCGCCGCTACGCGCTCTCGTCCAAGTTCGCCTACCGGCTCGACGACGATACCGATAAGGTGTACCTGCTGGCCACCCGCGTGGAAGACAAGTTCGGTGCCTACACCGAGCATTCGACCCTTGGCGTGGGACGCAGCACGCGCTGGATCCAGACCGACGACAAGACCGTCGACCTGGAGCTCGGGCCGGGCTACTTCAGCGGCGAGCGCCCGAACGGCGAGGCCGAGGAAGGCTTCACGGTGCGCGGCGCGGCCGCAATGCGCTTGCAGCTCAGCCCCGTGGCGCATTTCGCGCAGACGGTCAGCGTCGAACGCGGCACTTCAAACGTCCATTCCAGCGCCGAGACGTCCCTCAGCACCAAGATCAACGGCACCATGCAGATGAAAGCCGCATTCGTGGCACGCAACGACTCCAACGTCCCGGTGAACAAGAAGAACACCGACACCCAGACCTCGGTCACGCTGGTGTATTCATTTTAGGTTCCACTTCCGGCGCGCTTGCCGGCACCGCTTTCAGGCGCGCCACCGCCACCTGCAGCAGGTCGAAGCCGGCCTGCAGGTCGGGCAAGGCGGCGCGCGCCTGCTCGCTCAGCCGCAGGCGGTTCGAGCCGCTCTGGCTGCGATGGAACAGGCGCACGCCGTGCGACTCTTCCAGCGTGCGCACCAGCTGGCTGACCGCGGCCGGTGTGACGTTCAGTTCTTCAGCCGCGCGCACATAAGACAGGTGGCGCGCCGCCGCTTCGAAAGCGCGCAGGGCATTGAGATATTGAGGGGCGCGCATGGTCGGTTTGGGTCATCCCAATTGTCGAGATGGTTCATCATCGCAGCGGCAAGGGGCGCCGTCAATACACCCAAAGCCCGGCACATCAGATTTTCTGATGCGGCGATACAGACCATGCGGTTTACGCCACCGCGGTGGTGGCAAAGCGGTTGCGCCCGCGCTGCTTGGCACGGTACAGCGCCTCGTCGGCATGCTTGAGCAGGCCGTCGACCTTGGCCGCATTGCTGGTGCAGCTGGCCACCCCGATGCTGGTCGTGACGATGCGCGCCACGCCTTCGATATCGAAAGGCCGTTCCATCGCCTTGATGATCTTGCTCGCCACAATGGTGCATTCGGAATCGGACTGCAAGCCTTCGAGCAGGATCACGAACTCGTCGCCGGCCAGGCGGCCCACGGTATCGGTCTGGCGCACGCAGGCCGTCAGGCGCCGCCCGAACTCGATCAGCACGGCGTCGCCGCCGCCATGGCCGAAGCTGTCGTTGATCGACTTGAAGTTATCCAGGTCCAGGTACATCAGCGCGATGTGCGCGCCGCTGCGGTCGCTGTGCACGATGGCGCGCTCGATCCGCTCGACCAGCTGGGTGCGGTTCGGCAAACCGGTCAGCGCATCGAAGCGCGCCAGCGCGGACAGGCGCTGTTCGACCAGCTTGGTATCGGTGACATCGTTGACCAGGCAGGTCACGCCGACCGCGTGCCCATCCTCGGCTTGCGGAATGTATTCAGCCTGGAAGTGGCGCGTTTCGCCGCCCAGCTTGCGCTTGAAGCCCCAGCGTGAACGCTCACCCTGCAAGGCCAGGTCAAAGTAACGCTGGTGCGTTTCCAGTTCCGGGCCGCTCAGGAGCGTGGCGATGTTTTGCCCTTCGATGCGCGAGAGCGGCATGCCCAGCCAGGTCGAGTGCTGGCGGTTGGCGAACATCATCCGGCCGCTGGCGTCGATCGAATTGACCAGCGCCGGCAAGTTGTCGGCCACGCTGCGCAGCAGGCGCTGCTGGGTCAGCAGCGCGGTCTCGGTGTTCTTGCGCTCGGTGATGTCCTGCACCATCGAATAAAAACCGGCGATGCGCCCGTCCGGTCCCACATCGGGGATGTAATCGTATTGCAGAATGCGTTTGCCTTGCTCGGGCGCGGGAACGTGCTCGAAGGTGATGCGCTCGCCGCGCAGGGCCGCTTCCATCTGGCCGGCGATCGAGGCCTGGCTTGCGCCCCCAAAGATCTCGCCCACGCTTTTTCCCAGAATCTGCTCGACCGGCATGCCGGTCACCTCGGCATACATCGAATTGCAGAAGCGGTAGCGGAAATCGCTGTCGATGTAGGCAATCAGCGCCGGCAGATTGTCGGTGATGGTGCGGATGCGGCGTTCGCTGGCGGCCAGGGTCAGCTGCACCGATTTGAGCTCGCTGATATCGTCCACCAGCGCGACATAGCCGCGCACCTTTCCCTGTTCGTCGATGTCCGGGTTATAAGCCACCCGGTCCCACTGCAGGCGCCCGTCACGCTGGGTGGGACGCTCGAAGCGCACGGTCTCGCCGCGCAACGCCGCTTCCACATGCACTTCGCTGACCGCGTAGATCGCCTCGCCCACCACTTCGCGCACGCTCTTGCCGCGGATCGTATTGGACGATATGCCGAAGATCGCCTCGTAGCGCTCATTGCCGAACACAAAGCGGCGCTGCTTGTCGACATAGGCCACCAGCGCCGGCACATGGTTGGCCACCAGGCGCAGGTTATGCTCGCTCTCGGCCACCGCCTGCGTGGCGCGCTGGCGCTCGTCCATCAGCTGGTCGAAGGCGCGCGCCAGCTCTCCGAGCTCATCGTCGCTGTACGAGGCGGCCGGACTCCACTGGCCGCTGCGCATGCGCGCCGCCAGCTCGGACAAAGGCAGCAGCTGGCGATCGATGACCAGCCAGACTACCGGTGCGATCACGACGATCAGCACCAGCGCCTTCACGGCCGCGTTAAGCCGCACGTCGCTGGCGAAGCTGAAGGCCTCGGCGGTCGGATACACCGCCGCCACGATCCAGCCGGTCGAGCCAAGGCGGCGCGTCGACACCAGGGCATCCACGTGGCCGATTGTGCTTTCGCCGCCCGTGCGCACGGTGCCGTCCTCGCCCTTGAGCGCCTGGCGCAGGGCCGGGCTGTCGCCCAGGGCCGGATCGGCCCGCTGCAGCAGGCGCGCCGGGTCCGGATGGGCGATGAATACGCCCTCCTGGCTCATCAGGTAAAAGCCGCCGCTCTTGCCGGTCCGGCTGGCCGAGAGTTCCTTGATGAAGCTGTCGCGTCCCAGGTCGATCAGGCCGAACAACATGTAGGCAATGCGCCCGTCGGCCGCACGGATAGGCGCGGTCATCACCACCAGCGGGCGCAGGCTCACCTTGCCCATGATGGGACGGGAAATGACCGGCGCGCCGGTGCGCATGGTGTCGATGAAGTGCTGGCGGTGCGAGAAATTGACGCGGCCGCGCGTTTCCGGCGCATTCAGGTTGGCCACCTGGCCGCCGCTGGCGTCGACCATCGACAGGTTGGAAAACAGTCCGTCGAGCGCATGGTATTGCTCAAGCCTGGCCTGGAAGCGTTCCGGCGTGGCGGCGTCCTCGGCCACGTCGCTGGCCAGGCGCAGCAAAGCGTTCTGGCGCAGCAGGATTTTATAGTCGAGATCGCGGGCGACCTGGCTGATCAGCGCCGCTTCGCGGTCGCGCACCACCTCCTCGATACCGCGCTGGGCGATCAGGACGGCGGCGGCGCTCAAGAGGGAGGCAATCAGCAGGACCAGGATGCCGGCCGCGAGCGCAAAACGCGCCTTCAGCGACAGCGGGGCAAGAAAACGGCGGATGTCCATGGCAAACCAAATCTCGATTCACAAAATTGTCGAATCGGCGTGGGCATGGCCGAGTGAAGCAGGACGAAGCGCGCGGGGAGGAGGCGCATTTCGTTAATTCCAGTGTACAACAATTTACACCAAGAAATGTCGCGTTTTCGCCGTTTTTACGAACTTGTTGTTACATTAACGGCTGTAACTAATGCTCGTCCCGGCTTAGAGTTGGAAGGACTGCAAGTCATCGGCAATTTCCAGGCTGGAGAGCGGCAGCAGGCGATGCAGCGCCTGCGCGCTTGCCAGGGGATGGGCCCGATCGCCATTCCAGGCGATGATGCGCGCGGGGACATGGGCCAGGGCCCGCAGCTGCTCGGGCGGCGGCAGGTCCGAGCCGGCGGCGCCGGCATACAGAAGCGCGGCGCGGGCCATCCCGTCCGGGTCGACCGGCGCCGGATCGGCCCGCGCCAGCCAGTTTGGCAGCGCGGTCCGGCTTCCCGCGATCAGCCTGGCGCGCACGCGCGCATCGGCCGCGGCAATGCGCGCATACTGTTGTTCCAAAGCCACCCTGGCTTCCCAGATGGCCGGCACGCCGGCCAGCACCAGGCCACGCACCCGCTCCGGCGCGGCCAGCGCCGCGCACAAGGCACTGGCCGCGCCCATCGATACGCCGCCGGCCGCAAAGCTGGTCAAGCCGGCAGCGTCCGCCAATGCCAGCAGATCGGCGGCGTAGCTGTCCCAGCGCGCCTCGCGCTCGCTTGCGCAATCGCTGGAAAGGCCATGCCCGCGCGCGTCGAAGTGGATCACCCTGCTCCCGGGCGCACTCGCCCAGACGCCCGCGCGCGCTTCCGCCGCCATGCTCGACAGCAGGCCATGCGACCACAGCAGCGCGAGGCCGCCATCGCTGCCGCCATCGTCGCGCACATGCAGGCGCGCACCGCGCACCAGCTTGAATTGTTCACCCATCGGCAAGTCCGTTTCCCAGAGCCGAGCACTCTATCACGCAAGCAAGGCGCACCGGTGTCCGCGCGCCAGTCGTTTGCGCCGATGTGTAGACTCTCAGAAAACACTTGAGAGCGGCAATGAAAAGAGAAGGCACGGTGGCGGCCGCGCCGCCGGGTACCGATGGCCAGGCCGCGGCGCGCTCCGCCGGCCTGCGCTATGTGAACGACAGCATGGCCGGCATTCGCCGTGAGCCCGCCCAGGATGGCTTTCGCTATCTCGACCCAAGCGGCCATGAAGTCGAGGACGAGACCACGCTGGCACGCATCAAGGCACTGGTGATTCCTCCCGCCTGGACCGAGGTCTGGATCTGCAAGCAGGCCAACGGCCACCTGCAGGCCACCGGCCGCGATGCGCGCGGCCGCAAACAATACCGGTACCACGCCCGCTGGCGCGCGCTGCGCGACGACGTCAAGTATGAGCGCATGATCAGCTTCGGGCGCGCGCTGCCGCTGGTGCGCCGGCGCGTCGACGAGGACCTGAAACTCCCCGGCCTGCCGCGCGAGAAGGTGCTGGCCACCATCGTCTACCTGTTAGAGGCAACCATGATGCGGATCGGGAACGAGGAATACGCGCGCACCAACCAGTCCTTCGGCCTGACCACATTGCGCGGCCGCCACGTGCGCATCGACGGCAGTGAAGTCCAGTTCCGCTTTCGCGGCAAGAGCGGCGTCAATCACGCGGTGACGGTGGCCGACAAGCGCCTGGCGCGTATCATTTCGCGCATCCGCGAGCTGCCCGGCCAGGAGCTGTTCCACTACATCGGCGACGACGGCGCCACCCACAATATCGACTCGGCCGACGTCAACGACTACCTGCGCGAGATCACCGGCGAGGACTACACCGCCAAGGACTTCCGCACCTGGGCCGGCACCGTGCTGGCCGCGCTCGCGCTGCAGGAGTTCGAAAAGTTCGATTCCGAAACCCAGGCCAGGAAGAACATCGTGCGTGCCATCGAGATGGTCGCCGAAAAGCTCGGCAATACCCCATCGATCTGCCGCAAGTGCTATGTGCACCCGGCGGTGATCGAGGCTTACCTGGACGGCACCGTGCTCGAAGCGCTGCGCGAGCGCACCCGCCAGGAGCTGGTGGAAGACCTGCACGCCCTGCAGCCCGAGGAAGCCGCGGTGGTGGCAATGCTGCAGCAGCGTTTGCAATATCAACAGCCTGCCGCGCCGAAGCGCAGCAAAGCGCGCAGCGTAAAGACAAAACGCGCGGAGCCCGCCCTCCAACGGCCCTGATCGGCCAGCACCTGTAAGCCGCGCCGCACCAGCTATGCCGGGGCAATATGCATCACCCCCAGTCCCGGCATAGCAGCAGCCTCATTTCATTGATTCTTTCAAGTTGGGGTTTGCGCAACGGGGGGACTCACATAAAATACGCGACACCCTATACCTGGCGACCAAGATCACATGAAGCTAATCGCTCTGCTGCCGGCCCTCGCGCTGGCCATGCCAGCCATCGCAGGCGCCGCCCAGCCGGCCAAGGTCACCCTCGGCCCGCTCATGCCGGGCTACACCACGATCCCGCTGGCGGAAGGGAACTACAACGTCACCGTCACCCTGGGCGACGCCAAGGCCGCCACGACGACCACCATCAAGGCCGAACTGCGCCGCCTGATGCTGGAGAACGTCAAGACCAATCCCGGCGAAACTGTCAAGCGCAGCTTTACCGTCAACGTGCGCACGCCGCGCATTCCGGCCAGCGGCAATATCGCCGCCGGCGTGGTCAACCTCAAGGCACCGCGCGAAACGGTGCAGGAAATCTGGGCATGGGATGAAGCCTTGACCTTCGAAGTGTCCGGCACCCAGCCCGCCGTCAAGGCGGTCGAGATCGTCCCCGTCGACAGCCCGACCGTCTTCCTGATCGGCGACTCGACCGTTTGCGACCAGCCCGGCGAGCCATACAGCAGCTGGGGCCAGATGCTGCCACGCTTCTTCAAGAGCGGCGTAGCGGTCTCGAACCACGCCCAGTCCGGCGAAACCCTGCGCGACTCGATCGCCCGCCGCCGCCTCGACAAGATCCTCGCCTCGATCAAGCCCGGCGACACCGTCATGAT
This sequence comes from uncultured Oxalobacteraceae bacterium, assembly GCA_946479255.1. The sequence goes on from CAMLFK010000007.1 coordinate 46,413, forward strand.
GCAGTTCGGCCACAACGACCAGAAGCAGATCAAGGATGGCAAAGGCGGCCCGTTCACCACCTACAAGGCGGAACTCAAAACCCACGTCGAAGGCGTGCTGGCGCGCAAAGGCGTGCCGGTTATCGTCTCGCCCATGGAGCGGCGCCGCTTCGACGCGCTCAACAAGGTCGTGCCCTCGCTGATCGACTACGCCAACGCCGCGCGCGAAGTGGCGCTCGAAATGAACGTGGCCTTCATCGACCTCAACGCCCAGTCCAAGATCCTGTACGAAGCCATGGGCCCGGAAGCGTCAAGCGCCGCCTTCGCCGAGCCGGCCCCGGGCAAAATAGACAACACCCACCACAACAGCTACGGCGCCTACCAGCTGGCCAAGATCATCGCGGGCGGCCTGCGCGACGCCAAGGTGCCATTGGCATCCTGGATCGCCAACGACGCCGGCGCCTTCGACCCGTCCAAACCGGACCCGGTCGCAGCGTTCGCGGTACCGCCCAGCCCTAAGCAAACCACCGAGCGTCCGCTCGGCGACGAAAGCAATCGATGATCAAATACGCACTGACCCTCACTGCCGCTGCCCTGCTGGCCGGCTGCGCCGGCACGCCATCCAAATCCGAAGGCGAAGCCTATGTCTTCACCTACTTCACCAAGAATGGCGAAGACGGCCTGCACCTGGCCGTCAGCGACGACGGCTACCGCTGGGAGAAGCTGGGCGCGGGCCGCAGCTACCTGCTGCCCAAAGTCGGCAACTCCAGGCTGATGCGCGACCCGTGCATCGTCCAGGGGCCGGACGGCACCTTCCACATGGTATGGACCTCCGGCTGGAACGAAAACAATATCGGCTACGCTTCGTCCAAGGACCTGATCAACTGGTCCGAGCAAATGGAACTGCCGGTGATGGGGCACGAACCGGGCGTGCTCAACGCCTGGGCGCCGGAGATCGTCTACGACAAGGAGCGCGGCGAATACCTGATTTTCTGGGCCTCGACGGTACCGGGCAAATTCCAGGAGACGGCCGGCACCTCGGAGGAAAAGTACAACCACCGCATGTACGCCACGACCACGCGCGACTTCAAGGCATTCACCCCGACGACCGTCTTCTACGATCCGGGCTTTAGCGTGATCGACGCCACGTTCGTCCGCAACAAGGACCGTGATTACCTGATGGTCAAGGACGAAACGGTTCGCCCGCCCAAGAAGTACCTGCAGCTTGCCGACGCGCCGAGCCTGCGCGGCCCCTACGGCAAGCTGTCCGCGCCGATTACCGCCAAGGGCTTGTGGGTCGAAGGCCCGACCGCTATTCAGGTTGGCGCCGATACCATCGTCTACTACGACGCCTACACCACCAGACACTACGGCGCCATGCGCTCGCGCGACATGGTCAACTGGGAAGATGTGACCTCCAGGATGCACTTCCCTGACGAAGGTACGCCGGTGCGCATGCGCCACGGCACGGCGCTCGCGGTACCGGCATCGCTGGTTGCCAAGCTGCGCGCAAGCGAAGGCGCCACGCCGTGAAGCTCGTGATCGCGTCAGCTGATGCAACTTGAAGTCATCGATCCGATCACCCAGCGCCGCAGGCGGGGTTGTCCGCGTCAACCTCCTTGTAGCCCTTCTTCGTTTTTTCCTTGATGAGTTTATCGCGCTCCGCTCTGGCCTCCGCCGGGTCTTCAAGCTCCTTGACCTTACTTTGGCCGGCGGTACCAATGCGCCCGAAGTTGACAATGAGCTCACAGTCACTGCAACTCACTTCCCAGAATTTGCTGGCATTGCCCTCAATCATCTCAAAACGGCGTACGCCCTGATTTCTTCGAAAGTTCGAAATGAAGGCGGAAATGCGCTCTAAGGTGTCCGCTTTCGGCGACTGAATCAGAAATACTTCCCGGTCTTCCCATTCGACCGGAATGCCAATCGCCTCCGACATTTCCTCATCAAAGCTGTCGAATGCCTCCTCGTCCTCGCAATCGGACGGTGGCATAAAGTTGAAGACGACGTACAACTGACCGTTTTTCATCAAACGCAGTTCTGGTTCGCCTTCCGCATCGAAGCCCGAGAGTTCGATGATTTGCGCTACGTCGTCGCTTGTGTCCTGGTCCATCCACTCCCCCAGTCATTATTCTTTCGTCAATATTAACTGCAAAATCGAATGATACCATGCGGAAATATTTTCGACGGACTCAAACACAACAGTATCGCGACAGCATTGTTGCACAGTGGATAAAAATGGTAATCTGCAAGACTCTATCCATCATTGGAGCCTTGCCGTGAATCTTCCCGTCCTTCGCAAAGTTGGCTTTGCTGTCGCCATCGTCATCCTGCTGTTCATGTTGGCGCCCTTCGCCACCGTACCGTCGGGTAACCGCGGCGTGCTGACCACCTTCGGCAAGCCAAGCGATGAAGTCTACGGCGAGGGCCTGCACTTCCGCATCCCGATGATCCAGCGTATGCACCTGGTGAACGTCTCGATCCAGAAGGGTGAAGGCCAGGGCAGCGCCGCCTCGCGCGACCTGCAGAACGTGCAGACCAAGGTGGCGATCAACTACCACACCGATCCGAGCCGCGCGGTGTACGTGTTCCGTGAGCTGGGTAACGAGCCTGGCGAGCGGATCATCGTGCCGAGCGTGCACGAAGCGGTCAAGGCGGTCACCGCCAACTTCACCGCCGAGGAGCTGATCGGCAAGCGTGCCGACGTGCGCAACCAGATCGTCGCGCACCTGCAGGAGCGCATGAAGCGCCACGGCATCGTGGTCGACGAGTTCTCCATCGTCGATTTCCAATTCAGTAAAACCTTCGACGAAGCGATCGAAGCGAAGACCACTGCCGATCAGTTGAAAATGAAGGCCGACCGCGATCTGGAACGCATCGTGGTGGAAGCGCGCCAGAAAGTGGAACGGGCCAAGGCCGAAGCGGCCGCGCTGTCATTGCAGCGCCAGGAAGTCACACCGGAACTGCTGCGCCTGCGCGAAACCGAGAACCAGGCCAAGGCGATTGAGAAGTGGGATGGGCACCTGCCGCAGACCATGGCTGGTGGGGCTGTGCCTTTTCTGGATCTGGTGAGCCAGAAACCATCGCGCTAAAGCGGCGACAGAGTTACATTGCGGAGTTCAAACGGCGCCCCCTCAAGCTGAAAACCAATGCGCCCGGATGCCGGGCGCGCACCACTGACACGGTTCTGCAGCACGCCATTGACCGTAACCTCAAGCGTCCCTGCCCGGCTCACGACATCGAGCTTGTTCCACTGCCCTGCCGCGACTTCGCTGTCGGCAGCGATACGGCCCTTGAGCGGCACCGGAGCCGCGCTGGTCAGCGGCTCGGTAAAGCTCGCGCCCGCCATCGGCAGTACATCGCCCACGCTGCCAAGCTTGGTCTGCACCTGCACGCTCTCCGGCCAGGCGCGGTCCTTCGGGCCGCCCACGATATGCAGCAGCACGCCGGCGTTGCCAGGCTTGGCCGACCAGCGCCATTCCACATGCAGCTTGTAATCGGCATAGGTGCCGGTTGTGGCCAGGTATCCGGTCGGGTTGCCGGTCGCGGCGATCACGCCATCGGGCAGCATCTTGAAGGTGTCGCCAACCGGCGCGGCAGGCACCGTCACCAGTTCCCAGCCTTCAAGGTCGCGGCCGTTGAACAAAGACGGGCTGGTCGATGCGCATCCGGACAAAGTCAATACTGCCAGAGCGGCTGCGATGTGTGAAAATCTAATCATATTCAACCTTCAGTAAAAAGTGTGGAGACAAGTTTGATTAAGAAGACCTTACTGGCAGCCAGCCTCGCTTGCGCCACCGCCCTGTCGCACGCAGTTCCGCCACAAGCGGCAATCTCATTGTGGCCCGAAGGCGTCCCCGGCGCCAAACAAATCGGTGCAGAAAAAGTGTTCGACGATGGCCGCATCGGCAATGTCAGCGAACCGACGCTGACCGTGTACCGCCCCGCCGTCGACCGCCCTGCCCGCACCGCCGTGATCATCTGCCCTGGCGGCGGCTACTCCTACGTGTCGGCCGCGCGTGAAGGCGAGCAGTTCGCCAACTGGTTAAGCTCACTTGGCATCACCGCCTTCGTACTCAAGTACCGCATGGCGGAGTTCGGCCACCCGGCACCCATGCAGGACGTGCTGCGCGCTGTGCGCCTGGTGCGCTCGCAGGCCGCCAGCTACGGCATCGACCCGGCGCGCATCGGCGTCATGGGCAGTTCCGCCGGCGGCCACCTCGCCGCTACCGCTGGCACCCTGTTCGACCATGCGCTGGGCCGCACCGGCAACGCGCTCGATGCGATCAGCGCGCGGCCGGACTTCCTGATGCTGATGTATCCGGTGATCGCCATGGAAGGCCCATCGATCCACGCCGGCTCACGCAAGAACCTGATCGGCAGCTCGCCCTCCACAGAGACCGTGCAGCTGATGTCGGTTGAGCGGCAAGTTACCGCCGCGACGCCGCCCACGCTGCTGGTCCATACCCAGGACGACGGCGCGGTACCGGTTGAGAACAGCATCATGTTCTACCAGGCGCTCACCCGCAACAAAGTGCCGGCCGAGATGTACCTGTTCGAACGCGGCGGCCACGGCATGGGCATGCGCACCGGCTTGGGTAACGCCACACTGTGGCCGCGCCGCGCCGAAGAATGGCTGCGTGACCGCAAGCTGATCGCTCAGTAATCCGGCAAGCCGATGTTTCACGCGAAATGGAACATCGGCACCTGCGGCCACTCGGCCGGTCGCTTGCCCGGTTCGGGCGCCTTCCTGCAGCAGTTGACGGGCAACCGCCTGGCCGATGCCGCCGGCGCCGCCGGGGACGAGGGCGATGCGGCCGGCCAGCGACTTGGGGCGAGCAGCCCGCCGTCACCGGCCAGAGCCATACTCCGCTGGTCCTGCCCGGGCTGCTGGAATACCGCGCGCGCGGCTTATCCCTGGCTCAGGCAGCTTAGCTTCCGAGCAGCCGCGCGAAGCGCGGCGCGCTGGCGGCAACCAGCAACATGCCGACGCCAAGGCCGGCAAACGCCAGGTTCAAACTGGCGGCCTCGGCGACAAATCCGATCAAAGCCGGTCCGGCCAGAATCCCCGCGTACCCCGCCGTGGTGACGGCGCCGATGGCCACGCCGGCCGGCATATCGTCCTGCTTGCCCGCCGCCGTGAACAGCACCGGCACAATGTTCGATGCGCCGGTCCCGACCAGCAGGAAGCCCGCCAGCGCCAGCAGCGGCGACGGCGCCGTGACGGCAATAAAGAAGCCGAGCGCGGTGAACAGGCTGCCCGCGGCCAATACGCGCTTGCCGCCGAAACGGCGCACCACCCGGTCGCCCGTCAGCCGGCCGACCGTCATCGCCACCGCGAACACCGCATAGCCAAGGCCGCCTTGGCTGGCCGGCAAACCCACGCCATTGGTCAACAGCAAAGCGCTCCAGTCCAGCACGGCGCCTTCGGCCAGGAAGCACAGGCAGCACAGCAAACCGATCATCAGCACAGCCCCGCGCGGCAGCACGAACATCGGCCCGCCCTTCGCCGCCGGATCGGCTTCGGCCAGCAGGCGCGGCCACGCGAACACCATCACGGCCGCCGACACGATGGCCAGGGCAATCGTTGCCTTGAGTGGATCGATGCCTTGCGACAGCAACAAGGCCATGCCGCCCGCGCCGACTATACCGCCCACGCTGAACAGGCCGTGAAAGCCGGACATCATATGCCTGCCGCTCTCTTTTTCCACGACCACCGCCTGCACGTTCATCGATACGTCGAGCGTGCCCATGGCCGCGCCGAAGGCGAACAAGGCGAGCGCCAGCAGCAGCGGCGAGGACACCAGCGCCAGCAGCGGCAGCACCAGGCAAACCAGGATGCCGGACGCGAAGATCACTGGTTTGCAGCCAAAGCGCGAGGCCATGATGCCGGTCACCGGCATCGCCATCAGCGAGCCGATACCTAAACACAGGAGCAGCAATCCAAGCTGGGAAGCGTCCAGACCGGCGCGGTCCTTGGCATAAGGAACCAGGGGCGCCCAGGCGGACATGGTGGTGCCGGCAACCAGGAAGGCCAGCCGGGTCGAAAGGCGGTGTTGGAGATGGGTGGACGAAGTCATGGGAAACTGGATTGGAATCGAATCCAACACAGTCTAGCTCATAACTTCATCGATTGCGTGACTTTGGTTTCAGTCCGCTACAGGCTCGCCGAAATCAGGCGTGCCATCCGCATTCCAGCGCAGGACCTGGGCACGGGTATGCCGATTCGGGTCGCCGAGGGAATCGCCCTTGATCTCTTTGTAATTACGCGCGTGGTAGATCAGGATGTCGGTTTTGCCATCCGGCGTCGTGGTGAAGTAATTATGTCCGGGGCCGTATTGGCCATTCTTTTCGCTGGTTTTAAATACCGGCAGCGCCGCCTTGGACCAAGACTTGGGATTGAGCAGATCGGCATCCGCGCTCGCCGTCACCATGCCCATGGCGTAGCTCGCATCGGTCGCACTGGCCGAATAGGTAATAAACACCTTGCCGTTCTTGATCAGCACCGCCGGCGCTTCATTGACATGGTGGATGACTTTTTCCCAGTCATAGTCCGGCGTGCTCAAGAGCACCGGCTTGCCGGTGATCGACAGCGGCGTATCCATTTTGGCGATGTAGATATTGGTCGCCTTCAGTTCCGGCTCCGGGCGGCGCTGGGTCCAGACCAGGTAGCGCTGGCCCTTGTGGGTAAAGGTGGTGGCGTCGAGCGAGAATGTCTCCCACTCGGTTTTCAGCTGGCCGCGCTCGATCCATTCGCCTTCGAGCGGATTGGCCGAGCTGTTTTCGAGAACGTACAGGCGGATTTCCCAATGCGCTTCCGAGCGGCCTGCGGTGAAATAGATGTACCACTTGCCGTCGATGCGGTGAATTTCCGGGGCCCAGATGTGATAGCTCATCGGGCCTTTTTCGTGCTTGGTCCAGACCACCTTGGTGTCCGCTTTGCCCAGGTCGTTCAGCGAGCGGGTGCGGCGCAGTTCGATGCGGTCGTATTCAGGCACGGTGGCGGTGTAGTAATACCAGCCTTCATGCAGGGTCACCTGCGGATCGGCGCGCTGGCGCACCAGGGGGTTATTGAAGACCGGTTCGGCGGCCAGAGAGGTCGCCGTCGTCGTTGACAGCGACGTGCAGGCCGTCAACGAACAGCACATCACAAGCACGCCTGCGACGCCGCGCATTAATAACTTCATCACCTGCAAATTCAACATACGTTCTCCAAGGTTTCTGTTCTTATGCCCTCCTCCGAAGGCAACGCGTATCGTACCAGTTAGCATGGGCATGGTCGGGCGCTGGGAAATATCATATCGATGAATATTTCACCGTTACTGATCATCATTTCGACATGTCGATGCGCAAAGCGCGCAAATAGAAGGTTATTGACTCAATGCAACAACTTTCTGCACGGTTCAATCCACAATCAACAAAACCGAACGGGGCTCTGATGAACAAAATTTTGGTAGGTCTTTCATTGC
>CAMLFK010000008.1 GCA_946479255.1 uncultured Oxalobacteraceae bacterium
TTGCGACGCGCCGCTGAACGCCGACCGTGCGGCACCGGCCGCGATAACCTGGCTTGCATCCATTAACCGCCTCCGATCGCTGCCGGGCGTAGCCGCAGCGCAAGTGAAATAAATGCTCAGCGGACACGTTACCCCGATGCTGAGAGATAGCGATTGATGAAGATCAATGCGTTTCTCTGCGCGATGTCAAAATTTTTCTTGAAGGAGATTTCCCGGATAGCTTGAATGGGCCTCGGCTAAGGCACTATTGCCTAGACCAGCCGTAGAGTCAGGTGGCGGGTGCACCATCGACGATGTTGAATTGACCGGCTTCGGCAATCAACGATTGCCGATTTGGCGGGCTCTGGGCGACCAAATGGTGGCAAAATCGCACACTGCTGGAGCCGAATTGGGTGCGCCCCTTTGCAGTTCGATAGCGACTCGAGGGGGCCGCCGAGGCCGGGAATGATAGCTCTATGGCTGCTCCCCACATCGGCACCCGTTAGATCCGATCCAGCAAGCGCTCCGCCGCCCGCTCACTCAACACCAGCACCAGCTTCAAGCGCGCCCGCGTCATCCCCACGAACAGCTTGCGGAACACCAGTTCATCAATCTGCTCGAAATCGATCTCGGTAAAGATGACGGCCGGTGCCGACTGCCCCTTGAACCGGTACACCGATTCCGCCAGCAAGCCCCCTTCCCTGAACACCGGATTGCCAAACAAGTCGTACTCACCCGTAAACGATTTGAGCGTATGCGCATCGCCCAGCGTATCGCGCTGCAGGATCGTCGACTTTTCACGTCCCCGGAACGACGCAATCGCAATATCCTGCCGCTCAAATCCCGCCGCCAGGCACAACGTGATCGCATGCTTGGTCTGCGCCAGCATCGCCTCGGTATCGCCTTCCGGATACACCAGCGCCTCGATCTCCGCGCCGGCAAACGGGCTGGCCGCCTCCACCGGCTGGCGCGCCTCGCCGATCGACGCCAGCATCTCCACAATCTGCCGCGGGCTGCGGTAGTTGGTGTGCGAATGCAGCGTCACCCATCCCGGCAGCGGCACCATCTGGCGGCCGTACAGGTTCTGCGTCGGATCTTCCAGCCAAGTGGCGCGGCCATCGTCCTTCAGCATGCGCAGCAGGATGTCGCGCCAGATGATGGAAAAGTCCTGGCCTTCGTCGACGATCAGCACGTCATAGCGCCAGGTTTCCGGCAGGTCGGCTTTGACCAGCGCCTTTTCCATCTCGCTCCACACATTGGGCGAGGCGTAATCGGGCGTGATGCCTTGCGCGCGCAGGAAGGCGTCGCCCAGCATGTGGAAGGTGGCGACCCGGCCGCCATGCGGCACCAGCCGATCGATATGGTCGGCCAGCGGACGGTTGAAGCAGACGTACAAAGGCCGCAAGCCGGCATCCACCGCGGCGGAAAATTCGGCCAGCGCCAGCTGGGTCTTGCCGCTGCCGGCGGTGCCGACCACGCGCAGCCGGTATGGCTTGAAGTCGAGCCGCCGCGCCCAGGTCGCCAGTCCGCCGGACAGGCGCGTGACCAGCTTGGTGGCCGAGCCGATCATGGCGCTGGGGTCCGGCCGCAGGCTGAGCGTGTCGCCCAGAAAGCGCGTCACCTTTTCGAACTGGTCTTCGATGTCGGTCACGGGCAGCACCTCGCGGATCACCTCGGCCAGCCTGTCCTTGCTGCCGGCGTCGATGATGTGGCGCGGGTCGATGCCGGCCAGGTGCGGGTCGCGCACGATGTAGTCGGGGCAGTACAGCAAGTAGTCGATCGACAGCTCGCCGCCGAAGCGCTTCATCAGGCCGTCGATGGTGCGCAGGATCTGGTTGCGGATCTTGACCGGTTTGCCGTGGAAGCTCTTGACCAGGCCATCCGGCGTTTCGGTCAGAAAGCCAAGCTTCTGTTCGATCAGCAACACCCGGCCATTGGGCGCCACGATGATGAAGTCGACCTCGCCATAGGTGGAAAAGCCGCGCTCGACATTGGTCCAGTGGACCCCGTGATAGATGCTGTAAGGCGCATCGGCCAGGGTGGCTTCAAGGTAGCCGAGCGTTTCGATTTCACGCGCGGCCGCACCGGTGACGGACATCTCGCGCCAGCCGGAGGGATGGATGTGGGCCATGGGTTCAGGGGCTGCGGTTGTGGGTGGGTGACGGCTCTATTGTAAGGCGCTTCTGCGGGGAACCGCGTACCGCAAAACGTGCTCGCCGCTGAGTAATTGTAGAATCGTGAAATCGGCGCGCCACTGGCCACCAGACGATTCAGAAGATGCCCTACAAACTCGCGATGTTCGATTTCGACGGAACCCTGGCCGATTCCTTCCCCTTCTTCCTCAGCGTATTCAACACGCTGGCCGAACGCCATCGCTTCAGCCCCATCGATTGCGACCGCGCCGACAGCCTGCGCCACTACAGCGCCAGCCAAATGATGAAGCATGTCGGCATGCCGGCCTGGAAGCTGCCCATCGTATCGGCCAGTTTTATCGCGATGATGAAGGAAAGCGCCGCCAGCATCGCCCCGTTCGAAGGCATCGAAGAAGCGCTTGCCGCGCTGTCGTCCGCCGGCATGCAGCTGGCGGTGGTATCGTCCAATTCCGAGCACAATGTGCGTACCGTTCTTGGGCCCGAACTGGCAAGCCGATTCAAGCGCTATGAATGCGGCATGTCGATTTTCGGTAAGGCCGCAAAACTGCGGCAGGTCACCAGGGATTGCGGGCTTTCGCCAGCCGATGCCATTTACATCGGCGACCATGGCACCGATGCGCAGGCGGCGAACAAGGCGGGCATCGCCTTTGGCGCGGTTTGCTGGGGTTATTGTCCGATCGAAGGACTACGCCAATTCAGCCCGCATATCGAATTCGAGACGCCTGACGCTTTACGCCAACTAGCCACGGAGCGGACATGAATCAGCAAGCCAAGTCGATCACAGTAGAAACAGCGGTGCGTTACCTGACCTTCCTGCCGAAATCGTATTCCGATCATGGCGAGCCGGTGCCGCTGCTCCTTTTCCTGCACGGCTCAGGTGAACGCGGCGACGATCTGAACAAGGTAAAAGCCTGGGGACCGCCGGCAATCGCCGAAAAGGATGCCGCCTTCCCTTTCATGCTGGTCTCACCCCAGGCACCGGAAGGCGAATCGTGGACCGCGCATCTGCTCAAGGCAATGCTGGACGAGCTGCTGGCGACCTACAACGTCGACCACAAGCGCATTTACCTGACCGGCATGAGCATGGGCGGTTTTGGAACCTGGGATCTGGCGATGCGCCATCCTGAATACTTTGCCGCCATCGCACCGGTATGCGGCGGCGGATCGCCGCAGCTGATCGACAATCTCAAAGATATCCCGACCTGGGTATTCCACGGCCAGAAGGATGATGCCGTACCGGAACAGGAATCGGCGAACATGGTCGCCGCGCTGGAGGCGGCCGGTGGCAATGTGAAGTACACGATGCTGCCCGAAGCAGGCCATTCGGGATCATGGGAATATGCTTACGATCCAAAGAACGGCCTGTTCGACTGGCTTCTAAGCCAGAAAAAAGCTTAAGCGCTCGGCCCCCAGGCCCGCTTCAGATACGCCACGAACTTATCCGGCGGCACATAGCCGATAGCCCGGCCACCCGCGACCTCCTTACCCTGGCCATCGAACAACAGAATCGCGGGTGGGCCGTACAAATTAAAACGCTTCATCAAGGCCCGGTCATCGGCATTATTGGCGGTCACGTCCACCTGCAACAGGCGCAGCTTGGCCATCTCTTTGCTGACCTTCTTCTCGGAAAAAGTCAGCCGTTCCATTTCCTTGCATGACACGCACCACTCCGCATAGAAGTCGAGCATCACCGGTCCGCCCGCGGCGGCCACAGCCTGCTCAAGCTCGGCCACCGTTTTCACCCTGGTGAACTTCGCCTCGTGCGCCTCAGCGACCGCCGTCCCGCCACCACGCAAATGCGCCAGCGGCTGCAGCACATCGCGCCCCGAGCTGGCCGCGCCGACCAGTTCGAACAGGCCGGCGGTCAGCAGCACCACGCCCAGCGCGCGCCGCGCATAGGCACCCGGCCCGCTGTGCTCCGGCAGCGCCCTGCCAACATTGAGGAACAGCGCACTCAGAATCGCCAGCGCGCCCCACAGCACCATCATCACCGGTACCGGGAACACCGGCGATACCATCCACAGCGCCACCGCAATGAGCAGCAGGCCAAACACCCGCTTGACGCCATTCATCCATGCACCGGCGCGCGGCAGCAGGCTGCCGGCGGAAAGGCCCGTCAGCAGCAGCGGCACGCTCATCCCCATCGCCATCGAGAACAGCGCAAAACCACCCACCGTCGCATTGCCGGTCTGGCTGATATACAGCAGCGCGCCGGCCAGCGGCCCGGCCACACACGGGCCGACGATCATGGCGGACAAAGCGCCCATTACGAACACGCCGGCGACGCGCCCGCCGCGGATGCTGGACCCGGTGTTCGACAGGCGCGACTGCAAGGCACTGGGCAACTGGAGCTGGTAGACGTCGAACATCGACAAGGCCAGCGCAAACAGCAGCGCGCCGAAGGTCAGCAGCACCCATGGCTGCTGCAGCGCGCCGGCCAGCCCTTCCCCGGCCAGGCCGGCGGCCACGCCGAGGCCCGTGTACACGAGCGCCATGCCGAGGCAGTACGCCCCGGCCAGCGCCAGGCCGCGCGCACGCGACACCGTGCCTTCGCCGACGATAATCGACGACAGGATGGGCACCATCGGCAGCACGCAGGGCGTGAACGACAGCAGCAAGCCAAACAGGATGAATGCACCACCGATGCGCCACAGGCTGCCGCCTTGCAGCATGCGTTGCGCCATGCTGGTGTCGTCTTCCGGGATGGGCGCCGCCGCAACCGGAGCCGGGGCCGCATCCGCAGCCGCGCTCTCGCTCAGCACACCCGGGCGCGCCGGGTCCACTTGCACGGTGAGCTCGGTCGGTGGGTAGCACAGCCCGGCGTCGGCGCATCCCTGGTAGCCGATCTTGAGCCCAAACGGCCCGCCCTCGCCTTTCACCGGCAACTGCACCACCAGGGTGCCGTGATAGGTTTCCATCTCTTTGTTGAAGTTCTCGTCGAACTTGCGCACGCCGGCCGGCAGGCTTGGCTGGGTGATGCGGTCGGAAGTAAAGCTCAGGCGCTCGCGGTACAGGTGGTAGCCGGGCGCCATGGTCCAGGTCAGTACCACGGTGCCGGGGTCGCGCAGCTCGGACTTCAAGACGAAGGCCTGCTCGGGTGGCAGAAAATCGTCGGCACTGGCGCTGCCCGCCCCGCCAAGCAGCATGGCGGTGGCAAAGGCCAGCAGGCAGAGGCGCCTCCAGATGTGTTTCATTTGTCTCTCCAGGAATGTGAGGATTTACAGGTCGCGGCGGAAGGTCTGGCCGCTGGCATCGATGGCGAGGTAGGCCACGCCGATGTGGTCCAGATAGGCCAGGGCGGCGTCTTGCAACAGCATGGCGATGGTCGAGCAGCTGCCCGCAGCCACCGCCAGCGGCCCAAGCACGCTGACCGAGCGCCAGTGCGACACCGGCATGCCGGTACGCGGGTGCAGGATGTGGCAGTAGCGCACGCCATCGACCTCAATAAAGCGTTCGTAGTCGCCGCTGGTGGCGAGCGCCCCGCTGCTCACGTCGATGCCGGCGGCGATGCCATCCACATCGCGCGGGTCCTGGATGCCGATGGTCCAGGCGCTGCCGTCGGCGCGCGGTCCGACGATGCGCAGGTCGCCGCCCAGGTTGACGTAGCCGTGCTTTGCACCGTAGGACATCAGCAGCGCGGCGGCGCGGTCGGCGGCGTATTCCTTGCCGAAGCCGCCAAAGTCGATCTCCATGCCAGCGCGCGGGAGGCGCACCGAGGTGCGGTCCAGCTCCACGTCTTCCCAGCCGACCAGCGTCAGAAGTTCCGCCAGCTGCGCGGGTTTCGGCAGGCGCGCCTCGTTAAAGTTCCAGGCTCGGCGCAGTACGCCGGAGGTGATGTCGAACAGGCCGGCGCTGTCCTTGTACAAGGCATCGGCATAGGCGAGCAGCGACAGCGTCTCCGTATCGCAAGCCACCGCCGCGCCGCCGGCGGCCGCATTGATGCGGCTGACGACGCTGCCGGCCCGGTAGCGCGAATAGGTATGCTCGATGCGCCTTACCTCGTCGCAGGCAAGGCGCGCAAGCCGTTCGGCCTCAATCGGGTCAAGGCCATCTAGCCGCACTTCGCAGCTGCTGGCCATGGCCGTGAAGGGAAACCGAAACATCGTGCTCACCACTGACGCGTGAGGCCAACTTGGATGATGCTGGCGCGCAGCGGAGCCAGGCCGGGGCTGCCGCTGCCGAACAGGCGCCATGCTGAACGCTGACGGTAGCTTTCCACCTTGACGTCCACCAGCCAGTCAGGCCCCAGCTGGCGCGCTACCTTCACGCCGAAGGTGAGCGCGCCAAAGCCCGCCAGGCGCTGGTCGGCCGACGAAAACTGCGTGCGGCCGGCCAGCACATCGGCCGGGAACGGCGCATTCGCGCTGACGGGGTCGAAGTAGAAACTGGCCGCGCGCTGCGTGTAGATGCGCGCCGACGGCGTGACGGTCCAGTCGCGCCCCAGCGGCTGCACGTACTCGCCGCCATAGGTGTGGGCGCGTATGCCGAAGCTGTCGTGGTAGTAGCGGTAGCTCAGCCGGCTGGTGCCGCCGGTACCCGCATGGTGATGATTCCAGCGCAGCAGCAGCGTGCGCTGGTCGCGCTCGCGCGGGCGGCTGTCGAAGCTCTTGTACGGGTCGGAGAAGTAGCCGTGGCCGTGGGTGTTGGTGAGGGTAAGCTGGACGATGTCGCGCGGCGTGAGAATCTGGGTCACGCCGGCCAGCAGGTTGACGCTCTGGCGCGACTGATCCCTGACGATGAAGGTGACCGGGTTGATACTGTCGTCGGCGCCGCCCACGCCCACCGTCCAGGTGGTGTTGTTGTCAACGCTCGCCAGGTTGGCCACCAGCGACAGCGCACGCGAGTCATAATCGTGCTCGGTGGAGTAGGCCGCTGTGGCGCTGACGCTGCCGCGCTCGAAGTAGCGGGTGGCGCCAAACGTGCCGGCCTTGCGGTAGTCGCTCATGCGCGAGGCGCCCGATACCGCCGTGTGGTAGCGCGGCGAGGCGCCGGAGACGTCGTCGGCGGTCAGCGTGGCCGCCAGCGACCAGGCGCCGGCCACCGGCACCAGCAGCGCCACGGACGGAGCGGTGACTTCGATCCGGTCCATCCCGGGCTGGGATTCGCGGTAGTCCAGGTACTTGACGCTCAGGCTGGCGCGTTCGGGCGCGGTCTCGGCATGGACGGCGCCAATGCCGGGCAACAGCATGGCGGCGGCGAGGATCGCATTGGTTCTGCTCATAGTTGAGGCTCCTTAATTGCAGCCGCAGCCGCCACCGCCCACGCCGCTGCCCCCAAGGGCAGCCTCGCGGCTGGTGTAGATGTGTTCATTGAATCCGGTCTCCAGCACATCGCCTTCAAGCCGCATGTCGGTGCGCGCCAGCGTGCCCTTTTCCCAGGCCTGGACCGGCGTGATGCTGCCGCAGGCGGACAGGCCAAGCGCCAGCACGGCCGCCAGCGCGAAGCGCATCAAGGCGCCGTTCATGGCTTGGCTCCCAGTGCGCTGGCGATCTGCTTTTCCAGCTCGGCGCGGTCGGATGCACGAAAGCCGCTGTGCTCGAACATCACCTTGCCGTCCGGCCCGATCAAGACGCTGCTGGGCATGCCCTTGATGGCGTAACTCTTCGGCGTGGTGCCGGCCGCATCGAAAGCGACCACGAAGTCGGCGCGGGTATTGGCCAGGAAGGCCTTCGCATCCTCGGCCTTGGCGTCTACGTTGACGCCGATGATCTGCAGGCCTTTGGCACCGTACTTGGCCTGCATCTCGTTCATCCACGGGAACGACTGACGGCATGGGCCGCACCAGGATGCCCAGAAGTCGAGGTAGACCACCTTGCCTTTGAAGGCGTCCAGCTTGACCGGGCCGGCCGTACCCGCGAGGGAAAACGGCGGCGCGCTGCGCTCCGCGGCTGCGGCCGTCATGCTTGCGGCGAGGGCGAGCAGTAAAACCGGTATCGCTTTCATGGCTTGCTCCCTTCTTGTTTAGTAGCCCGGCGCCAGCCCAGCACCAGCAGCGACAGCAGCACCAGCAGCGCCAGCATCGGGTCGCGGCCGCCCTGGATGGACGAGCAGCCACCGCCGCCGCCCTGGTTCTGCACCGGCGCCGCGGATTGTGCTGGATTGCCGGTGCCTGCCAGCGCGATGGTCGAGCGCTGCCCGCCTTCGATATCGACGGTGACGCTGCCGGTGCTCGCGCCAGAGGTGGTCGGCGTGTAGCTGAGCACCAGTTCGCAGCTCGCTCCCGCCTGCAGGACAAAGGTGCCTGCCGCGCAGCCGCTTGCATCGGCCACGCGGGCAAACGGCCCGCTCACGGTGATTGCGGTGAGGGACAGGGGCGCGGTGCTCAGGTTGCTGAGCTTGACGCGGCTGTTGCCCGATGCGTTGACGTTCACGGCGCCGAAATCGACCGACTGGCTGCCCAGCGTCAGCGTGGCCGGCGCGGCGACGGCAATACCGTTGCCCGACAGCGGCAGAGTGAAGCGGGCGCCGTCTTCCGTCACGATCAGCAGTTCGGCACTGCGCGCACCGGCGGCAGCCGGCTTGAAACTGGTCTCGATGGTGCAGCTGGCGGCCTGGTTGACGGCGGTGCTGGTGTTACAGGTGCCGCCGAGGGCGAAGTCCGCGGCATTGGCGCCGCCGATGGATAGCGTGGTGATCTTGAGCGCCGCATTGCCGTCGTTACGCAGGGTGGTAACGCGCGCCTGCGTGGCCGTGCCGACCTGGGTGTCGGCGAACGCCTGCGCGCCGCTATCCGAAAGTACCGGCTGTGCCACCGCCGCCGTCGTGCCGGAACCAGTGACCGGCACCGTGAGCGTGGCGGCGTTGGAGGCGATGCTGAGGGTGGCGCTGACCGCACCGGTGCTGCCTGGCGCAAATGCCAGCGGCACTTCGCAGGTGGCGGCGGGCGCCAGCGGCGCAGTGCAGGTGCCGCCGGTGGCTACCGTGACGCCGGCCGCGCCGCTGACGGTAATCGCGCTGATATTAATAGCGACGTTGCCGCTGTTGACCACGCTGACGCGCCGGACCAGCGCCGCGGCGCCAACCGTGTGGGCGCCGAAGGCGACCGAAGTTGGGCTCGCCATCAGCGCTGGCGCGGCAAGCGCACCGCTGCCGGCCAGACCGATCTGCACGCTGGCGTTGCTGGCATTGCTGGCCAGCGTCAGCGTGCCGGCAAACGCGCCGGCAGCGCGCGGTGTGGCAGTCACCGTGACCGTGCAGCTGGCACCGGCTGCCACCGGCGTGGCTGCGGCGCAGGTGCCGCCCAGGGTGAACACATCGGCCTGCGCGCCAGAGAGTGCGATGCTGGTGAAGCTCAACGCCGCCTGGCCGCTGTTGCTGACGGTGAGCGTGCGCGGGGTGGATGCCACGTTGGCCAGCAGTGCGCCGAAGTCGATGCTGGTGGCGGAGACGCCCACGGTGGCCTGCGCCACGGCGTTGCCGGTGCCGCTCAGGCTGACCGTGCTGGCGCCACCTGTGCCGTTATGGCTCACTGTCAGCGTGGCCGCGCGTGCGCCGGTGGCGGTCGGTTTGAAAGTGAGCTGCACGGTGCAGTTGGCGCCCGCTGCGACGCTGGCGCCGGCGGCGCAACTGCCGCCGGCAATCGCGAAGTCGCCCGCGGCGGCGCCGGAGAGGGCGATGGTGCCGAGATTGAGCGCGGCCGTGCCGGTGTTGGAAACGGTGGTGGCCAGCGCAGCGCTGGTCTGCCCTTGCACCGTGCCGCTGAACGTCAGGCTGGCCGGCGACACCCCGGCCACCGGGGCGGCGGTCACGGTGGGGTTGCCGATGAAGGCGGCAATGTCTTCAAGCTCGGTGGCGGAAAACCGTCCGGCCAGAATACCCATGCCGCCCCGGTTGGAGGCGATCGCCGCCGAGATGCGGGCAGGCGTATTGGCGGCGACCAGGATGCCGCCGACATTGTTGGCGGGGTTGGCGCCATGGCAGCCGGCGCAGCTCGCGCCGCCGCCCGTGGGGCCATTCAGGAAGAGCGCTTTGCCAGCGAGGGCATCGGCCGCGCTGGCGCTGCCCAGCGTCAGCAGCATGGCCATGCCAAATAGGACTTGCTTGGTTTCCATCGATCGTGCTCCTTGTGTGAATCGGTTTTTTTAATTGCAGGCCGCGAGGGCGAATGCATTCATGGCGCTGTGCCCGGCCGCGCACAGCGGCCAGCTGCGCCAGCGTTGGTAGACCATCCCCAGCACCAGCGCCGGCCCGCCCACGGCCAGGGCCGCCTGCCAGCCCGCCCCGGTGTGCAGGACGCAAAACAGCAGCGCGCAGGTGAACAGCCCGGCGGTGGCGTTCAGCTGCCGCCGCAGCCACCACTCGTGCATGCCCGCGCGCAGCACCCACTCTTCCAGCAAGGGGGCCAGGACGAGCAGGCGCACCAAAGCCGCCGGGTCGGGGCCCAGCAGTTGCGGTCCGCAGAAGGGTGGGGTAGGAAATGTCATATCGAACGGTCAATACAGCCTGGCGAGAAAAGGTTCATCGATTCGCAATTTATTTTTTTGAACCATGGAGCGATGTAGAATTGGCGTTGCGACTGGGAATTTTTTTCAATGAGCGTTGAACCTTTTTGCTGCGCGCGCGTATTCACCGCATCAAGGGGAGAAAAGTCAGATGGTCAGACAGTGGGGAGCGGGCCGCGCCGGCGTATCGGGCGAGCGTGGCGAAACGCAGTTGCTGGAGCGGGTGGCGGCGGGCGACCGTGCCGCCTTCCAGGCGCTGTACCGCAGCTACTTCCCGCGCCTGGCCCGCTTCCTCGACCGCATGGTGCGCAGCCCCACCCTGCTGGAAGAAATCATCAACGACACCATGCTGGTGGTGTGGCAGAAGGCGCACACCTTCGACCACAGCTGCAAGGTATCGACCTGGATCTTTGCGATCGCCTACCGCCAGGGCTTAAAAGCCTTGAACGCGAGCGACCCGCCGGTGGACGCGGACGTGGACCTGCATGCCGGCGATATCCGGCTCGAACCGGAACATGCGGCCGTCCACCAGCAGCTGCAGCTGGGCGTGAGCAAGGCGCTCGATGCGCTGTCGCTGGAACACCGCGTGGTGGTCAGCCTCAGCTACTACCACGAGATGGGCTACCAGGAAATCGCCGACACCATGGGCTGCCCGGTCAACACCGTCAAAACCAGGATGTTTCACGCAAGGCAGCGCCTGCGCACACTGCTGTCGGCACATATGGAAGAACTAGCATGACAACCCGCGACGCCACACCCGAATCACAACACGAAGCCATACAGCAGCTGCTGCCATGGTTCGCCACCGAACAGCTGCCCGCCGCCCAGGCCGAAGAGGTGTGCGAGCACCTGCTCGAATGCGCCGCCTGCCGCGCCGACCTGGAATGGGAGCGCAAGCTGGCCGCCGGCGCGCCGCCAATGCCCGCCGGCCTGGATGCCGAAGGTGCACTGGCCCGGCTGATGCCGCGGCTGGAGCCGCGCGCCGCACCGCGCGGCCGCCTGGATGCCCTGCGCGCCTGGCTGCGCACAGCTTGGATGCCATGGGCGCTGGCCGCGCAGGCGGTGGCGATCGCGCTGCTGCTGGTGCGCCCGGCCCCGGTCGACAGCCAGCAGTACCGCGCACTGAGCAGCGCCGCGGCGCCTGCGGCCGGCAATCTGGTGGTGGTGTTCGGCCCGGGGGCGCGCATGATTGAGGTGGGCCGCGTCTTGAGCGCCAATGGCGCGCGCATCATCGACGGCCCCAGCGCAATGGGCGCGTACGTGATCGCGGTGGAGCCGGCAAAGCAGGCCGGCACCATCAGCGCGCTCAAGGAACAGGCGGGGGCCCAGCTGGCCGAGGCGCTGACGCCGCAGGCGCAGCCATGATGCGCTGGCTGCGTACTTTGCTGCTGGCTTTCGGCCTGCTGGCGCTGGGGCCGAGTGTGGCTGCGGAGCCGGCGCCGGCGCCGCAGGAGATCCTGGTCATGCTGCACCTGCCGGCGCCGCATTTCCGCCCCGGTAACTACTACCCGGGCGACTACCGCGAAGACGACGGCCGCACCGCGCGCCGCCGCGTGGCCGAGAAGCTGGCGCGCCAGCACGGCCTCACCGTGCTCGAAGCCTGGCCCATGCCGGCCCTGAAAATCGATTGCTTCCGCATGGCCGTGCCGGCCGGCGCGAATGCCGACGCCATCCTGGCCGCGCTGGCGCGCGACGCGCGCGTATCGTGGGCGCAGCCGGTCAACAGCTTCGCCGTCCAGGGTGTGCCCGATCCGCTCTATCCGGTGCAGCCGGCCGTGCAGCACTGGCAACTGGCCGATATCCACAAAACCGCCACCGGCCGCAACGTGCGGGTGGCGGTGATCGACAGCGGCGTGGAAACCGACCACCCGGACCTGGCGGGCCAGATCGCGGTCAAGGAGAATTTTGTCGACGGCAGCCCTTATGTGGCCGAAGACCACGGCACCGGCGTGGCCGCCGTAATCGCCGCCCTGGCCGGCAATGGCGTGGGAATCGAAGGCGTCGCGCCGGGTGCGCGCATCATGGCGCTGCGGGCCTGCTGGCAGGCGGCCGGCGGCGCAACCAGCTGCAACAGCTTCACGCTCGGCAAAGCCCTCAACTACGCGCTGACCAACGGCGCCCAGGTGATCAACCTGAGCCTGGCCGGGCCGCCGGACCGCCTGCTGAGCGAATTGATCGACGCGGCCTGCGCGCGCGGCATGCGGGTCATCAGCGCGGTGGACGACCGTGGCGCGGCCGGCGGTTTTCCGGCTTCGCATCCGGGCGTGTTCGCGGTATCGGCCCGCCAGGCCAGGGCCGGCAGCGCGGTGCTGAGCGCGCCGGGGCGCGACATTCCAACCGCGGCGCCGGGGGCACGCTGGAACATGGTGTCCGGTTCGTCCTACTCAGCGGCGCATATCTCAGGCATGATGGCGGTGCTGAGCGAATTGCGGCCATCGATGCCCTTGCGCCAGCTGCGCACGGCTCTGGTCGCGGATAGCCGCCAGGGCGCGGGCGCGACCGACTTGTGCGCTACCCTGACCCGCCTTACCGGAAAATGTACCTGCGTATGCGATCTTCCCGAACCAAGCGTCCACGCTGCCCGGCAATAAACGCCGTGCCGGCCCGCGCGCGTGTGGCGTAATCTGGGCGGCCTGCTGGCCGCATTGTTGCTTCCATGTACCGCCACCGCCCAGGTCAGCGGGAGTGTGGCCATCGCTACCGAATACCTGTACCGCGGCCTGCAGGGCAGCAGCGGCGAGCCGGTGGCGCAGTTTGGCCTGGCTTACGACAGTCCGGATGGCTGGTATGCGGGCGCTTTCGCAACGCGCGCCCTGACCGCGCCGACGAAGGCGGGGCGCACGCTCTCGATGGTGTATGCGGGCTATGCGCGCCAGTTTGGCCAGGACTGGTCGCTTGACAGCGGCGTGGCGATCCATATGGCCCGCAACGACGCCTATGACTACGATGAGGCTTACATTGGCCTCGGCTGGAAGCGGATCATGGGGCGCATGTCGTACTCGCCCGATTACGACGGACGCGGCACCCGTACCTTGTACACCGAAGTGAACGCCAGCCACCGGCTCGCGGCTTCGCTCGACGCGGTGCTGCATGTGGGGTATTTGGCGGGTATGCCGGTTCCGGCCGATGGTGGAATCGGGCGCCGGCTTGATGCCAGCATCGGACTGGCCAGCGTGCAGGGCGACTGGCGGCTGCAGGTCGCCCTGGCCAGCCTGCGCAAGCTCGATCCCGGTGCGTATTCGTGGGCGCCGAGTCGTGGTAGCCGCGTGGTCGCAAGCGCGACCCGACATTTCTAAGGGTTCTGTCGTTCCCGCGAAGGCGGGAATCCATACCACTTTCGCTCAGTGGCGCACTCTCTCACTGCACTAAGGTGGAATGGATCCCCGCCTCCGCGGGGACGACGGCTTCTAGGCTGGTGCTTATGTCTTGGGCTACTTCGCCGCGGTCTTCTCATGCGCCGCATGCAAATGCTGCTCCACGGTCGGCAGCATCTTGGCCGCCAGCGCTTTCACATCCGGGTCCTTGGCCCTCGCGTGATCTTTCTTGAGCGCGGCGTGCACCTTGGTGTGGTCCGCCACGCCGGCTTGCGCCAGATAGGCTTTATCGAAGGCCGCGCCCGCCAAGCTGCCCAGTTTTTTGACCATGGCTTTGTGCTTTGCATCCGGCTCGGCCGGCAAAGGCACGCCCTTGTTGTGCGCCAGCGCGGTCACGTCTTTCAAGGCCCTGGTATGGTCCTCGACCATCTGCTGCGCGTAGGCTTTCACATCGGCGCTGCCGGTTTTCGACAGCGCCAGCCTGGCGCCTTCGAGTTCCGCCATATTCGCCAGGGCCATGCTGGCGACGATCTTCTGGTCGGCTTTGTTCAGGGCCGGTGCGGCCGGGGTATCCATGGTGACGGCAGGCGCTTTGGCCTGGACTGGCATCAAGGCGGCCAGGCAGGCCGCAACCACAGCGCCCATCATTAAACGCAAGACGCTCGCTTTCATCGGTGATTCTCCAAATAGGGGGGCATGAAGTCTACCGCTAAGCAATATTGCCGAGCGCCGCGTAGCCAGATCGAAACACTCCTTTCCGATTGGACATTTACCCTATAAAAACACGTCCATTTCTCTCGTTTTTGGTTTCCTAAAAAAGTTTGACGAAGTCGACATCGGCTCGCCGTTTGATCGGACAAACTGGTTCTAACGGCGGAGTAGCAAAGTGGTCATGCACCAGTCGGCAAAACTGGAGAAGTTGGTTCGATTCCAGCATCCGCCTCCATCTTTCCAGCAGAGAAGGACGTGCCAATGAATCTATTTATATCGTATTCATTTGCTCTGCTGCTCAGCTTCGCGCTGGCGCTCGCAACGCCAGCGCGGGCCGCTTCCTCCGCCTATCACTTCTTCGTTGCGCCGCACGGTTCGGATGCGAATCCCGGCACGGCCGACATGCCTTTCCTCACCATCGTGCGTGCCTCGCGCCTGGCGATGCCCGGCACCGCCATTCATGTCGCGCCCGGCACCTACCCCGGCGGCTTCAAGACAACGATGAGCGGCACGCCCACCCAGCGCATCACCTACATCTCGACCAACAAATGGGGCGCGCGCATCGTGCCCCCAAATCATTCGTCCACCAAAATGGCATGGGAAAACCGCGGCGACTACGTCGACATCATCGGTTTCGATGTCGACGGCAGCGCGACCCAGCGCGGCGTCAAGTGGACCACCGGCATCTACATCGGCGGCTCGTACAACGAAGTGCGCGACAACCATGTGCACCACATCGCGCGCTACACGCCATGCAACAGCGCGGGCGGGTCCGGCATCGGCGTGGACAGCTACTACAAGGGCGTGCGCAACAACATCATCGGCAACACGGTCAACGATATCGGCCCGCAGGACTGCCGCTTCGTTCAGGGCATCTACATCAGCACCAGCGGTGTCGCGCAGAATAATGTGGTGTACGGCATTGGCGGCGCGGCCATCCAGATGTGGCACGACGCGCATAACGTGGTGGTCAGCCACAACACGGTATCGGCCTCATCGACCGGCATCCTGGTCGGGGGCGGCGACTTTTACCATACCAAGGGGCCGAACGATCACACCAGCGTGCACAACAACATCGTGTTCGACAACCGCTACGGCATTTCCGAACTGGGCCATACGGGGCCGAACAATAGCTACCGCAACAACCTCGTGTATCAGAATTCGGTCCGCGACTGGCAGTTGAGGAATGGGCTCACCCATGTGGGCACCATCGCCCAGCCGCCGCAGTTCGTCCGGTATGGCAAACGCGGCATTCCGGATTTTCGGCTTCTTCCCACCTCCCCTGCGCTCGGCAAGGGAACTCCCCAGCTCGCCGCCCGTACCGACATCGCCGGCAAGCCGCGCCCCACGGCCGCCGGCATTGACATCGGTGCCTATCAGCATTGATCACTCCGGACGCTAGCAACGGCGCGGGCCGAAAACCAGTTCATCTGTAGAATCGGTGCATCTATTAGCACCGAGGCAACGAGTAATGACGACGGTCCACTGGTTCATTCTGATCGGCTGCCTGATGCTGGCGCGCGGGCTTGCCGCGACCACGCTGGCACGCCTGCCCGTGACCTCCGCGATCGTCTACTTGTGCGTCGGCCTGCTGCTGGGGCCGGCCGTACTCGGCATCTTTTCCTTCAATCCCATGGAGGAATCCCACCTCCTCGAAATGCTCACCGAGATCGCGGTGCTGATTTCGCTGTTTTCCGCCGGCGTCAAGATGCCGGTGCCCATCACCCGCAAGAAATGGATGCCGGCCATACGCCTGGCGTGGCTGTCGATGTCCATTACGGTCGGCCTGGTGGCGGCGTTTTCTTACTACGTGCTTGGCCTGCCGCTGGGCGCCGGCGTGCTGCTGGGCGCCATCCTCGCGCCGACCGATCCAGTGTTGGCCACAGACGTGCAGGTGCGCCATGCCGACGACCGCGACGAAGTGCGCTTTACCCTCACCTGCGAGGCGGGCATGAACGATGGCTCGGCCTTTCCCTTCGTGATGCTGGGCCTGGGCCTGCTGGGTGTGCAGGAACTGGGCGACTTCGGCTGGCGCTGGCTCATGGTCGATGTGGTCTGGGCGACGGTCGCGGCGATTGCCATCGGCATGGTCAGCGGCGGCGTGCTGGGCCATCTGGGCTGGCGCCTGCGCGGCAGCGACCCCAAGCATGAAGTGCTGGACGACCTGGTCGGCCTTGGCCTGATCGCCGTGGTGTATGGCATCAGCGTGCTGTGCATGGCATTGGGATTCCTGGCCGTGTTCTTCGCCGGCGTGGCGCTGCGCCAGACCGAGCTGGTGTTGTCAGGCGCCCACAAGGACCGCCAGGGCCTGCTGGTGCCGGAAGGCGGGCCGGATGCCGTCCATGGCGAACCGCAGCCGGATCATCCGATGTCGGTCAGCACTGAATCGCTTGTATTCAAGGAACACCTGGAGCGTCTGTCCGAACTGACCCTGGTGCTGCTGCTCGGCGGCATGGTATCGCTGCACAACTGGAACTGGAGCGCCGTCCTGGCGGCATTGTTCCTGTTTGCGGTGGCGCGCCCGATGAGTGTATTCCTGGGCCTGGCGGGCGCCGGCTTGTCGATGCGTGTGCGCAGCATTACAGGCTGGTTCGGCTTGCGTGGAATCGGCTCGCTTTACTACCTGATGTATGCGATTAACCATGGCCTGCCCGCGGGGCTGGCCATGGAGCTGAGCCAGATCACGATTGCCGTGATCATGCTGTCGATCAGCGTGCACGGCATCAGCGTCAAGCCGCTGATGGACCGCTTCTGGCGGCGCGGGCCGGGCAACCCGGGTTGACCTAAGCGCCCCGAAGCTTCTGGTTCTTAAGCGGCAGCTCGCGCACCCGCTTGCCGGTCGCCGCGAAGATCGCATTGAGCACCGCCGGCGCCGCCACCGCGATGGTCGGCTCCCCCACCCCGCCCCAGAATCCGCCGGACGGCATGATGATGGTCTCCACCTTCGGCATCTCGTCCAGCTTGAGCACCGGGTAGGTGCTGAAGTTATCCTGCTCCATGCGGCCGTCCTTGAGCGTGCATTCGCCATGCAGCGCCGCCGACAGGCCGTACACGAACGAGCCTTCCACCTGCGCCTCGATCTGCTGCGGATTGACTGCGTGGCCCGGATCGGTGGCCGCAACGATCCGGTGAATCTTCAGCTTGCCGTCCTTGGCCACCGACACCTCCGCGCACGCCGCCACGTAGCTATTAAAGCCCATGGTCTGCGCCAGTCCGCGGAAGACGCCCTTGGGCGGTTTCTTGCCCCAGCCGGCCCGCTCGGCCACGGCATTCAAGACCGCCAGGTGCTTGGGATGGTTGGCCATCAGCTTGCGCCGCAGCGCCAGCGGATCCTGCTTGGTCGCATGCGCGATCTCGTCGATGAAGCACTCCATGTACAGGGCGTTCTGGTTCAGGTTTACCCCGCGCCAGAAACCCGGCGGTACCGGCGGATTGCGCATCGCATGGTCCACCAGCAGGTTCGGGAAGCTGTACCCCAGCGCCATCTCGCTGCCCGGCGCATCCACGCCCTGGAACACCGCGCCGTCCCTGCCGTTCTTGACCGCCTGCGGGAACAGCGCCGCCAGGATCGACTGGCCCGATATGCGCATGTGCAGCGAGGTGATCTCGCCCTTGCTGTCCAGGCCCGCGGAGAGCTTGCACTGCGTGACCGGATGGTAGTGCCCGTGCAGCATGTCCTCTTCGCGCGACCAGATCAGCTTGACCGGTGTGCCCGGCAGCGCCTTGGCGATCAGTACTGCCTGGGTCACCCAGTCGTGCACCGCGCCGCGCCGGCCAAAGCCGCCGCCCAGATGCAGCTTGTAGACTTCGCACTGGGCCGGCGCCAAGCCCGACGCCTGCACCGCAGCCCCATGCGCCGCTTCGCTGTTTTGGGTCGGCGTCCACACTTCGCAGCGCTCCGGCGTCCACTTCGCCGTCGCGTTCATGGTCTCCATGGTCGCGTGATTCTGGTGCGGATAGGCGTACACCGCCTCGATTCTCCGCACCGCCGACGCCAGCGACGTCAAAGCGTCGCCATGGCTGTGGCCCAGCGCCGCATCCTTGGCCGTCAAGCCTTCCTTGAGCATGGCCGCCACGTCCGCGCTCGACAGCCTGGCATTGGCGCCTTCGTCCCACACGATCGGCAGCGCATCGAGCGCGGTCTTGGCGCGCCACCAGGTATCGGCCACCACCGCCACCGCGTTGTCGCCGACCTGCAGCACCTTCTTGATGCCGGGTCGCTTGTCGATGGCGGCGGCGTCGAAGCTCTTGATCTTCCCGCCGAACACAGGGCATGCCTTGATGGCCGCATTAAGCATGCCAGGCAGCTGCAGGTCCATGCCGTACACCTGTGCGCCGGTGGTCTTGTCGACCGTGTCCAGCCGCGCCAGCCGCTTGCCGGCCAGGCGCCATTGCTTCGGATCCTTCAGCACGATGTCGGTCGGCGCTGGCAGCTTGCCCGCCGCCAGCGCCACCTTGCCGTAGCTGGTAGTGCGGCCGGTCGGCACGTGGGTGATCACGCCGCTGGCGGCGCGGCACTCGGCCACCGCCACCTTCCACTCGTTGGCGGCGGCCTGCACCAGCAGCATGCGCGCGCTGGCGCCGCCCTTGCGCACATAGTCGTGCGAGCCGCGGATGCCCTGGCTGCCGCCGGTCGAAAAACTCCCCCACGGGCGCTTGCGCGCCAGGCTCTGGCCCGGGGTCGGATACTCGGTCGTCACCCGGCTCCAGTCGGCGTCCAGCTCTTCGGCCACCAGCTGCGCCAGTCCGGTCAAGGTGCCCTGGCCCATCTCGGAGCGGGCGATGCGGATCACCACCGTGTCGTCGGGCTTGACCACCACCCAGGCGTTGATTTCAGGCGCAGTTGCGTCGGCCGCACCGGCCATCGGGATATGAAAGGCCACCACCAGGCCGGCGGCACCGGCGCTTTTCAGGAAGCCGCGCCGGGTTGGCGATGCGAGGACATCGTCGCCCGCGCTCATGCTTTTTCTCCCGCCACGCGCTCGATCGCCAGCCCGGCCGACTTCGGATCGCCGCCGCGCGCCACCACATGGATCGCCGCGCGCACCCGGTTATATGTACCGCAACGGCAGATATTGGTCATCGCCGCGTCGATATCGGCGTCGCTTGGTTTCGGTTTTTCTTTCAGAAGCGCGGTGGCCGCCATGATCATGCCGGACTGGCAAAAGCCACACTGCGGCACGTCGAGCGCCGCCCAGGCCTTCTGCACCGGATGGCTGCCGTCCTTCGACAAGCCCTCGATAGTGACGACCTTTTGCGCCGCGGTGACGGTGGACACCGGGCGCACGCAGCTGCGGGTCGGTTCGCCGTCGATATGCACGGTACAGGCCCCGCAGGCGGCGATGCCGCAGCCATATTTGGTACCGGTCAGCCCGAGCTGCTCGCGCAGCACCCACAACAGCGGCGTATCGTCCGCCGCCTCGAATGTACGTACACTGCCGTTGACGTTCAACTGCGCCATGAATGCTCCTGTCGGGGTAAAAATTCGAACGGAATGGGAACGCTATCATTTGCAAGTGTAGCGTCTTTTCGGATTTAATTGAACCGCCGATCAGCAGCAGCTGAACAGCTGGAATCGCCGCCGTCCGGGCAGATGTTTTATACTCGCAAGGTCTTCATCGAGCCCGGACCGCCCCATGCGCAGCACCCTGATCATCCTGACGTCCCTGCTGCTGAGCGGCTGCGTCAAGCAGTCCACCAGCTACTACATCAACGGCAGCGACCACACGCTGACCCTGCGCGCGCAACAGGATTACTTTTGGGAAGACAGCGTCAAGCTGACCTTGATCGCCGCGCGCATGCCGGATTGCCAGCGCCAGTTCGAGCTGACCGATGTGCCGCTTGACGAGATATCGGTGGAACTGTTCGCCGCCGGCGACGAGGTGTACAACCTGCGCTCGGGCACGCAGGTTTGGCAGGTCGAGACCCAGACCTGCACGCAAAAAGAAGCGCCGGACGCCAACGCGCTCGGCGAACCGCTGGGCAGCTACCGCCTCAATGACGACGGCAAGCTGGTTTTCGAAGCGCCGGACGCGCCCGCTGCCGCGCCTCCTCCTACGCCTGCTCCAGCGCCAGCTCAGTAAAACCAGACCTCAGCCGCGCATCGCCAGCAGCACCCGCAAGCGCTCGGCCGCGTCGGCCCGCCCGGTTTCGGCCAGTGCGGTTTCAAGCAGCGTGGGTTGTGGCGGCTTGGCATCGGTCCATTGCGTGAAATACTCGTGCACCGTCCGCCATGGCGGAAAGCCATTCGGCATGCTGCGCCACGCCACCCCACTCTCCAGAAAGTACAACACCGCGCAAAACACGTCGTACAGGTCGTGCTTGCGCGGACGGGTTCGCCGGCGCGCGCCTTCCAGCATCGGCCGTACCCGCTCGAACTGTTCGCGCGAGACATCGCTCGCAAATTGCAGCCTTTCCATTGTCATTCCGCCCGTGCGGCGTCCTATCCCAGCAAATACGTATTGGATGCTTAGAATCGGAACAGGTTCCCGCCTTTGCGCGGGATCGGCGGCTTAACGCTGGGATGGCGCGGCAGGCTTCACGCCCGCCATTGCCGGCGCCTGGCGCCAGGCCTGTTCGTGCCAGCGCGCCGCCGCGGCAGGATCGCCGCGCTTGCTGGCGATGATGGCCAGCTTGTCCATGAAGTAGAACGGCGCATGCGAACCCGCCAGCGACTGTTCCAGCAGGCGCTCGGCCTCGCCCAGCAGGCCGGCGTCCGACAGCGCATTGACTGCTGTCGTGATCAGATGATGGCGCAGCGACGGGTCGCTGACGCTGTCGAGCGCCGCGCCAACCCGCGCCCGCGCCACGTCGTCCATGCTCGGCAGCGTCGCGCCCAGGCGCCACAAGCGCACTCGCGCGCGCAGCGCCGCCAGCTGGTCGGTCACATTGAGCCGCACATCGAGTTCGAGGCGCTCGAGCGCGCCGGCCCAGGCATTGGCCAGCCTGGTGCGTGCCGGCGACTGCGGCACGGTCAGGTAGCGCACCAGGTCCACCGCATAGGCGATCACGATATCCATCTGCGCCTCGGTGACGGCGGCATCGCCCAGGATCTGCTCCAGGCGCAGCGCTGCTGCGCGCTTGTTGATGCCGCCCTTGCCCGACATCGCCACCGCATGCAGCGCATGCAGCTCCAGCCGCAACGCCGCCTCCGGCAAAGCGCAGCCACGCTGCATGCTGGCCAGGGCCGCCGCGTAGTCCAGGCTCCTGAGCACCTGGCGTTCGTCGGTGCGCCACGAATAAAAGCTCAGCAAGCGCCACTCATCGTCCGCCAGCACGCGCTCGCGCGACAGCGCCGCCGCCAGCGACTGCGCCACGCTCTGGCGCGCGCCGCAGGCGATACCCAGCAACGCGATGAAGCGCGCCTCCGCCAGCTCGCAAGGCAGGCGTGCGACCTCGGTGCCGTCCGGCTGATACACGATCACGGCCGGATAGGTGCGCACATTGAAGCGCTCGGCCCACGCCTCGCTCGCCGCGGCGTCACCGTCCAGGCGCAAAAGCACCATCGAACCGGCCAGCGCGCGGAAGGTGGGGCTGGCAAAGACGGTCGCCTCCATCCGGCTGCACAAAGGGCTCCAGGCCACGCCCCAATAAAGCAGCAACGGCAAGCCGCTCGCGCGCGCCTCCGCCAATGCTTCGCCTGGGTCGCTCAGCCAATTGGTGGCCCCGTGCGTATCCGGCATGTCCAATCCTCAGGAAATGAAATTGCCGTGAGTATATATTTTTTTGATAAGTGAACATAGCAAGCAATCATCTTTCTCAAACTGGGACAGACCGGTTTGAGAAATTTTGACTGGTGGGAGCGCTGTTTCAGGCCAAAGTGGTAATCATGTTGTTTTGTTAGCGTATGCTTTCAATTTTGATCTCGTAGGAGGCAGCATGTTCGGCAGCACGGTCCTGGAGGTGGCGGTTGGCCTGACCTTTTGTTATGCCACGGTGGCGCTGATTGTCAGTACGGTGCAGGAGGCGCTGGCGTCGGCGCTCTCCATGCGCGCGCGCATGCTGCTGGCCAGTATGATGGCGATGCTGGGCGACCCGCGCTTCACCGGCCTGGCGCGCACGGTCTACGCGCATGCGCTGGTCAATCCGCACGATACGGCGCCCGGCAATGCGCGCGCGATCTCGACCAAGCCGTCTTATATAGAGCCGCGCAATTTTGCGGTCGCGCTGATGGATGCGGTCCAGACCATCCCCGATGACTTCGACCAGCTCGGCCGCGATATCGACGCCCTCGAAAACGAGGCCGTCAAGCGCGCGCTGCAAGGCTTCTATCAGCGCGCCAAGGGCGACCAGGCGCGCTTCGAACTGGCGCTGACCGCCTGGTTCGACAGCGCCATGGAGCGCGTCTCAGGCAGCTACAAGCGCCGCTCGATGGTCATCAGCCTGCTGCTCTCGCTGCTGCTGGCGGTGCTGTTTAATATCGACAGCATCCATCTGTTCCGCTCACTGTGGCAGCAGCCGGCCCTGGCCGCGCACATCGGGGCGGTGCCGGCCGGCGCCGATCCGCGCGCACTAAGCGCCTTGATGACGCTGCCGATCGGCTGGCAGCGCTTCCCGCCGGTGTTCGACCAGCACTTTGCCCTCAGCGTCGGCGGCTGGCTGCTGACCGCGTCCACCGCGCTGTTCGGCGCGCCCTTCTGGTTCGACCTGATGAAGCGCACCGTGCAGGTTCGCGGCACCGGGCCGAAGCCTTAATGCTATGGCCGGTGCGCGTCGACCAGCACCGTCGATATTGATACATGCGGCACCGGCTCGGGCCATTCGTCGTCCGGGCCGAACCAGCGGGCCTCGGCGATCTCGCTCGGGTCCACCCGGATCTCTCCATCGAGGTAATCAGCGGTAAAAGCGATCATCAGCGAATGCGGGAAGGGCCATGACTGGCTGCCGAAGTACTTCAGGTTATGCACCCGCAGGCCGACTTCCTCGAACACTTCGCGGTGCACCGCTTCCTCGACCGATTCGCCGGCCTCCACAAACCCGGCCAGCACCGTGAAGCGCTTGGTCGCTCCGGCCGCGTGCGACGCGAGCAGCACATGCTCGCCTTTGCGAATCAACACCATCATCGCCGGCGAGATGCGCGGATAGGCGATGGCGCCGCACTGCGTGCAGCCGAAGCAGCGCTCCCCTGCCACGCGCGCGGTGCGGCTGCCGCAGGCGCCGCAGAACTGGTGCGTCCTCGCCCATTCGGCAATCTGCGCGGCGCGTCCGGCCACGGCAACCAATGCCTCGTCCATCGTCCACAGCAGCGAGCGCAGGCCGGTAAACACATAGCCGGGTGGCGCGGCGTCCTCGCTGTCGGCCCACGCGGTCTGGCAGTAGCGGCCCGCCAGCAGGCCGACCGGCTGCAGGCGCGCGGGATCGACCGCCGTCAGTCCATCCGCGCCATGCGGCAGGGTGCCGTCTTCGCGCAGCAACAGGCGTCCGGCGTGGAAGATGAAGTTCAGTGGATTGTCGTGCCCCTTCGCGGTCAGCAGCGGGACGAAGGCGTCTGGTGTTTTTAGCATCCGTCCATGATACCGAACTCACGCCGATGCGTGGTGCGTGGCACGCGCATCGATGGTCCGATCTGGCCCGATTGTCGGCCTCTCCTCGACGCTTTGATCCGGCGTCCCCCGGAATATAGTGAGGATAGGAGACCACCATGCCCACTTCCCTGTTTCTGAACTTAAGCACCGCGCAAATCGCCAGCCTGACGGTCGCGCAAGCCTCGAAAATGACCACCCTCGACATCGAGGTGCTCACCACCGCTCAGCTGGCAGCGTTCAACACCGCCCAGCTGCGGGTGATGACCACCAGCGCCATCCGCGCGCTGTCGACCAGCCAGCTGAGCGAGGGCCTGTCCAGCGCGCAGATCCAGGCGCTATCCATCGCGCAGGTTGCCGCGCTCTCGACCCTGCAGGTGAGCAGCGTGACCAGCGTACAGTCCGCGGCCCTCACCAGCACGCAGGCGGTGGCCTTGAGCACCGCGCAGCTTGGTGCGCTGGCCCCTGCCAGCCTGGCCACCTTGCGCACCGCCGCCATCGCCGTGCTGTCGACCCGCCAGATCGCATCGCTGTCGACCGACGCGGTGAGCCAGGGACTGACCACCAGCCAGCTGGCCGCCATCACCGTCAAGCAGCTGCCTGGCCTGTCGACCCGCCAGATCGGCGCGCTCGATACGATGCAGACCAGTTCCCTCACCACCGCGCAAGTGGCGGCGCTGAGCACACGCCAGGTCGCGGCCTTGAACGTGGAGCAGGTGCAGGCGCTGACAAGCCGCCAGTTGGCGGCACTGCAAGCGCGCCATACGGTCGTGCTCAGCACCGATCAGCTGGCGGCCATCGACAGCGCCAGCCTCGCCGCCATGACGATCAGTGCGATTGCCGCACTCTCCACCGTGCAGTTCGACGCCATCGGCACCAGCCAGATCGCCGCACTCACCAGCGCCCAGGTGGCCGGACTGACGACTTATCAGATCGCCACGCTCGAACTCGCACAGTTGGCCGCCATCGAGACCGGCGACATCGCCGCGCTGCGCGTACTCCAGCTGCGGGCCTTGTCCACCAATGCCATCGCCAACCTGAGCAGCGCGCAGGTCGGCGCGCTCACGGCCGCGCAAATCGCCTCGCTCACCACCGCGCAGACAAGGACCCTCAGCAGCGCCCAGCTGGCTGCGGTCGGCACCACCGAACTCGCGGCCTTGACCGGCTCCCAGATCACGGCGCTCGATCCGGACCGCATCGCATCGCTCGGCACCCAGGCCATCGCAGCGCTCAAGCTCACCCAGGTCATGGCTTTGTCCACCTGGCAGATCGGCGCCCTGCTGTCGGCCCAGGTGGCGGCGCTCACCACCGCGCAGGCGGCAGCCTTGAGCACGCGCCAGTTCGCCGCGTTCGATGCCGGCCAGGTGGCGGCCTTGGAGACGACCGATATCGCGGCACTCAAGAGCACACAGCTTGCCGCCATCGACACGATGCAGCTCGCATCGTTCACCACCGGGCAAGTCGCCGCGCTCACCAGCACCCAGTTCGCGTCCCTGACCACGCGCCAGATGGCGGCATTGAGCGACAGCCAGCTGGCCGCGCTCGCGCCCGCGCTGTTCGCTACGCTCAAGCCGACCCAGATTTCATCCCTGAACACCAGCCAGGTCACGCAGCTGAGCACCACCCACATGGCCGCGCTGACCGCGGCCCAGGTCAAGGCGCTGACCACCCGCCAGCTTGCGGTCCTTAGTACCGCCCAGGTGAGTGTCTTCGCCAGCTCGGACCTGGCCGGCCTCTCCGCCGCGCAATTCACGGCCTTGCAGGCAGACGCCGTCGCCGCCCTCGATACCAGCCAGTTTGCCGGCCTTAACGCGCTCCAGCTCGGCGGTATGAATTCGGCGCAGGCGGCTTTGCTGAGTACCTCGCAGATCGCCGCGCTCACCAGCACCCAGGCGGCAGCCCTGAGTACGGCGGCACTCGCCAGCCTCTCCAACGCCCAGCTGGCGGCGATGGAAAGTGCCGACCTGACCGCGCTGACGGCCGCGCAGACCGTGGCGATCACCACCGGTCAACTGAGCGCACTATCCACCGAACAGGCGGCCCTGCTGACCACCCGCCAGATCGCGGCGCTGACGACCAGCCAGCTCGCCGAGGGCATCACCAGTGCCCAGCTGGCGGTGTTCAGCACCACCCAGCTGGCGGCATTGCGCGCCGCGCAGGTGGCGGTGTTGTCCAGCGTGCAGCTGGCCACGCTCGGCACCGGACAGATGAGCGCACTGGCGGTCGGCTCGCTCGACACCAATCAGGTTCGCGCCCTCTCCACCGTCCAGCTGGCGGCCATCACCACCGCACAGGCGGCGGCGTTCGGCACCGCGCAACTCGCCGCGCTCAGCCTTGACCAGATCGTCGCGCTGGAGACGGCCGATATCGCAGCCTTCAGCACGCGCCAGATCGCGGCGCTGGGCACCACGCAGGTGGCGGTGCTGACCAGCCAACAGCTGGGGGCATTGAACACAACGGTCATCGCTGCGCTGACCACCGACCAGCTGCGCAGCGGCCTGACGACCGACCAGCTCACGCAACTGCTCACCACCCAGATTGCCGCTTTGTCCAGCGTGCAGACAGCGGTGCTGTCGACCGGCCAGCTGGCATCGCTCACCACGCTGCAGATCGCCGCCCTCAAGCCGGCCACGCTGGCGGCGCTCGATACGGATCAGATCAGCCTGGGCATCTCGACTTCCCAACTGGCGGCTTTGACAACAAGCCAGGCCGCGGCCCTGAACACCGCGCAGGTGGCGGTGCTGAGCACCACCCAGCTGGCGGCGTTCGACACGCGCCAGGCCCGAGCCCTCAACTCCACGCAGATCGCCGCGCTGACGGTGGACCAGCTGGTATCGCTGACCACATCCCAGACCAGCGCGCTGGCGGATAAAACCTTCGCCGGCCTGTCCACCACCCAGCTGCTGAGCATGACGAGCGACCAGCTGAGTACCCTGCTGACCACCCAGGTCGCAGCCATGACCACGGCCCAGATCAGCACCGGCCTCTCCACCGTCCAGTTGGCGGCGTTGACCACCATCCAGGCCGCTGCGTTGAGCAGCGCGCAGGTCGCCGCCTTGACGCTGGAGCAGATCGCGGCGCTGGAGAACGAGGACCTCGCAGCACTTGGCACCCGCCAGATCGCGGCATTGGCCGGCACCCAGCTTGGCGTCTTGAGCACCGCGCAGTTCGCGTCGCTCGGCAGCCGGCAGATCGGCGCCCTCACTACCTCTCAGCTGGCCGGCGTCAGCGTCGACCATGTGGCCGCTCTGACCACCACGCAGGTGGGCGGACTCACGGCCGCCCAGTTGGCGGCCCTGCCGGACGCACTCTATGCGGCCCTGACGACCACCAGCTTCGCCGCCCTCGGCGCAGCGCAAGTGCAGGCGCTGACCACCCGCCAGATCGTGGCGCTGACGGCGGACCGCATTGGCGCATTGACCACGGCGCAGGTGGCGGCGATCAGCGCCGTCCAGCTGCCGCTGCTCGATGCCGACCAGTTCGGTGCCATCTCGACCACCCAGCTGCAGGCCCTGAGCGTGACGCAGATCGGCTACATGAGCACGACGCAGATCGCCAGCCTGACGATTCCCCAGGCAGCGAACCTGACTGCCGCCCAGCTCACGGGGCTCAAGCTGCCGCAGCTTGCCGCGCTGGACCCCGACCAGATCGGCGCGCTGACCGCCGTCCAGGCCAGCGCCCTGCTGGCATCCCAGATCGCCGCGCTCAGCGTCACCCAGATCGGGGCACTGACCAATGCGCAGATTGGGGCATTGACCGCGCCGCAGCTGGCCGCCTTCAAGTCCAGCCAGGTCGCCATGCTCAGTCTCGACCAGCTTGGCGCCCTCGATACCCGCATTGCGCTGCTGAGCGGCACCCAGATTGCGGCATTGACCACATCGCAAGTGCCCTTGTTGTCCTCCGTGCAAATCGCCGCGCTGACACCAACGCAGGCAGCCGCGCTCAAGGCCAGCCAGCTGATCGCCTTGACCACGACGCAGGTCACCGCGTTCGAGACGACCGATCTGGCGGCGCTGAACCTGACCCAGATCGCAGCCTTGACCGATGCGCAGGTTGCCGTCATGAGCGTCGCGCAGACGATGGCACTTAATCCGGCCTCGGCGCGCTACGCCACGCCGCTGGTATTCGACCTGAATGGCGACGGCGTGCGCACCGTTTCGATTGACGAGGGCACGGTGTTCGACCTGTATGCCAATGGGCAGCCGGTTCGGACCGGCTGGGTATCGGCCAGCGATGGCTTGCTGGCGTTTGATAAAAACGGCAACGGCAGCATCGACGATGGCTCGGAGCTCTTCGGCAGTGCCACCGTGCTGCCCGACGGCAGCCGCGCCAAGGACGGCTTTGCGGCGCTGGCGGCGCAGGATGGCAATGGCGATGGCGTCATCGATGCGTCGGATGCCAGCTTTGGCGGTCTGCAGATGTGGGTTGACCGTAATGGTGACGCGATCAGCCAGGAAGGCGAGCTGCACTCGCTGGCGTCGCTGGGCATTGCCAGCGTATCGCTGGCGGCGCAGGCCGGCACCGCGAAGGACAACGGCAACCTGGCCGGGCTGATTTCAAGCTGGCAGGACGCTCAGGGCGGATCGCATGCCACGGCCGATGTGTGGTTCGCGACCGGAGCGCTGACCACTAGGGTGAATCAGATGGCCGATGCGATGGCGCAGTATGCGGTGGCGCCGGCGCAGTCGTCGTCGGTAAGGCCGTTGGGGATCGCCGGGGATCAGCAGTGGAGCTGGAAGGATGGGATTCTGGCGGTGCGCTAGGCCCGATTTCTACCCTCGGTTCAGAACCGCCTGTTCGCGAAAGCGACAGGCGGTTTTACTTTGTACTGTGATCCGCCACCACTCTGTCATTCCCGCGAAGGCGGGAACCCATACCACTTGTGAGCAGCCAACAAATGAAGCGCTTTCACAAGGGAGCGACGGTGTTATGGGTTCCCGCCTCCGCGGGAATGACAGGGTATTAGAAGAGCTACGGGCAAAGAAAAACCGCCTGCCGCTTTCGCGAACAGGCGGCTTTTAGCCGTCAACTAGCAGGAGATTAAGGCTCCTTGATCGACCCATCCAGCGCCTTGGTCAGTGGCCACAGCAGGTAGGACATCACGGTCCGCTTGCCCACCACGATCTCGGCGCTGACCGTCATCCCCGGCAGCAGGCGTTCGCGCTTGCCCATCTTGCGCAGTTTGCTGTCGCCCAGGTTGATCCGGCTGAGGTAATACGAATCCGATCCGCCATCCGGCGCCGCGGTCTCGCGCTTGAACGCGTCCTGCGTAATGACCCTCACCGTCGACTTCAAACTGCCATGCTTCTGGAACGGAAACGCATCGAACTTGACCTCGGCCGCGTCGCCCACCTTCACATATCCCACATCCACCGCATCGATCTGCACTTCCGCTTCCATGGCGCCGCCCAGCGGCACCAGGGTGAAAAAGGTTTCCGCGCCGCGCGCGATCGATCCCGGCGACAGCTTGGCAATCTCCAGCACCACGGCATCGGCCGGCGCCACCAAGGTCACCAGCTGGCGGCGCTTGTCGGCCTTGGCCAGCTGCTCGTTGACCGAATCCCGGTCGCGCGAGGTGGTCAGCAGTTCTTCCATCTGCTTCTGGCGCCAGCCTTTCTGGAAGGCCGACATCTCGGCTTGCGCCGCGCCCAGCTCACGCTTGATCTCCAGTTCGCGGCTCACCGTCAGCTGCAAGGTGCGCTCGACTTCGAGCCGCTTGTCGCGCGCTTCCAGCAGATGCAGCTTGGCGCCGAAGTTCTGCGACACCAGGGTGTCGTACATCTGTTCGACTTCCTTGAGCGACTGCAGGCGCGGGGCCAGGCCTTCCTGGTCGCGCTTGTTGGTCTCCAGCGCGGCCTTGAGGCGTTCGACGGTTTCGGTCAGCTTGCCCAGTTGCGCCCGATAGTTGGCCTGGCGTTCGTTTGAGAGTTGCGCCTGCAGCTTGCCGTCCGGGTCCGCCGCGTCGCTGGCGCCGGCCTTGCCGGTCAGTTCAGCTTCCAGGCCGCGCGTCTGCGTGTCCAGGCTGCGCAAACGCGTGCGCAGCTGGTCTTCGTCGGCGCGCGCGAAGGTCGGGTCGAGCGTGGCCAGCACGTCGCCCTTCTTGACCACCTGGCCAATCCGCACATTCACGGTCTGCACCATGGCGGTTTCCATCGGCTGGACGACGATGTTCTGGTTCGGATTGACCAGCCGGCCCGGCGCGATCACCACCGTGTCGATCTCGGACAAGGAGGCCCACACGATGAAAATGAGCAGCATCGCCATCATGGCGTGCAGCGTGATGCGCAGGTAGGCGGGCAGCGGACTGCGTTCGATTTCGTCGGCGTCTGGCAGGAACTCTAGAACCGTGCCGGTCGACTTCTCGTCGCTTACAGGTGGCTTGTTTGTTGGTTCCATAGGTGCTGGTAGGTCTCGCATCGGGACAGCAGTTCTTCATGTCGGCCACTATCGACCAGCCGGCCTTGCTGCATCACCAGGATGGCGTCAGCATTGACCAGGGTCGAGAGGCGGTGGGAGATCATCACGACAGTGCGGCCGACCGCAATGCGTGACAGGTTACGGATGAAAATGGCTTCACTTTCAGGGTCGAGCGCACTGGCCGCTTCGTCCAGGATCAGCACGCGCGGGCGGGCCAGCAGCGAACGGGCGATCGACAGGCGCTGTTTCTGGCCGCCGGACAGGTTGGCCGCGTTCTCTTCCAGCAGGGTGTCGTAACCCTGCGGCAGGCGTTCGATGAACTCGGAGGCGCCGGACGCTTCGGCCGAGGCGACGATTTCTTCAAAGGTGGCGTCGGGCTTGGTGACGGCGATGTTGTCGCGCACACTGCCGCGGAACAGAAAGTTCTCCTGCATGACGATGCCGACCTGGCGGCGCAGGTGGGCCAGGTCGATCTCGCGCGCATCGGTGCCGTCGAAACGCACAATGCCTTCCTGGACCGAGTACATGCCTTGAATAAGCTTGGTCAGGGTGGTCTTGCCGGACCCACTGCGCCCGACGATGCCGACCACGGAACCGGCCGGGATGGTGAAGGTCGCGCGGTCCAGCGCCGTATTGCTGGCGCCCGGATAGCGGAAGGTGACATCTTCGAAGCGGATTTCGCCGGCCAGCGCCGGACGCAGGCCGCCCGCGCCCATGCGGCCTTCGGGCGGACGGTTCATCACCTCGCCCAGGTATTTGACCGACAGCGCGGTCTCCTGGTATTCGTTGACCAGGCCGACGATGGCGATCAGCGGCTGCACCACGCGGCCGGCCAGCATCTGGAAGGCGATCAGCGCACCGACCGTCAGGGTCTGGTCGAACACGCCCTGGGCGCCGACCACGATGATCACGACCGGCAGCAGCTTGCCGAGGAAATCGGTAATCGCATTGCCGGTAATGGAGATGCGGCCCACGCGGAAATGCATGGTGATCGCTTCGGCCGAGGCCTGGTCCCAGTCTTTACGCTGGGTCGGCTCGATCGCCAGCGCTTTGACGGTGCGCATGCCGTGGATGGTTTCGACCAGCATGGCCTGGCGCTTGCCTTCGGCGGTGTACAGGGCGTTCAGGCGGCGCTGGAAGGTCGGCACCATGCCGCCCACCACGCAGGCAATCGCCAGGGTGAAGGCGAGCGTGATCATCGCCAGCGTGACCGAGTAGGTGAACAGGATCGGCAGGAAGATGATTAGCGCGGTGGCGTCGAGCGCGGTAAAGAACATGCGGCCGGTAAGGAAGCTGCGGATGCGCTCAAGCTGCTGCATGTGACGGGTGATCACGCCGGCGCTGGTGGTCTCGAAGTAGTCGATCGGCAGCGACATCAGGTGCGAGAAACAGCGGCGGGTCAGGCGCATGTCGATCTTGTTGGTGGCCGCCAGCGTGAGCATCTGGCGCAGGTAACCGAACAGGGAGTCGAACACCATGGCGACAATCACGCCCACGCCCAGCACCCACAGGGTCGAGGCGCTCTGGTGCACCAGCACCTTGTCGATGACGAGCTGGAAGAAGATGGGCGAGGCCAGGGCCAGCACGTGCATGGCGATAGCGGCCAGCGCGATGTCGCGGAAGGCGGCTTTCTGCTTGAGGATCTCGGGGATGAACCAGCGCAGCGAGAACGGCTGGTTCAGGTCCATCATCGAATGCTCGCGCTTCATGAAGACCACATCGCCGTTCCAGCGGCTGCAAAACTGTTCGCGGTCGACCAGGATCACGCCCGACTTGTCCTGGGTCGGGTCGAGGATGGCCACGCGCTCGGCGCCCTCATTGCGCACGCCGACGACGATGATGCCGTTACCGTTGGCCAGGCGCGCCATCAGCGGGAATACCCCGCCCTGGGCCAGCAGGGTGGTCCAGTTCAACTTGTCGCTTTTGACACGCAGGCCGATGTCGTTGGCCATGCGCTGCAAGAGGCCGGGGGCCGGCTCTTCGGCGCCCAGGGCGTATTGTTCGATCAGCCGCTCGGGGTTGACCTGCAGCCCGTGGTGCTGCGCGATCGCGGTCAGGCACTGGACGACTGAATGGGAGAATGGGGTGCTCATCGTTGGTTACGGCAGCCTTTAAAGAGTGGCGACCCTCGGATGCCTGCCTGTTGGCCGCTCTTGGATCGATGACGATTCTAACTCAGCATGTATAGCCCAAAGCGATAAACATGGCTATACATGCCCCCCTATTTCATCGATACGTTGCGCGCCTGCGCCAGTATTCTGCCAACTGGGAATTTCACCCGCGCCCGGCAGCTTGACACGTACTTCCGCATGGACGGATACTTTGAGCTGCCCCGGCGCCCGACACGGACACTGGGAACGACAAAATGACAAAAGAGCCAGATCGCAGGCCAGAGCACCCAAGGAGAAGCGCATGAAAGCAGTCATTCTGGCCGGCGGCCTGGGTACGCGCATCAGCGAAGAGTCGCACCTGCGGCCCAAGCCGATGATCGAAATCGGCGGCAAGCCGATCCTCTGGCACATCATGAAGACCTATTCGCACTACGGCATCAACGAGTTCGTGATCTGCCTGGGCTATCGCGGCTACGTCATCAAGGAGTACTTCGCCAACTACTTCCTCCACATGTCCGACGTCACCTTCGACATGGGCGAAAACACCATGGAAGTGCACCACCGCCACGCCGAGCCGTGGAAGGTCACCCTGGTCGATACCGGCCCCGATACCCTGACCGGCGGGCGCCTGAAGCGCGTGCGCGAGTATGTGGGGGACGATACCTTCTGCTTTACCTATGGCGACGGCGTCAGCGACCTCGATATCGGCGCCCAGATCGCCTTCCACCGCGCGCATGGCAAACTTGCCACGGTCACCGCTATCCAGCCGCCCGGCCGCTATGGCGCGCTCAATATCGAATCGGACTCGGTGCGCAGCTTCCAGGAGAAGCCGGCCGGCGACGGCGCATGGATCAACGGCGGCTTCTTCGTGCTGGAACCAAAAGTCATCGACTACATCGACGGCGACGACACCGGCTGGGAATCCACGCCGCTCGAGCGCCTGGCCGCGAAAGACCAGTTGATGGCATACCAGCACGCCGGCTTCTGGCAGGCCATGGACACCCTGCGCGACAAGACCCAGCTGGAAGAACTGTGGCGCACCAGTCCACCGTGGAAGGTGTGGCGATGACCCAGTTCGGCGGGACCTACCAGGGCCGCCGCGTGCTCGTCACCGGCCATACCGGTTTCAAGGGCAGCTGGCTGAGCCTGTGGCTGGAGCAGCTGGGCGCCAAAATGACCGG
Source organism: uncultured Oxalobacteraceae bacterium (assembly GCA_946479255.1). The sequence continues at coordinate 33,829 of CAMLFK010000008.1, forward strand.
CGTGGCGCTGGCGCCCATCACCACGCCCAGCCACTGGAACCTGCTCGACCTGGACGTCAACAGCCGCACCATCGACATCCGCGACCGCGCGGCGCTGGGCGGGGCCGTGGCTGAAGCCGAGCCGGAGATCGTGTTCCACCTGGCGGCCCAGCCGCTGGTGCGCCGCTCCTACGTGGACCCGTGCGAGACCTGGTCGACCAATGTCATGGGCACGGTCAACCTGCTCGACGCCTGCCGCCACACCCCTGGCGTCAAGGCGGTGGTGGTGATCACCACCGACAAATGCTATGAAAACCGCGAGTGGGCCTGGGGCTACCGCGAGAACGATGCGCTGGGCGGCTACGATCCGTACAGCGCCTCCAAGGCTGGGGCCGAACTGGTCACGGCCAGCTACCGCAGCGCCTTCTTCAAGCACGGCCACGGCCCGCTGGTGGCCAGCGCCCGCGCCGGCAATGTGATCGGCGGCGGCGACTGGTCGGACGACCGCCTGATTCCCGACCTGGTGCGTGCGGTTGCGCGCGGCCAGTCGCTGGAGATCCGCTCGCCGCGCGCCACCCGCCCGTGGCAGCACGTGCTCGAGTCGCTCAGCGGCTACCTGCTGCTGGGCGAACGCCTGCTGGCCGGCGACGAAGCGTTCTCCGGCCCATATAACTTCGGCCCGGAACAGGAAGGCAACCGCAGCGTGGAAGATGTGCTGACCCGCCTGCGCTCGCATTGGCCGGAACTGGCCTGGAACGTGTCAAGCGCCGAACAGCCGCACGAAGCCAACCTGCTCTACCTCGACAGCGCCAAATCGCGCGGCCAGCTGCGCTGGCAGCCGGTGTGGGGCCTGGACAGCGCGCTCAAGGCCACCGCCGACTGGTACCGCGAGTTCTACGCCAGCGGCAATGCGGCCAGCCGCGAACAGCTGGCGCAGTACGTGGCCGCCGCGCGCGCGGCCGGCGTGCCCTGGGCCGCCGAATGAAACTCAACAATACGGCGCTGGCCGGGCTGATGGTGGCCGACACCACTTGCATGGGTGATGCGCGCGGCTCGTTCGCACGGCTGTTCTGCGCGCGCGAACTGGAAGCGCCGTTGGGCACGCGCCGCATCGCACAGGTCAACCAGTCGCACACGGCGGAACCGGGCACGGTGCGCGGCATGCATTTCCAGCGTGCGCCGCATGCCGAGATGAAGCTGGTCCGCTGCCTGAAGGGACGCGTGTGGGACGTGGCGCTGGACCTGCGCGCCGGTTCGCCGACCTTCCTGCAGTGGCATGCCGAAGAGCTGAGCCCGGACAATGCACGCATGATGGTGATCCCCGAGGGTTTCGCGCACGGCTTCCAGGTACTGGAACCCGACAGCGAGCTGCTGTACCTGCACACCGAGTTTTACACGCCCGCTTCAGAAGGTGGCGTCTGCTGCCTTGATCCGCGTATCGCCATCGACTGGCCTTTACCGGTTATCGGGCTGTCGCCGCGCGACGCCGGCCATCCAATGCTTACCACCGATTTTTCAGGACTCGTCATATGAACTGCCGCCACTGCAGCAATCCGCTCGAACACGTGTTCCTCGACCTGGGCTTCGCGCCGCCGTCGAACGCCTACCTGACCGCTGCCGACCTGGCGCGCCCGGAGCGCTACTATCCGCTCAAGCTGTTCGTGTGCGATGCCTGCTGGCTGGTGCAGACCGACGACTATACCGAGGCCGATGAGCTGTTTTCCAGCGAATACGCCTACTTTTCGTCGACTTCAACCGGCTGGCTGGAGCACGCCAAGCGCTACGCCGGCATGATGACCGAGCGCCTTGGCCTGACCGCCAGCAGCCACGTCATCGAACTTGCCTCCAATGACGGCTACCTGCTGAAGAACTTCGTGGCCGCCGGCATCCCCTGCCTGGGCGTGGAGCCGACCGCCAGCACCGCCGCCGCCGCCGAGGCGCTGGGCATTCCGGTGCTGCGCGAGTTCTTCGGCGAGCAATTGGGCAAGCGCCTGGCGCGTGAGGGCAAGCAGGCCGACCTCATCGCAGGTAACAACGTCTACGCGCACGTCCCTGACATCAACGACTTCACGCGCGGGATCACCGCTGCCTTGAAAGAAGGCGGCACCGTCACGCTGGAGTTCCCGCACCTGATGCGCCTGCTGGAGTTCAACCAGTTCGACACCGTCTATCACGAGCACTTCTCTTACCTGTCGCTCACCACCGTGGCGCGCATCTTTGAAGCGGCCGGCCTGCGCGTGTGCGATGTGGAAGAGCTGCCGACCCACGGCGGCAGCCTGCGGGTGTTCGGCTGCCATGCGGCGGACGCCCGCGCGGCCACGCCGGCGGTGGCGGGCATGCTGGAAGAAGAAGGCAGGCGCGGCATGCGCAGTCTGGCCGCCTACGAAGGCTTCCAGGCGCGCGCCGACCAGGTCAAGGATGGCCTGCTGAGCTTTTTGATCGAGCAAAAACGATTGGGTAAAACCGTGGCCGCTTACGGCGCCGCGGCCAAGGGAAACACACTGCTCAACTACGGCGGCGTCAAGCCCGACCTGCTGCCCTTCGTGTGCGACGCGGCAGCGGCCAAGCAGAACAAGTTCATGCCGGGCAGTCATATCCCGATCCTGCACCCGAGCGCGCTGGCCGAGCGCCGGCCCGACTACGTGGTGATCCTGCCATGGAATATCGCCGCCGAGGTGCGCCAGCAGAACGCCGCACTGGCCGCCCTGGGAACCCGCTTCGTGACCGCCGTGCCGCAGCTGGAGATCACATGAACGCGCGCATCCACTACACAAAGCCGTCGATTACCGAACGCGAGGTCGCCTATGCGACCGATGCCGCCGCCACCGGCTGGGGCGAGAAGTGCTACGACTACCTGACCCGCTTCGAGAACGCCTTCCGCGAACACCTGGGTTCAGGCCATGCGATCGCCACCTCCAGCTGCACCGGCGCCCTGCATATGGGCATGGCGGCGCTGGGCATCGGCGAAGGCGATGAAGTCATCCTGGCGGACACCAACTGGATCGCCTCGGCCGCGCCCATCGTGCACCTGAAAGCCAAGCCGGTCTTCGTCGACGTTTTGCCGGACACCTGGTGCCTGGACCCGGCCAAGGTCGAAGCGGCCATCACGCCGCGCACCAAGGCCATCCTTGCGGTGCACATTTACGGCAACCTGTGTGATATGGACCGCCTGCTGGAGATCGGCAAGCGCCATAACATCCCGGTCATCGAAGACGCCGCCGAAGCCATCGGCTCGGTATGGAAAGAGGGCCGGCGCGCCGGGTCGATGGGCGCGTTTGGTGCTTTTTCCTTCCATGGCACCAAGACGATTACCACCGGCGAAGGCGGCATGTTCGTGACCAGCGACGCGGCCCTGTACGAAAAGGTGCTGACCCTATCGAACCACGGCCGCGCGCGCGGGCAGACCAAGCAGTTCTGGCCCGACATGGTGGGTTTCAAGTACAAGATGTCCAACATCCAGGCGGCGCTGGGCCTCGGCCAGATCGAGCGGGTTGAAGAGCTGAGCGCGCGCAAGCGCGCCATCCTCGATTATTACAAGCAGGCCCTGGCACACATCCCGTCGATCAGCATGAACCCGCAGTACGAGGGAACCGTGAACGGCGCCTGGATGCCGACCGCCGTGTTCGACCGTGCCTCGGGCATCACGCGCGAAAAGCTGCAGGCCGCTTTCGCCGCCAAAAATATCGACGCGCGCGTGTTCTTCCATCCGCTGTCGTCGCTGCCCTCGTTCGAGGCGCGGCGCGACAATGCCAACGCCTGGGATTTGCCGGAGCGGGCGATCAACCTTCCGTCCTATCATGACCTCGCCGACGCCGAGCAGGACATCGTGGTGGGCGTCATCACAGACCTCGTCGCCCAGCATGGATAAGGAAGTGCGCGCATGGAAGGCCAACACCGACCCGGCCACGCGGCTGGTGCTGGCGGTGCGCAATCGCGAGGGCGAGCGTATCGGTTCGCTGCAGCTGATCGACCGCGCGCTGGCCCGGGAGCCTTCCACCGCCGTGGCGATGACGCAATGGCGCCAGCGCTTCATGGGCGCTTTCCTCACCCAGTTCGAGGCGAGCAGCGAGCGCACCGCCGCCTGGCTGGAACGGGTGGTGCTGCCGAGCGGCGACCGCATGCTGTTCCTGATGTGCGCGGCCGACGGCACGCCGGTCGGCAATCTCGGCATCTGCAATCTGCGGGAGCGTTCAGGCGAAGTCGATAACGTGCTGCGCGGCGAGCGCACGGGCGACCCGCGCCTGGCTTACTACTGCCAGCTGGCGATGCTGGACTGGATGTTCGGCACCCTCGGCTTCGATGAGGCCAGCCTGCACGTATTTTCGAATAATGAGCGCGCCGTCAGGCTGTACGAAGAAGTCGGCTTTGCCGTCACCCGGACGATCCCGCTGAGCCGCCGCAGCAGTCCCGGCCTGGTCGAGTACCTGCCCGATTCGGCCGAGGGCGAGCCGGTCGATTTCAGCTACCTGCGCATGGCGATCAGCCGCGAACTGTTTGCGCAGCGCCACCCATGGGTGAGCGCATGAGCTACGCAGCCATGCTGGCGCGCCTGGTTGAACGCCAGGTGGACAGCCTGTTCCCGGACTTCGAACGCGGCTTCATGCTCGATGCGGCGCACGTGGCCACCGCGCTGGCCCGCACCGACCGCTGCGTTGCGCGCACGCTGAACTACAATCGCGAGCATTTCGACCATCTGGTGTCGGGCCAGTACGCGACCTTCCTGTACTACCTTGCCAACAGCATGTTCAAGGGCGGCGCCGACAAGCGCGACGTCACCCGCGTGTTTTTGGTGAACAAAGCCCTGAACGGTATCGACCTGTTCTACGAGATCGAAATGCCGGAGGTGTTCCTGATCGGGCACACGGTCGGCATGGTGTTCGCCAAGGCGAGCTACGGCGACTACTGCATCTTCCACCAGGGCTGCACGGTCGGACGCAACCAGCTCGACCGCCCTACCCTGGAGCGCGGGGTGATCATGTACCCCAACTCGTCGATCGTCGGCGCCTGCCACGTGCGCGAGAACACCGTACTGTCGCTCGGCGTCCAGCTGCTCAACACCGACACGCCCGGTAACTGCATCGTCTTCCCCGGGGAGCACGGCAAGGTCGTGTTCAAGCCCATCACCGAATACTATGCCGACCGCTACCTGGTGCGCGCATGAATAACGAATAACGAAATAGCAAAGGCCTGCATGAAACGCCCTCTTCTCTCCATCGTGATCCCGACGCGCGAGCGTGCCAGTGTGCTGCAGTACACGCTCGAAACCGTGCTGACCCTGAAGAATCCTGACTTCGAGATCATCGTCTGCGATAACGTCTCGACCGACGGCACGCGCGAGGTGGTGCAGCGCTTTTCCGACCCGCGCCTGAAGTATTCGTGCTCGGACTCGCGCCTGACCATGCCGCAGAATTTCGAGCGCGGCTTGAAGCTCGCCACCGGCGAATTCGTCATGACCATCGGCGACGACGACCTGCTGATTGAAGAGAACGTCGAGCTGGCCCTGGCCAGCGCCGCGCGCACGGGCGCGGACCTGATCTACTGGAACCGCGCCGTGTTCTACTGGGGCAGCTATCCCGACACCACCCAGAACGGCGCCTTCATGATCCCCAACGGGCGCGGCGCCTTCCCGGTCGATACCCGCACCCTGCTCACCACCGCATATCGCGGGCTGGTGTCGTACCAGTACCTGCCGAGCGTGTATAACAGCCTGTGCCGCCGCTCGGTGCTGGAGCGCTACTACTCCTTCCTGCACGGGCAGTACTTCCCTGAATATGTGGTGTCGGTGGACGTATTCTCGTCGCTGACCCTGTCGGCGCTGAACCCGGTCACCTACTACCAGGAGTCGCCGGCTTCGCTGTCGGGCATCTCCAAGCACTCGAACGGCATGTCGCTGCATAATGGCGGCGCCGAGGCGGTCACCTTCGCCAAGGAGCTGGGCTACGAAGCGAGCAAGTACATGATGCCGGAAGCGTACCGCGGCAAGATCGAGCCGGTCACCAACCAGGGCATCATGCAGCTTAGTATCATGGCCGACTTCTATTCGCTGGCCGAGCGGGTGCTCAAGTACACCGATACCGCCGCTCCGGCGCTCGACAAGCTGGCCGAGGCCTGCCTGCGCCAGCTTCACGCCGACAAGCACATCGTGATCGCGCCCGACGCCCACGAGTACCAGGCCATGCTGGCCCTGGATGAGGCGCGCTTTCCGATCGTGCGCGAAGACATGCTGACCTGGTTCTTCCGCCTGTGGAGCATTCCTTCGCCTTCGTACTACGCCGGGCGCTTCGACGGCGACAGCGCCACCGTGCGCGACCTGCACATCCACCTGACCAGCATCGGCTACAACAAGGCGCCGGTCTGAGATGACGATCGCCGCCTCCATCCTGTTCGACACTGCCTATACCGAGCCGGCGCTGGTCACGGCCTTTGAGCTGATGGACAAGTACCCGACGCTGCACAGGGTCTACTTCATCCTGATCCACGACGACACCGAGGACGACCGCGAAGCCGCGCTGATCCTGCAGCACTTCTGCCTGCGCTTCAACCAGGACCGCCCCGACTTCTTCCAGGCGATCACGGTCAAGAACGCGGTCGGCACCTTCGTGTCGCGCCACTTCTCGGCCGCCATCATCTACAAGGGCATCGTGGCGTCCCTGCTGGCGCACGAGCCGTTCATCCTCAACATCGACGCCGGGATCCTGCCCGGCGACCGTTTCGATGGCTTCCTGCGCGATATCGATGCGCGCCTGTGCCAGCAGCCGGGCGAGTGGGTGGTGGCGGCGCACAACCAGTCACCCGAAGGACGCATTCCGCCGGCGCTGCGCACGCTCGAACACCATCCGCGCTATCCGGCCGGCGGCATGCTGCTCTACCACACGGCCAACTACAACAAGAGCAACTGGCGTATGCGCTTCATGGAGCTGTTCACCCAGGCGCGCGAGGTGCTGGCCTATGCCGAGCAGGAGCTGATCTGCCTGATCGCGCGCGGCCCCGAGCTGGCCGATCTGCCCGGCGGCGAGGCTCGCGTCACGCCCTTCCTGAAGCCCGACACCTTCAAGAACGGCGAAGCGCTGCTAACCGAGGCCGATGCGCGCAACTGCCTGTTCTTTAAATTCATCGGCAGCATGAAGCCGTGGAAGTACTGGGTGCTCGACCCCAACAAGGCGCTGTGGACCAGCCGCCGCGCCAAGCTGCAGGAACACTTTCCTTTGCGCACCATCTCGCTGATCCACAAGCAGCGCGAACTGGTGACCAACGAAGGCTTCAAAAACGAGTTCCTGGAAGCATTTGATTCCTGGACAGAACTGCCCCGCTAGCATAGATTGGCCGTCTTCATGACGCGATTGCGCAAACAGGACTAGCTTCCTGGTGCTGATCGGCACTATGATTTGCCCAGGCATGGCACAGACTGTGACGATTCTTTTCGTCAATTCGTTCACTGCAAGGATTCTCTCTTGAAGACAAGGTTCGCCAATACATTGCAACAAGGCGGTAAGGCATGACGCTTGCCGCCAGCATTCTGTTTGACGCCGCCTATGTGGAGGCGGCGCTGGTGACCGCCTACGAACTGCGCAATCAGCGTGATGTATTGCACCGTGTACACCTTGTGCTGCTGACCGCGGCCGAACCGGACGCCGACGACATCGAGGCCGCGGCTATCGTCCAGCAGTTCTGCGCGCAGTTCAATGACGAACAGGCCTTCTACTCCGGCATCACCATCCCCAACAGCATCCCGGCCTTCCAGGTCGACCATTTCAGCAATTCGATCGTCTACAAGGCGCTGCTGCCGACCATGCTTGGCTTCGAGCCCTACCTGGTCAATATCGACGCCGGAATCCTGCCGGGCGAACGCATGGGCGACTTTTTGCGCGAAGTCGAGCAGCGCTTCTGCGCGCCCGGCACGGACCAGGGCTGGATCATCGGCGCCCACTGCGTCGAGAACAAGGACCTGATGCCCGCCAAACTGGCCGGGCTGCCCGCCAATCCGCTCTACCCGGCCGGTAACGTCCTGCTGTTCAATACTGCCCAGTACCTGGCCTCGTACTTCAGCCAGCGCCTGCTGCACTTCTACGGCCAGCTGGTCGAGCACCTTGAATACGCCGAGCAGGAACTGATCTGCCTGACCGCCACCGGCGGCGAACTGGTCGCCCTGCCGCGCGCCGATGAGCGCATCACGCCCTTCCTCAACATGGACGTCCTGGCCGGCATGGCCCCGCCGCTGCCCGCCAACAGCACCGAGGACTGCGTGTTCTTCAAGTTCGTCGGTGGCTTGAAGCCGTGGAAGTACTGGGTGCTCGACCCGAACAAAGTGCTGTTCACCCGCCGCCGCGCCGCGCTCGAAGCGCACTTTGGGCTGCGCGGCTGGGAGCTGGTGCGGCGCCACCGCCACGCGGTCCAGCACCACGAACACTACCGCGTGCTGTTCCTCGAATTTTATGAACGCTATATGAGTGCACAAGGCACCACCCACTGATCCCAGGAGACAGCAAGATGCTAGGAAGTTCCGCCAATTCGTTCGACCCGGTCATGCGCCAGCTGGTCAACATGATCAATCCGCAGCGCATTCTCGAACTGGGCTGCGGGCGCGGCAAGTTCGGCGAGATGCTGCAGCAGCGCGGCGCCCCGGTGTCGATCAAGGCGGTGCAGAAGATCTTCTCCGAGCAGGATGTGCCGCAGTTGCAGGCGCGCGGCTACGAGCAGGTAATCGACGCCGACATCATGAACTACTACCGCGAAGGCTTCGACGAGAACTACGACATGATCGTCGCGCTCGACGTGATCGAGCACTTCCTGCTGTCCGACGTTATGTCGATCATTAACTTCTCGCTGTACCGCGCCGACTACATGCTGCTGGTCTGGCCCTCGGCCCACCCGCAGTCGGCCGACACCAGCCCGTTCGACCGCCACCGCGCCTCGTTCGAACTGCGCGACCTGTCGGACAAGTTCGACGTGGTGTTTTACTCGCAGACCGGGTTCGCCCAGATGAACTGCGTGCACCGCTATCACGTCGCGCTGCTGCGCGGCTTCATGAACGTTAAAACTCTGCCGCCTTTCGCTGGCTGACCTTATCCCCTTAAAGCTTCGGAGAATATCCATGAACATGGTAAGTGGAACCTACTACAGCCTGCCCTCGCGCGATGTCGCGCCACGCCAGATCGCCGAACTGATCGAAACTTCCCAGGCCGACGGCTTTTTCCACCTGGCGCATGCCAAGGAAACCCGGATCAAGGCGCTGCGCGCGCACTTCGCCGCCAACAAGGTGCGCAAGATCTGGTTCAGTAATAACCTGGGCGGCTTCGCCTTCAGCATGCCGGGCGTGGAAACCGGGGTGCTGGAAAAAGGCTTCTTCTCGGAGCACGAGCTGCACAATAACGAGGCCAAAAAGGCCATGCTGGCGGACTGCATCGTCATCATGAACAATAACGACCTGGCGTCCGAAGTCCAGCCCAATCCGTTCTCGCTGTTCTACGGCGCCTGCGAAAGCACCGTGTTCATCGCCTGGGACTGGGACAACCACCACTGGCTGGACCTGTCGACTTTCCTGGCCGCGCACTCCGACATCTACGCGCCCTCGCACCACGAAAACCTGTACCTGCTGACCCGCTACAACTGGCTGACCGCCGGCCCGGTGTACTGCGCCACGGTGCAGTGGCCGCGCAGCTTTTTGGCCAGCAAGCTGGGCGCGATGCTGTCGACCGATCGCTCCAATGACCCGCTGGGAAAGCACATCCCCTACGGCCAGTTCGCCTTCCGCATGCGGGTGGTGTCGACCCTGTCGCAAACCATCCCGTCGATCGGTTTTTCGGACCGCAGCTTCCACGACCGCACCCGCGACGACCGCGTGCAGGAGTGGTACTCGCACAAGCTGCACTGGATCGTACCGGTGTTGAACGACGTGCCGATCCGGATCTTCGATGCGCTGGCGACCGGCGGTATTCCGGTGGTGCCGGAGTCGATGCGCCTGCTTCCCTGCGTGGCCGATATCCCGCGCCAGCACATCCTGTTCTATTCGCCGCTCGACATCATCGATCCAACGTCGCTGATCGCCCGCGGCGTGGCCATGTTCGACGCCGGCGGCCAGGAACAGATCGCCGCGCGCCACCGCTACGCCATGGAATACCACCACGGCGACACCCGCGTGCACCAGATGCTGGGCGCGGTGCGCGAAGTGCTGGGCATTGAACTGCCGGGTGCTTGATGAAGAAGGAAGTCGAGATGAAAAATGAGGTCGTTATTCTGGTGCCGGTGTACCTGACCGAATTGAACGCGCTGGAAACCTATTCGCTCGACCTGTCGATGGCCACCCTCAAGGGTCGCGACGTGGTGTTCATCGGCCCGGAAGGGCTGGACCTGTCCTGGTACCGCGCGCGCTACGGCGAGATCAATTTCCGCGCCTACCCGAAGGAATCGTTCGCGTCGATTCCCGGCTACAGCCGCCTGCTGCTTTCGACCGCCTTTTATGAGGGCTGGGACGAGTACGAGTTCATGCTGATCTGCCAGACCGACGCCATCATGCTGCGCGATGAACTCTCGGACTGGTGCGCCAAGCCTTTCGACTATGTGGGCGCGCCCTGGCCGGATGGCTACGAGCTGTTCGTCAATGCCGGCCCGTTTGAAGGCGACAATGGCAAGAAGGTGCATGTCACGGTCGGCAACGGCGGATTGAGCCTGCGGCGCATCGGCAAGACCCTGTCGCTGCTGCGCGAATTCCCCATCATCGTGCAAGTGTTCGAACACACCGGCTCGAGCGAAGACCTGTTCTTCGGCGTGATGGGATCGCTGTCGAACGACTTCGTGGTGCCCAATGAAGTGACCGCATCGCGCTTTTCGATGGAGCTGCGGCCATCGCTATACTATGCCGTCAACGGTGGCCATCTTCCGATGGGCACCCACGCGTGGTGGAAGGGCGAGCCGGATTTCTGGCGCGCGCACCTGCCGGGCGTGCTGCCCCTGTAACGACACGCACAATTACCACATTAAGAGACCACATATGAAATCAGTGAACGTCATGGAAAAAATTTTGGTGACCGGCGGCGCAGGCTTCCTCGGCAGCCATCTGTGCGACCGCCTGGTCGCCGGCGGCGCCGACGTCATCTGCGTCGACAACTTCTTCACCGGCAGCAAAGTCAACATCGCTCACCTGATCGGCAAGCCGACCTTCGAGCTGATGCGCCATGACGTGACTTTCCCGCTGTATGTGGAAGTCGACAAGATCTTCAACCTGGCCTGCCCCGCCAGCCCGGTGCACTACCAGCACGACCCGGTGCAGACCACCAAGACCAGCGTGCACGGCGCGATCAATATGCTGGGCCTGGCCAAGCGGGTCAAGGCGCGCATCCTGCAGGCCTCGACCAGCGAAGTGTATGGCGATCCGGAGATTCATCCGCAGACCGAGGATTACTGGGGCCGGGTGAATCCGATCGGCATCCGCTCGTGCTACGACGAAGGCAAGCGCTGCGCCGAGACGCTGTTTTTCGATTATTGGCGCCAGCACAAGCTGCGCATCAAGGTGATCCGCATCTTTAACACCTACGGTCCGCGCATGCATCCGAACGACGGCCGCGTGGTGAGCAACTTCATCGTGCAGGCGCTGCAGGGCAAGGACATCACCTTGTATGGCGATGGCCAGCAGACCCGCAGCTTCTGCTACGTGGATGACCTGATCGACGGGATGATTGCGATGATGGAAACCGGCGACGATGTGACCGGTCCGATCAATGTGGGTAATCCGGGTGAGTTCACCATGCGCGAACTGGCCGAATTGACCTTGAAGCTGACCGGTTCGAAGTCCAAGCTGGTGTTCATGCCGCTGCCGCAGGACGACCCGCGCCGCCGCCAGCCGAATATCGAGGAAGCCAAGGAGAAGCTGGGTTGGACGCCGAAGGTTAGTCTGGAAGATGGGCTCAAGGAGACGGTCGACTATTTCCGTCACACGCTTAAGCTTTAAAGCCCCCGGCCTCAAGACCGTCATCCTTGCGCAGGCGAGGATCCAAAGCGCGCCAACGCAGAGAAAGAGCGTTTCTATTGTTTGCAGTGCTATGGATCCTCGCCTTCGCAAGGATGACGGATTCCAGGGCGGCGGTGATGGTAAGGTATTGGTACGCTGCCGTTCCATTAAAAAAGCCGGGTCTCCCCGGCTTTTTTCACTTCAGCTCAAAGCGTCCTTGACGCCGCCAAGCTCACTCCTCCTCCACATCGCGCTGTACACCGCCTCCAGGTTCAGGCAGAAGCGGTCGGTATCGAACAGCGCATGGGTCTTCTTGTTGGCCGCCAGCTTCTCGCGCAGGGCCTTCAGCTGCGCCGGGTCCTGCGCCAGCTTGACCGCCAGCGCTTCATACTCTTCCATCGTATGCGTGATCAGCTCCGGCATGCCGATCGCGTGCAGCAGGCTGCCGGCCACGCGCGCCGGGAAGGCTTTGCCCATGTAGGTGATCACCGGCAGGCCGGCCATCAGCGCATCGGCGGCGGTGGTGTGGGCGTTGTACGGGTGCGTGTCGAGGAACAGGTCGGCCTGGCGGTAGCGCGCCAGGTGGTCTTCCACGTGCTTGACGCGCTCGGCGAAGATGATGCGGGCCGGGTCGATGCCGCGCGCCTGCGCTTCCTTGCGCAGGTTGTGCTTGGAGATCTCGACGCGCGACACCAGCCACAGCACACTGCCCGGCACCTTGTGCAGCAGCCGCATCCACACGTCGAACAGCGCCGGGTTGATCTTGTAGTCGTGGCTGAAGGAGCAGAACACCACGCCTTCATCCGGCAGGCCGCATTCGGCGCGGCTTGGCGTACGCTCGGAAATCTGCACGCCGGCATCGGTCGGCAAATAGGTGTCCGGCAGGTACACCACTTCTTCGGTGTAGTACTTCTGGTCGCTCTCGGGAATGATGTACTGGTCGGCGAGGATGTAGTCCATATACGGCACACCCAGTGTGCCGGGGTAGCCGAGGTAGCCTACCTGCGCCGGCGCGGGACGGTAAGAAAACACGTCGGTGCGCGAGTCGGAGGTGTAGCCGGCCAGGTCGATGGCGACGTCGATCTCGTGCTCGCGCATCAGCTGGGCGATCTGGGCCGAGCCCATGGTGCGTACGTCGATGAAGTGATCGAAGGCCTTGATCATGCGGGCGCGCAGGCGGCTGCCGTCGTCCGGCCCGAGCGAAAACGCATAGGTCTCGAAGCGGTTCTTGTCATGACGCTCGAACACGCCGGCCATCAGGTGGCCGACCGGATGCTCACGCAGGTCGGGCGACACGTAGGCGATGCGGATCTTCTTGTGGCGATAGCGCTCGCCCTTCCACAGCTGTACCGGGGCGGCCGGGAACATGTGGGAGCCGAAGGTCTGGGCGGCGGCCAGGTGGTCGCTGGCCTGGTCGGTCACGGCCATCAGCGCCAGTGTTTTGCAGGCGCGCTTGCCGGCCTGGACGCCGTCGGCGATCATTTTCGGCAAGGTGCCGGCGTTCTTCCAGTCGCAGATGTGAAGCTGTTCGTAGTACAGGAGGCCCAGGCCGTAGTCGAAATCGGGCGAGAGCTGCAGCAGGCGCTCGAAGCGCTTGATGGCTTCTTCGCCTTGCTTGAATTCGGTGAGCATGATGGCGCAGTTGGCCAGCGCGCCCACATGGTCCGGATTGATCAGCAGGACCTTGTTGAAGCGGTCGAGCGCGTCCAGGTGGCGCAGCATGTCGCGCAGCAGCGCACCGCTGTTGATCAGTACTTCGGTGTAGTCGGGCTGCAGGCGCAGCGCTTCGTCGTAGGCGGTGAGCGCGTCTTCCTTGCGCCCGGCCGCTTGCAGGATGGCGCCATGCACGAAATGCATCGGGGCATAGGCCGGGGCCGCCGTCACGCCGCGCGTGATCATGGCCAGCGCGCCGGCGTTATTGCCCTGCTGGTGGGCGATCAGGGCCAGCGAATACAGGGCGGCGGCATTGTTCGGGTCGTGCTCGAGCACGTCGTTGAACACGCGCGTGGCGTCGGCCGGGTTGCCCTGGTTCTGTAAGGTGATCGCCTCGATGAGCTTGTCGTTGATTGATTGCATGTTCTACCCGGGTGAAAGTGGGTTCAATGTTGCTGGCGGTGAAATCGTATCACTGCAGGGCGGAAAAGCGAAGCGCACAAAAAAAAACGGCAAGACCCGGAGGTCTTGCCGTTTTTTGGGGCGACGTATTACTTGACCGTATTACTTCGGCATCGCCAGGAAGCCGCTGGTCTGGCTCAAGGACTTCAGCTTCAGGGTTTCGTCGTCGCTGATCGAGGACTCGGTCGAGCTCAGGGCCTTGCCGTTGGCGTCGTACTGCTTGAGGGCGTCGACGATGCGGGCCACACCGGCAACCGCCTGGCTGGTCTTGGCCGTCTCGTCCGCCAGGCTGCCGCCGGCTGGCGCTTGCTGGGCAAGGGCATCGAAGCTGGCCATGGCCTGCACCAGTCCGCCCACGCTCTCCTTCAGTTCGCCGCTGTTCTTATCAGCGAGGAACCAGACGTCGGCGGTGGCGCCGCTGCTGCCATCAGTCTTCTCGAAGCTGCCGGTCAGGCCGATCCAGTTACCGTTGTCCTTGACGCTGGATTTCGCTGCATCGAGGCCGATGCTGGCAATGTCCAGTTGCGCCATGGTCTTCAGTTCACCGGTCTGGCTCACGCCGTCGCTGTTGGCGTCGACCCACACACGCAGCTTGCCAAACTCGGCATCGGCGCTGTTGACGACACCGTCGCTATTGCTGTCGAGCTCGGCCAGGGCAGCGTAGCCGTCGGCGGCCTTGCTGCCGTCGGCCAGGGTGGTCGCGGTACCGAACAGTTCAGCGCCGTCGTTGATGGCGCCGTCGCCGTTGCGGTCCAGCGCCAGCAGGCCGTCGGTGGACGAGGTCCAGCCGGTCTGCACCGCGGAACCGGTGGCGTACACGTCGAAGGCCACACCGGCTTCGATGCCGATGGTCTTGACGCCGTCACCGTTCAGGTCCAGCACGATCGGGCTGGCCAGGTTCAGGTGCGAGATCTGCGAGGTGGTCAGCGCGCCGATCTGCTCGGTGGTCATGCCCTTCACCTCGGTGGTGGTCAGGCTGGCCACTTGCGCCGTGGTCAGTGCGCGGATCTGGTCGGTCGTCAGGCCGGTGCTGAACTGCATCGTGGTCAGCGAGTTCAGCATGCGGGTCGTCAGGCCGGCCACCTGGGTGGTGGTCAGCGTGGCGATCTGGTCGGTCGTCAAGCCTTGCGAGATCTGCGTGGTAGTCAGCGCCGCCAGTTCGACCGTGCTCATGGCCGAGGTCTGGCTGGTGGTCAGGCCCAGGCTGATCTGCTGCGTGGTGAGCGCGGCGATCGTGCGGGTGGTCAGGCTGGCGACCTGGGTGGTGGTCAGGTTGGCGATCTGGTCGGTCGTCAGGGCGGCCACCGCGCGGGTCGTCAGGCCAGCCAGCTGCAGGGTCGTCAGGTTGGCGACCTGGTCGGTCGTCAAGCCTTGCGAGATCTGCACCGTGGTCAAGCCGGCCAGCGCCGCCGTGGTCAGTACCGCCACTTGATCCGTGGTCAGGCCGGTGGCGATCTGCTCGGTGGTCAGGGCAGACATCATGCGGGTGGTCAGCGTGCTCAGCTGGGTGCTGGTCAGGCTCACAAGCTGTTCGGAGCTCAAGCCTAGCGACACATGCAAAGTGTTCAGCGCGGCCAGTTCGGCGCTGGTCAGCGCCTGCAGCTGGGTGGTGGAGAGGCCGGTACCGATCTGCACGGTGGTCAGTGCGGCGACCATGCGGGTGGTCAGGCCCGCGACCTGGGCGGTCGACAGGACCGCGATCTGGTCGGTGGTCAGGCCCAGTGCCACTTGCGAAGTCGTCAGGCCAGCCAGTTCAGCGGTGGTCAGCGCCGCGGCCTGGTCGGTGGTGAGACCGGCGCTGATCTGGGTGGTGGTCAGGGCCGAGAGTACGCGGGTGTTCAGGCTGGCGACCTGGGTGGTGGTCAGGCTGGCGATCTGGCCGGTCGTCAGCGCGGTCACCGCACGGGTGGTGAGGCCCGCCAGCTGCAGGGTGGTCAGGTTGGCGACCTGGTCGGTCGTCAAGCCTTGCGATACCTGCACCGTCGTCAAGCCGGCCAGCGCCGCGGTCGACAGCAGGGCTACCTGCGAAGTCGTCAGGCCGGTGGCGATCTGCTCGGTCGTCAGTGCGGCCAGGGCGCGGGTCGTCAGGCCGGTCAGCTGGCTTGAGCTCAGGTTCAGCAGCTGGTCGGTGGTGATGCCCTGGGCGACCTGGGTGGTGGTCAGCCCGGCCAGTCCAGCCGTGGTCAGCGTCGCGAACTGGGTGGTGGTCAGGCCGGTGGCGATCTGGCTGGTGGTCAGCGCGGACAGGGTGCGGGTGGTCAGGCCTGCTACCTGGACGCTGGTCAGTACCGCGAT
Organism: uncultured Oxalobacteraceae bacterium; assembly: GCA_946479255.1. Next base: position 50,162 of record CAMLFK010000008.1, read on the forward strand.
CTGGTCGGTGGTCAGGCCCAGTGCCACCTGGCTGCTGGTCAGCCCGGCCAGGCCGGCGGTGGTGAGGACCGCGATCTGGTCGGTCGTCAGGCCGGTGCCGATCTGGCTGGTGGTCAGCGCGGACAGCATGCGGGTGCTCAGTCCGGACACCTGGTCGGTGGTCAGGCTGGCGATCTGGTCGGTCGTCAGCGCGGTCACGGCGCGGGTGTTCAGGCCGGCCAGCTGCGAGGTGGTCAGCGCTTGAACCTGGGCCGTGGTCAGGCCGGCCGATACCTGTACCGTGGTCAGGCCGGCCAGCGCGGCCGAGGACAGGCTCGATACCTGGGTCGTGGTCAGGCTGGCCAGGTGCTCGGTGGTCAGGGCGGTCAGGACACGGCTGGTCAAACCGTTCAGCTGGGCCGTGGACAGGTTGGACACCTGGTCGGTGGTCAGGCCGAAGGCGACCTGGCTGGTGGTCAGGCCCGACAGGCCGGTCGTGGTCAGCAGGGCCACCTGTTCGGTGGTCAGGCCGAGGGCGATCTGGCTGGTGGTCAAGGCGCCGATCATGCGGGTGGTCAGGCCTTGCAGCTGGCTCGATGTCAGGCTGGCGATCTGGTTGGTGGTCAGGCCCAGCGACACCTGCACGGTGGTCAGCGCGGCCAGTTCAGCGGTCGTCAGTGCCTGCACCTGGTCGGTGGACAGGCCGGCGCCGATCTGGTTGGTGTTGAGGGCTGCGACCACGCGGGTCGACAGATTGGCCACCTGGGTGGTCGACAGGATCGCCACCTGGTCGGTGGTCAGGCCCAGCGATACCTGGCTGGTGGTCAGACCCGCCAGTTCGGCACTGGTCAGCGCCTGCACCTGGCTGGTCGTCAGGGCCTGCCCGATCTGGATGGTGGGCACGCTAGAGACCGACCGGGTCGACAGGCCGGCCACCTGGTCGGTCGTCAGGTTGGCGATCTGGTCGGTGGTCAGCGCGGTGATGGCGCGGCTGGTCAGGCCATTGAGCTGGGTGGTCGTCAAGGCCGCCACCTGGTCGGTGGTCAGGCCCAGCGATACCTGCACGGTGGTCAGGCCCGCCAGT
>CAMLFK010000009.1 GCA_946479255.1 uncultured Oxalobacteraceae bacterium
GCCCGGCCCGCTTAACGCTGCGTCGAGCAGCGTTGAACTTAGGCCGAGACGTAAAATTTTTCCCAAAAGCAATCTACCTTGTCCTGCACTATAGGTGTGATCAACCAGAAAATAATATATTTTCTTAAATATTGATGTATATACAACTAATTTTGACTCGGCTGTAAGGATTTCGCTAGGTAGCCGGTCTTACGCAAGAGAGTTAAACGTCGCACGTGTTCGCGGGACTCACTGACAAGATCGATCCACAGTTATTTAGGCAGGCCGCATTGAACATCGCCCCCCGCGTCAGCATTGGTTTGCGCGTCCCATACATGGACCGCGTTTTACAACAGTTCTTCCACCTTACATGGATCGAAGTTCACGGGGAGAACCGCATGGCTGAGGCCGGTTCTATTGCGCAACGACTGTCGGACATCCCGGCAGCTTTCGATCCTGGCTTGCATACCGTGGACTGTCCGCGCACCTGGGCTATCGAGCTGCGTCACCATGGACTGGGTCCATCTCGCCCCTCACATGACTGTGATTGGCTGCCGGCACCGCAGATCCGGGCGAGGGCGGCCAGACAGTAGTGAGTGCCCCGGCCAAGTCACGTCCGGGTGGCGCTGCGCAACCCCGCCGGGACGACCTTGCATGGCCATCGGCTCATCGGTCAAAGCCGCCCCGGCGGCGCTTAGGCTGCCTTGACGTTCACACCGCGCGTTGCCCTCAGTGCTCATTTAATCCGGCTGGCCCAGCTAAACGCCATCCATTCTATTGAAGGTAATCATGACTGCATCCTGGATCAAACTCGCCTGTAGTTCTTATCCAAATCTTTCGCCGACCGGGGCGATGGATTATCAGCTGGGGGGAACAGGCTGGGCCAACGCGCGTGCGCGCAGTGGTGCAACGCCGCTCGTCCGGTTGGGAGTGCGATGGCATCGCTGCGCGATCAAGGCCGCGGCATGACGTGCAATACGCGTGAGTTCGAATTGGCGGTACGAAGTTTGCATGGTGACCTGTACCGCTTTGCATTCTGGCTGGCTCGTGACAAGCACGTTGCCGAAGATCTGGTTCAGGATTGCTTTCAACGTGCGTGGTGTAGCTGGGCCAGTTTGAACGACCAGGCAGCCCTGAAAAAATGGTTATTCACTATTTTGAAGCGCGAATTCCTGCGCCGTTTCGAGCGCCCGCAAATCGACACGGTGGACATTACAGACGTGGAGTTACCAGCGTCGGATCAGCTGGGCATGGACGAGGCCTATGCATTGCGTCAGGCGTTGGCCAGCGCGCCACAGGCATTGTGCGATGTGTTGTTGATGCAAGTGTTGGGTGGCTTCTCGGCCGAAGAACTGGCGCTCGCGGGCGACACCACTGCCGGTGCCATCACGACACGCCTGTGCCGCGCCAGGCAATGGCTACGTGAAAAGCTGTCGGAGACCGAAGCCGAATGCACGTCCGGCCTGCTGTAACCCGGTGGCCGGTCACAGTGACAGCGTCACTGAGCGATTGCAGCAGCACGCCGTCGCATTCGCCCGCACCCGTCCCAGGCACACGCTATTTTCTTGGTGCCGAATTTATTTACCCAATGCTTGTAAGGATTGACGCTGATCTCCGGTCTTATCAATAAGGAATGATTAATAAGTATGCAAGTTCGGATCGCGCCGCGGCGCCGCCGGATAGATGACCTTGATCGGACTAGAAAGAGAGTGGGCAATACCATGGAAAAACAGTGCGACATTTTGATTGCAGGAGCCGGTCCGGTCGGCTTGCTACTGGGCTGTCTGCTAAAAAGAACGGGCCTCGATGTCGCCATTATCGAGAAAAGACCGGTTCGCTCGATTCATTCGAAAGCATCGACCCTGAATGCTTATTCGCTGGCGATTCTGCATTCGATCGGATATATAGACGATTTCCTCGCCAGAGGCACGCCGATCTACAGCCTCTTATTGTACTGGCGGCAGCGCCGGCTGATGCACGTGAACTACCGCTATTTGCCTTCGCGCTATAACTATATCCTCGCGCTTTCTCAACCGGAGACCGAAAAGCTTCTGGAAGAAAAATTTCTGCAGCTGGGAGGGCGGTTATCCAGGTCGACCGAGTTGCGCGCGTTCCGGGCTGGTGACGAGTTGGTTGAGGTAACCGATACCGAGGGGCGGTCTATCGCCTGCCGCTATTTGATCGGCTGCGACGGGCCCAGGAGCGCGGTGCGGCAGCTGTCCAATATCGCCTTTCTTGGGGATGACCTGGACGTCGATCTGATTATGTTCGACGCCAGGATCGCCAGTCCCAATCTGATCGCTGCGGGTAATGTCTATTATTTCGTGAATGAGGAGAATTTCTGCGTCGTTATTCCTCTGCACGACAGCAACTACCGGGTCTATATCAAGCGCGCCCCCGACGACCGCGGTGAATACGATGGTAGCCCGGCCTACTGCCAAAGCCTGCTGCAGAAATACGGGCTGGACGATATTTCGATCAGCCACATCATCTGGCATTCAGAAGTGTCGTTCTATCACCGGCTGGCGGCCAATTACAGTTCGGGTAAGCGCGTTTTCCTGTGCGGCGACGCTGCCCACGTGTTCCCGCCGCTGGGCGGTCTGGGGATGAATACCGGTTTCCAGGATGCGTTCGGACTGGCGTGGCGCCTGATCGGCGTACTGAAAGGAACGCTTGCGCCGGATGTGCTCAATGACTATGGCGAGGAGCGCCGGACGATCGCGAAAGCATTGATCGCCGGAACCGTCGCTTCGGCCAAGCTCATTGCGCAGACCGAAGTGCCGAGCGAGGCGGCCCTCGATGGCTGGTTACCGGTCATGCGCAACCGCAACCGCATCGCCAGCAGTTTGCCAATGATTTATTCCGGCTTGGCGCAGCGCTATGACAATCCCGCCAGCGAGCCGCTGATCGGGAAACTGGTTCCGTTCATGGGACTGGCCATCGATGGGAATCGGTCGTGCACCTATGACTATATCAACGGTGAAGATTATGTCCTGTTCGTGACGCGACATCACGACGAGATGATCGAGACCATGCTTTGCCGCCAGTCCAGCGTGAGGCATGAAAGTATCAAAGTGATTGCGGTAGACGAGTTTTTTCCGGAGGAAACCGGCGCCTCGTGTAGGTCGATGAGTGCCTTGTTAATGCGTCCGGACGGCATTGTGTGCGCAGTGAGCGCGGTAACCGATGAGGTTCCCGGTGCAGTGGCATTCCGATAGGTCTGGCAATAAGTCTTTTTGAGAAGAGGGTAGATAAAATGAGTGGATTGGTAAGGAATATCGTATTGCGTGCAGTAGAAGCCCAGGAGTCGTTGCTGGGCGCAACCATCAACCGGTCTCTTGGTGACGAGGCTCCCTTGTTTGGCAGTGCAGGTCCATTCGACTCGATGGCGCTGGTATCGCTCATCACGCATATCGAAGAACTGATTGACACGGAAATGCATGTGCCAATCATCCTGGTGAGCGAGAAAGCCATGTCGGCGCGGCGCAGTCCCTTTGCGACGGTGGGATCACTGGTCCACTTTATTAACGAAACTTTGCTGGAGGGCCAACATGATTGATCGCCCAGTCACCCTCATTACCGGTACCAGAAAAGGAATCGGGAAGTATCTCGTTGAATATTACGTCGGCAAAGGCCACGCGGTGATCGGCTGCAGCCGGTCCGAGGCCGACTGGGAGTTGCCTGGCTATCACCATGTGCTGTGCGATGTCAGCAATGAGCAAAGTGTCCGTTCGATGATGTCGACGGTACGCGAGAAATACGGCCGGCTGGATCATCTGATTAACAACGCAGGTATCGCAAGCATGAACCACTCCATGCTGACACCGCTCAGTACCGTGGAGGATATTTTTGGCACCAATGTGATCGGCACGTTTTTATTCTGCCGCGAGGCATCGAAGCTGATGGCGCGGCGCAAGATAGGTCGCATCATCAATTTCACCACGGTCGCGACCCCGTTGAAACTGGAGGGTGAAGCCGTCTACGCGGCGTCCAAGGCGGCAATCTGTTCGTTTACCGAAGTGCTGGCACGGGAACTGGCGCCTTTCAATATCACGGTCAACGCCATCGGCCCGACCCCGATCGAAACGGATCTCATTAAATCTGTCCCAAAGGACAAGATGGAACGATTGCTGGCGCGCCAGGCCATTCCCCGCTTCGGTCAGTTCAGCGACGTGTCAAACGTCATCGATTTCTACCTGCAGGAGTCGAGTAATTTCATCACTGGACAGAATCTCTATCTGGGTGGTGTGTCGTGACTACCCAAATACTTGCCAGCTTGCTTGAGCGGATGGGCGCGCGGCAGGGGTGCGTCATTTACGACGGCGACCTGGGCTACAGTGGCGCCGATATCGCCGCCCAGGTCGCCGACTACGCCGCCATCCTGGAGCAACGCGGTTGTGCGCGTACCGTCATCGCGCTCCTGGCCGATTACTCGTTTCATTCGATCGCCATGCTGCTGGCGGCATGGCGCGTGGGCAGTACCGTCGCGCTGCTCACCAATAAGACGGCAGAGGAAACGAGCACGCTGTGCGCGCTGTGCGAGGCGACCCATCTGGTGACGTTGCCGGCCGGTGAAGGCCGCAACGCCCTGCACATCGCGACCACCGGCCGTCCTGTCAGCAACCCGCTCTTGCTGGGATTAACCGGCACGGGCGATCCGGGATTCATTATCTTTTCGTCGGGCACGACGGGAACGCCCAAGTCGAGCCTGCACCGGGCGCGACCGCTACTGGAAAAATATACCGGACCGGCTCCCGCGAAAGCGTTCAGGACGATCTCGTTCCTGTTGTTCGATCATATCGGCGGACTCAATACCTTGATCAGGGTGCTGTTCGGCGGCGGTGAACTGGTCTGCATCACCAGCAGAACGCCGGACATCGTCTGCGCAGCCGTGCAACGGCACGGCGTGCAAGCGTTAATCACCTCACCCACCTTTTTGAACCTGCTTCTGCTCAGCGGCGCGGCGCACCGCTTCGACCTGTCGTCGCTTCAGGTGATCAATTACGGGACCGAGCCGATGTCTGCGGCGACGCTCGAGGCGCTCAATAATCTGCTGCCTGAGACGCGCCTTTCGCAAGCCTATGGCGCCACCGAAATCGGCGTGATTCCTACCCGATCCGAATCATCGCGATCCAAGTGGATGAAGATGGGCGATGCACAGTGCAACGTGCGCATTGTGGATGGCCTGTTGGAGGTCAAGACCAGCACCACCATGCTCGGTTACCTGAACGACGTGAGTCCTTTTACGCCCGACGGCTATTACCGCACCGGCGACAGGGCAGTGCAGCGCGGCGAGTACATTCAAGTGCTCGGCCGGCAGTCCGAATTGATCAACGTCGGTGGCGAAAAGTTCTTCCCCAACGAAGTCGAGTCGGTCTTGCAGCAAATGGCCGGCGTCACGGACGTCTGTGTTTCAAAAACGCAGAGCGCCCTGGTGGGGCAGGTGGTCACCGCGACCTTCCGGCTGGAGAAGGACGAAACACGCGCGCTGTTTCGCCAGCGGCTGTTTGAGTTCTGCCGTGGGCGTCTTTCTCCGGCGCGCGTCCCGGTGAAAATATTCATCACGGCGGAGCCATTGCATGGTGAGCGGTTCAAGAAGCTGCGGCTTCAATCTGACGGGGTATAGACATGGATTTTTTTGACAGTATTCGTGGGCAACTGGCCCAACTCCTGGAGGTGCCGGCGGAATCGATCAGCAACGACACCGTGCTGGCCGATCAACCGAACTGGGACTCGCTGACGATTGTGACGCTGATCGCTTTCCTGATCGAACAAGGACACGGGTCGCCCGACCCGCACCTGATCGACGGGGTGGTGACTTTCGGCGACCTCGTCCGGATTGCGGCGCCGCGGTGATTGCGTTCGACGGTATCCAGATCGGCGCCATCGCCGCCGCAGTCCCAGCCCGCACGGCGTCGTTCGACGATTTTGCGAAGGAGTTTGGGGTTCGTAATGTCGAGCGCATCGTCGCCAGCACCGGTATCCGCAGCGTGCGCGTTGCCGGCGACCTGTCCACTGGCGACCTGTGCGAGGCGGCTGCCAGGAGCCTGCTTGAGGCCACCGGCACGGCGCCCTCGGCCATCGATGCCGTGGTCGTCATCACGCAGACACCGGACGACCTGATGCCGGGCGTGGCGTTCCATCTGCAGCACCGCCTTGGCCTGAAGGCCGACTGTCTGGCATTTGACATCAACCAGGGCTGCACGGGGTACATCTATGGCCTTCTGCAAGCGTGCATGCTGGTCCAGGCGGGGTGCTCGCAAGTGTTGCTATGTACGGGTGACGTCACGAGCAAGCTGCTCGATGCGAGCGACCGGCAGGTCAGAATGGTTTTCGGCGATGCTGCAACAGCAACGATCGTCAAGGCGGGGACCGGCCACCTCGATTTCGTGATCAAGTCCGACGGCGGCGGGCGCGAATCCCTGCACACGCGCATTGGGTACCAGGACGGACCGTCGCAAGGGGGGCGGGTCGGCAGGCTGCACATGGAAGGCAAAGACATCATGAATTTTGCGCTGACCAAGGTTCCGCCGGTCGTCGCCGAGCTTTGCGAGAAGAGTGGAACAGGGTCCGATGACATGGAGCTGGTGGTATTTCACCAAGCAAATAAATTCATGGTTAATTATTTGCAAAAGCTGATTGGGCTGAACCCAGCGGTCGTTCCGGTGGACATGGAGCAGTACGGTAACACCGGCCCTTCCTCAATCCCCTTGTTGCTGGCGAATAGGGGGCATGAATTTCCCGCGCGCGCCCGCACGCTGCTATGCGGCTTCGGTATCGGCCTGTCCATCGGCGCGCTCCAGGTTGACCTGTCGGAAACGACCTTTGTCTCACCCGTGGATGTGCGCTAGCGGCGCGCCTCCGTATTTATTTGGAAAGGATGATTATGTTTATTGTTGACACGTTCTATATCGTGGATCCGGCACTGGCGGAACCGCACAAGGAGGCCCACAAGGTATTCGTGCAACAGCATACCGATGCCGGGATTTTCTTGTATGCCGGCCCGAAGCTGGATAAAACCGGCGGCATCATCGTCATGAACGCGAATGACGTCGATGAAGTCACCGAGATGATGCAAAAGGACGCCTACATCAGCGCGGGCATCGTTGGAATGAACATCTCGGGGTTCAATCCCTTGTTTTCATCCGTGCCCCCAGCGCGCCAGCAAGCAGGCGTCCAGTAAAAACCAACGCCCACGTCCGCTGGCGCGGATTGTTCGGGCTGACCGCACGCGGCTGTATTGTCGCGCAAACCGCAATACCACACTTAGGAAATTCTATGAAGAAAATCGCGCTGATCCTGGCCGCCGCCAGCACCTTCACGGTGAACCCCGCGGGCGCCGACGATACACCCTCCACCCATGGCGGCGCCGACGCTGTGAATGGCGCCAGCATGTTTGTGGTTGAAACCCAGTATATCGTCGATATGGCCAAGGCCGCGCCGTATTTGGACGGCCATAAGCAGTGGGTGGAAAAGTACACGGGCGCGGGCGTATTTCTTTTCGCTGGCCCGAAAGACAGCAAAAAAGGCGGCGTGATCATTATTGACAGGAGCAGCAAGGAAAAGGTGGCGAAAATCATGGCGGAAGACGTCTTCGTCAAGGAAGGCATCGTCAGCATCAAGGTCACCGAGTTCAATCCGCTGTTTTCTTTCCGTAAATAAGCAACCCCCTATGGAGCGTCGGCCGCACTGCGGCCGGTGACTGACACGCACATTTTTGAGATCGAGCGCGAAAACCATGCACACCCTGATTAATCCTAAATTGCTGCACAAGTCCTCGAGCGACGACGTGCTGATTGCCGATGCCACCGTTCCGTTGCCCGACTATATACATGCCACTGCCGCGCCAGGGCTCGAAGACCAGCTGCAGTATCTGCTCGCGTTATACCGGCCGCATGATGACACGCACCTGCGTTTGGGGGGGCTAGATGGCGCCGACCGGTTGGGCGGCATCGAGCACCACGCCGAAAAGCTGAGCGACGGCGAGCGCTGGCTGGCGCTGCGCGCCATCCCGCATCAGCTCGCCGCCGCGGCGCTGGCCGGGGCGGGCCTGCCGGCTGCCGGCCTGACAGACGACGCAGCAAAGTTCGTTGCCGCTGTGGGCGCGCCGCGCCGCAGCAGCTCGTACATTTTTCTCAACGAGGCGAACCACTATTTCTTTTACAGGAAAACGCACGACCATGTGCCTGGAATCATGCTGGTCGAAGCCCAGCGGCAGGCGATTTATCACCACCTGTACTCCCAGTCGGGGTGGCTGCTTGGCCAGGTCACGGTCAGCCTGAATAACCTGCAGGCGAATTTCTATGATTACGCCAACCTGATGTATCCGATCGAGATCGTGGTCGACGATCTGGCGCCCGTGCTTACCCACCGACCCCGCCGTATCCATTACCGCGTGTCGTTCTATCAAAGAGGAAAACTGATTGCCGTGATCGACAGCGGCGCCACCGTCATCGCGATCGAGAACTTCAAGCAGATCCGCAATACGTTCATGCATGCAGGCGAATGGTTCAAGCCAATCGACAATTTGATTACCTGCAAAGTGTCCCGTGTGACGCCACCGCAGGACGACAATCCGTCCGAACTGCGTGGCAAGCTTTCAGCAATATCCAAGGCAGGTATCCGATTCGAGGCTGCAGCGGGCAAGCCGGCGCTGTTTGGCGAGATGCGCGTCGAGATCGCCAACGGGGATGGCAAGACCTTCGCCGCCAATGCCATTCTCGAGAGCGTAAGACAGCGTGAATCCACCTGGCGCTTCGACGGGACAAAAAGTGACGACCTTCTGATGCTGGGCATGATTATCGCCAGTGGGTGCGTGTCGGTCAAGATGGCCAACGCCCACTAGCTTGCGCTACTGCCTAGCGACCGACCAACCACTAGCCGAACAATACTAATGAATCTTTTACATCGTCGCGCCGATATTGATGGAATGCGGGCCATTGCCATTCTGGCCGTATTGATATTTCATGTGGCACCTGCCGCCTTGCCAGGCGGGTTTGCCGGGGTCGACGTATTCTTCGTCATCTCGTCTTACCTCATCACCGGCATCCTGTTCGGCAAGCTGTCGAACAACACGTTTTCGCTGTCCGGTTTTTACTTGAACCGCATCAAACGCATCCTGCCGATGGCCTTGCTGGTATTCGTCATCGCTGTACTGGTTGCCAGCCAGCTGAATGCATTTTTGCTGTCGAGCGCAAAATATATACCGCTCATGACCTACAACAGCCATGTGGCGAGCTATTTTGCGTACGACGAGCAAAAGAACTTCTTCCTCCACTACTGGTCCCTGGCAATCGAAGAACAGTATTACCTGTTCTGGCCGGGCATAGTCTGGGGACTGTTCGTGCTCGGTGCCAAACTGCGGGTGTCGCCTCGACGCACGATATTCGCGTTCTCGGCGCTGGTGGCGCTCGCCGGGATCATCTACGGTGAATACATGGTCCGCGATCCGGTCGCCGTGAATCAAGCCTACTTTTTTTCGTTCCCGCGTTTCGCCGAATTAGCGATCGGCGCTTGCGTGGCGCTCTCCGAAGCACGCATCAGGAAGGCCATCGGCTCCACGCCGTTGCTATGGATCGGCGGCATCGCCGGACTGCTCTATTCATTTATATTCCTCGATCAGCATGCCTATCCTGGCTTGCGCAGCCTGGTGCCTTGCCTGAGTACCGCGCTGATCCTGGTCGCGTGCCGCTCGCACGAGGGGCAGGCGTCGCGCATCGCGCAATTACTGGGCGTCGGGCCGCTGCAGTATACCGGCAAGATATCGTACTCCTTATACCTGTGGCATTGGTTGATTCTGGCGCTGACGCGCTTCCTGACCGGATCGAACGATCTGTCGATGGGGTTCATTGCCGTTTTCGTCCCCGGGGTCATCGCGCTGTCGGCACTGTCGTATCACTACGTGGAGCTGCCGTTTATTCGCAAGGAAGTAACCCGGCGGCCTTCCTTCTATTCCACCGCGCTGGCTGTGAATGCGGCGGCCCTGGCGCTGGTCGTGACCTTCGCCGGCGTGGAGGAACTCAATGTTGCGCCCCTGGTCGGCCGTGAATACGCCAACGTGACCGGCAGCGACGGGCAGAACGCGCATTTGACCGACGGCTGGTTGGCGCCTTGCTGGGATAACCATCTTGCCGACCGCTCCATGAAGGCTGTCAACGCGCGCTGCGCCATTGGCGACATTTCCAAGCCGCCGCGAATTCTGATGGTGGGCGATTCCCATGGCGCTGCGCTGGGTCGCTTTATCGACGAGATTGGAAAACGCGAGCACTTTTCGGTCGCCGCTTACACCGTCGGCGCCTGCCAGATCAGCGAATGGGGTCTAGCCAAACGGGCGCCGGCGTTCGTGCAAACCGCCCAGCGCATCGAGGATTGTAAAAACATGCTGGACTATGTCAGCGAAAACCATGAGCACTACGACGCCGTATTCGTTGTCAATGCGTTCAACCTGTTCTCCGGCACCCACAACATTTTTACCGATAGCCGCGATCAGCCTCCGGCATTCGCACGTGATCGTTTGCGCGCGATCGGGCAGGCAACGCCCCTGGTCTTCTTCCACGACGCTCCCGTCATCGACAGGTCGTTGCAGTATTCACGCTTGCTCGACGAGCTCGGCCTGTCGGTCGGCGCGTCGGCGGCGCGAGGTGGCGACAGTGGCAATGCGGTGATCAAGGCCTTGAGTGCGCAGATCCCCAACAGCGCGTGGGTGGATCTGTCCGACAGTTATGCGAGGTTTGCTGCCACCAAATTCCTGGTGAACAACCGCCCGGTGTATGTCGATACCAGCCACCTGAGCGGCCATGGGGGGAGCGCCTTGTTCAAGGACTTTGTGGCCAAACCCGACAATTGCATTTTGTGCAGGGTCGCGGAGCGGGGGACCGGACGGGCCAAGCTTGCCAGCCGGGAGGTAGGACAAAAATAAAGCAGCTGTATTTTCAATGTAAATGGTATTCACAACAGAAAGGTTAAGTAAAAATGAATGTACTGATTATTCACGCTCACCCCGAACCAAAGAGCTTCAATTCGGCGTTGACCAAAACCGCCACCGCGACACTGCGGGAGGCCGGTCACAGCGTCGTGGTGTCCGATTTGTATGCAATGAACTGGCAGCCGGTATCGGATCGCCGGAACTTCAGCTCCGTTGCAGACCCTGATTTTTTCAAGCAGCAAGTCGAAGAGCAATCGGCCACCGAATACCACGGGTATGCGGACGATATCCAGGGCGAGCTCGACAAGATCCAGCAAGCAGATGTGCTGATTTTTCAGTTCCCGCTCTGGTGGGGCGCAATGCCGGCAATCATGAAAGGATGGGTCGATCGCGTGCTGGCCCTGGGGGTCACTTACCACTATGGCCAATGGTATGACGAAGGCCTGCTCAAGGGGAAACGCGCGATGATCTCTGTGACCACCGGTGGTCCGGAAGGCATGTATGAAGTTGACGGCCTGAACGGCGACGTCGACAAGCTGCTCCAGCCGATGCAATACAACATCTTGCGCTTCGTGGGCCTGGACGTGTTACCGCCCTTTATCAGCTGGGCGCCTGGCAGTGTCGATGATGCAGCGCGAAAAGCGCAACTGGCCGAGTATGCGAGACGTCTGGCGACGCTGGCGGAATGTCAGCCGATTTCCTACACGCACTTGCGCGAATATGACCCGGCGACAATGCGGCTTGCGAAATAAGGCGTTGCCGGCAGCGCCGCCTCCAGCGCATTCTCAAGCGCGCATTGCGATGGTCGTTTTTGTATAGCACTGGCGCGGCAGCTTGGTCCTGAAGAGCTTTTGCTGCGTTAAGTGCACCGATGTTAACCACCAGCGCTGATCGTCTGGATCTGGACACAGACGAATCCAGCCGACCAGTGTTGTGCCGGATTGGGGAGTGTATCGACCTCAGTTCACTGAACTATGAAAGTTACTATGAAGCCGTTTAAAAAACTCCGTGCAATCGCGATCGACACGAATGGCGTACTGCTTAACGATGTCTATAGCGGCGCCATCAAGCAGTTCGTAGAACAACACGGCGGCAGCTACACCCCGGAGCTGGAACGCATGGTCTTCGGCTCCCCGCACGCGGCCGGAGGACACATCATGGCGACTGCTTGCTGTTTGCCATGGACGTCCCAGGAAACCATTGACGCTTTTCTGGCGGTGCAGAAGGAATACGCCAAGACTATGCCAGTGTCGATTAACCCGGGTGCGCTCGAGTTTCTCGAGCGGATGCAGGCGACCGGACTGCGGATCACCTCGTATGGGGGCAGCCCGAAGGAAGTCTCGTTTGCCCCCGTGCTGCAGCCTTACGCGCGCTGGTTCGACGCTGAAACGCCGTACGTTAACATGGGCGCTTTCCGCCCAGGGATGAAACAGATTGCGAGCGAAGCGATGGGGTGCGCGCTCGACGAAATTATTTTCATCGACGATTTGAATCGCGTCGCCGATGTATGCCGATCCTTGGGGTGCGGATTCATTGGCATTCCAGGCGCTACCTACCAGCGCCGCCAGATGGTTGACGCGGGGGTCAGGTATGTGTTCGATTCGCTGGCATCCATCGACCGGGCGTTGCTCGACGAAATTGACAACCGGCTGACCGAACAGTCGCTATGGTAAGGGCATCCGCAGCGGCGTGCCGGATGCATGCGCCCAGCGCGACAGCGGCGAAAGCTGTGTATAATTGCAACCTTGTCCGTTAATCATGCAGGCGGAGCCGACGGAGGTCAGCCGCGCGCGGGCCCGGCAGCTTCCGGTTTGATCACCAGCTCCTGGAAACCCATGGATCGTTTGAAGATTGCAATTGCCGGCGCCAGCGGGCGCATGGGCCACGTGCTCGTTGACGCCATCGGCGCAGCACCCGACGCGGCGTTGGTGGGGGCGCTGGCCAGTGCCGGCTCATCCAGTATCGGCACCGACGCCGGCGCTTTTTCGGGAAAGCCGATCGGCGTTGCGATCACGTCCGAGCTCGCCGTTGCTCTGGCCGACGCTCAATTCCTGATCGATTTCACCCGTCCCGAGGCCACGCTCAGGCATCTCGGGTTTTGCGTTGAACATGGCATCAAGCTGGTCATCGGCACGACCGGATTCGATGATGCGGGCAAAGCGCTCATTGGCGCTGCGGCAGAAAAAACCGCGATCATGTTCGCGCCCAACCTGAGCGTCGGTTTCAACGCCATGCTGTTACTGCTTGAGAACGCTGTCAGGAGCATGGGCGAAGGGTACGACATCGAGATTGTCGAAGCACACCACCGCCACAAGGTCGATGCCCCGTCGGGCACGGCCCTCCAGCTAGGCGCCGTTGTGGCCGACGCGCTCGGTCGCGATATGACGGCGTGCGCGGTGTACGGCCGCCAAGGCGTCATCGGCGCCCGCGATCCTTCAACCATCGGTTTTGCCACTATTCGGGGCGGTGACATAATTGGCGACCATACGGTGCTGTTTGCCGGCATCGGCGAGCGGATTGAAATCAGCCATAAATCGAGCAGCCGCGCCTCGTATGCGAACGGCGCCTTACGCGCTGTACGTTTTCTGGCCGACAAACGCTGCGGCCTGTTCGACATGAAGGACGTGCTGGCCTGACGACGTCGCATGTGCGCGTGGCGCTGGTCTATGGCCGAAGCCAGGTGGTTTCCACAACCGTCTCGCTGACCGTCGGCACGGTGGTGCGCACCGTGATGCGCGCCCCCGGGCCGTCCGCGCACAATGCCAGCAAATGATCCGGGGTCGGCCTGCATTGCCAGAAGCGCCAGCGCTTCGGGTCGTCCTCAAGTCCGGGGTCGATACTCAGGCTGACCGGGCCCGCGGCGGGCAGGTGGACGCTGAAGCGGTTAAGCGGGACCGACAGACCCAGGCCGCGCGCCTTGATGTAAGACTCTTTCAATGTCCAGTACTCGAAAAAGCGCAGCTGCTGGTCCGCCTGCGGCAGGCCAGCCAGGTCGGCCACCTCGGAAGGGGCAAAACACCGCTGGGCCACGCCCAGCGGCGCCTGGCGCCGGGCCAGGTTTTCGACGTCGACACCCAGCTCGCGTTCGCTGCCGACTGCCAGCGCGATCAGCCCGTGCGTGTGCGAGAGGTTAAAGCGCAGGGCTGGCACCCCATGCCGCGCTGCGATACCGGGGCGCCCGTGCGCATTCCGGTCGAAGCTCCAAGCGTCGGGCGCGACAGTGGCATAGCGCGACAGCACGGTGCGCACCATGGCGCGCGTGGCAACGTAGCGTAATCGATCGTCAGCCGACGTCAAGGGAGGAATGTGCGCGCGCTCAGCGTCGTTCAGCAGCGCGTGCATGGCGCTTACCAGGCAGGCATCGTCGAGCGCCTGATAGTGCGTCAGCCACAGGTCGATGTGCTGCACGCTGCAATCGAGTGGCGCCTCATTCGGCTCGTAATAAGTCATGGAGATGGTATTCAGGTTGGCCATCCGTGAAACGGGTGCATGCGGGTGCAGGCGGGTGCCGAGTCTAACCCGGACCTGTCATTCTGTTCAACAGGCCGATGCTGAACTTCAAATCGTTCCATGCCGCCCGCTCTGTTCTCGCCGGCGTTGAGCTCATGCACATGATCCGTAAGGGCCAGTTCGCTATCGATGGCGCTGCGGTCATGTGGTTCGCCGACCAATTTTATGCGCTGGCAGGACGAGTCCGTCCAGTGTAAGCCAGGGGCATGCTCAGCGCCGAAAAATCCGTCCTGCGCTCAACAACGCGACAGAACCGGTTGCTTCCGTGCTCGAGAAAATTGCATCGGACATCGTGGAGCGCGGTATCGAAATTTAGCGCTTCAATATGCGAGGTGTACATTCCAAGGCGCCCAACGAAGGTGGCGAGCAGGAACGAGAGCTTGCTTCACATTATCGCGGGTGGTCAGAGCAAGCAAAGTTGCCTCGTACCGCAGCGATGTTGGAACGCATGGCGGACGAGTGGGATGCTAACGCAAAACGAGTAGACATCGCAGCAGAACAACGGAAGCTGAAGCGCTAGATGGGAGGTGGGTGGCCGCGAAAACTGCTTCCATGCCCATTGTTGATTTGGGCGGAAGCTGCGATTGGTGGGCATGTGCATCCGGCCGTTCCAAAGCCACTCTTGGGATGATGTCTCCTTTTTGCAACTGCAAAAAAGACATGCGACTACAACACGATGTTGTCAGTCTGGCAACCCTATTAAACTATGGAAATGCTAAAATCGCACTGCAGCATTTTCACAGTACTCATCAGCTTGCTCGTGCGGACGACGGGCCGCACGGCTGCACAGCAATAATTTTTACCGAGAACAGAGCAATCGTCTAAAGAAGGCGACGGATCCTTTTTGCGCCGCATTAAGGGGGGCGGGCTGGCACGCGCAAAATGATATAAAAATAATAACGCAGGGTGGCGGCGATTGTTTCTTTTGAGAAAATTTTGTTGCCTTGTGTTGATAATTGGCACGTTTCCGTGATATATTTTATGTTGGTACATTGGCAAATTGAAATTCCGAAGAGCAATACATAATAATTTCTAGTCGCAATGAGCCGTGCGCGACAGTAAACATGTTTTAATGGAATGCCTAACCGACAAGATCTGTTAGGAAAATGAAAATGGCGGGCGACATCAACCAGGAAACAGGATGGTTACCTGTTTCTTGAAATGGCCGCGCAAAAATGCGGCGACATCATTTCCCAGTACGTAAAAAGAATACCGGAGGGTAGCGTGTTAAAAATTTCGAATCACTATGTATCGAAGATAGTGTTTTTCCTGCTGTTTGTGGAAGTACTGGTGCTGGTCGGCGCAGCGTATGCGGGCGCGGCGGTGCGTTTCCTCGACGGCGGCGACGCCACCATGGCGCCCCAGCTCGACCATTTCTTCATGTCCGCCGTGGCGTTCGCCCTGGCCATCGTGTTCAGCATGAGCGCCATGGGCCTGTACCAGCTGAACTTCAGCGAAGGCCTGCGCAACCCGTTTTTCCTGAAGCTGATGCCCTCGTTCGCGATGGGCTTCGTGATCCTGACCCTGGTGTTCTACGTCGCTCCCGAGCTGTATTTCGGCCGCGGCATGCTGATCATGGTGTTCGCCATCGCCGCCGCCGGCATCCTGGCCGCGCGCGTGATCTTCTTCAAGACTTCCGAACTGCGCTTCCTCGAATCGCGCATCATGTTCCTGGGCGGCGGTCCGCTGGCCAAGGAATGCAGCGACCTGGCCGATAACCACACCAGCTACCACAAGTACGATATCGCCGGCTTCATCCCGATGCCGTCCGAAGAGTGCTGCGTGCCGTCCAACCGCCTGCTCAAAGTACGCGAAGGCGAATCGCTGGCCGCGCTGGCCACCGCCCACAACATCGAAGAAATCGTGGTGTCGGTGCAGAACCGCCGGGCCGGCTTCCCGATCAAGGAACTGCTCGACTGCAAGCTGCAGGGCATCAAGGTGACCGACGCGGCCAACTTCTTCGAGCGCGAAACCTGCCAGATCCGGGTCGATTCCCTGCAGCCGAGCTGGCTCGTATTCGGTGGCGGCTTCGACCAGAGCTTCATCCGTATCTTCATGAAGCGCGCCTTCGACCTGATCTGCTCGACCATCATCCTGGTGGCCACCTTCCCGGTGATGCTCGTCACCGCGCTGCTGATCTACCTGGAAGACCGCTCGCCGATCTTCTACCAGCAGGAGCGCGTCGGCAAGGACGGCCATACCTTCAAGGTGATCAAGTTCCGCAGCATGCGCAACGACGCCGAAAAGGGCGGCAAGCCGCAGTGGGCCGCCCAGAACGATCCGCGCGTCACCCGCGTCGGCAACTTCATCCGCAAGACCCGGATCGACGAACTGCCGCAGGTGGTCAATGTGTTCAAGGGCGAGATGTCCTTCGTCGGCCCGCGTCCCGAGCGCATGTACTTCGTCGAGCAGCTGATCGAGGTGGTGCCCTTCTATAATGTACGCCACAGCATCAAGCCTGGGATTACCGGCTGGGCGCAAGTGCGTTATGGCTACGGGGCATCGGCAGATGACGCATTGCAAAAGCTGCAGTACGACCTGTATTATGTGAAGAACAATAGCTTGTTCCTCGATATCCTGATTCTGATTGATACGCTCAAAGTCGTTCTGTTCCGCAGCGGTCGCTGATCGCAGCTGTCTGGATCGAAGCGCAGCCGGCCCCTGAGGCCGTCTGCGCTTCGGCGTCTGTTGGGCAGTGATGGTGACCCTTTGACCAGTATCGCAACCATCAGCTACTCCGTAGCTTCCCTGGCGTTCCTCGCGCTCAGTATCCTGCTGGCCACCAGCTGGCGCACCCGCACGCGCGCCGGGCTGATCGCCTTCGCCTGCCTGGCCAGCGCCATCTGGAGCGCGCTGGTGGCCATGCAGGCCGACATGCCGGCGCCGGGCACGGTGGCCGAGGCCGCCGAAGTGGTGCGTAACGCCGGCTGGACCGCCTTCCTCGTCATCTTGCTGGGCAATTACCGCCAGGCCGGGTCGCGCCTGGCGCTGGGCTTGAAGCCAACTGTGCTGGCGATCTGCGTGTTTTATGTGCTGTTCTTCTTCGGCACCCTGATCGGCATTCCGCACATTCCCTTCCTCGACAGTATAGGACTGATGCCGGCCGTCAGCGCCAGGGTCGGCCTGGCCGTGCTCGGCATGCTGCTGGTCGAGCAGCTGTACCGCAACAAGCCGGTGCAGGAACGCTGGGGCATCAAGTTCGCCTGCCTGGGCATCGGCGCCATGTTCGCCTACGATTTCTACATGTACAGCGACAGCATGCTGTTCCATCAGGTTAATACCGACATCTGGGCCGCGCGCGGCGTGATCAATGCCCTGACGGTGCCGCTGATCGCCATTTCCATGAGCCGCAGCGCGGCCTGGTCGAACGACCTGGCGGTCTCGCGCCGGGTGATGTTCCATTCGGCCGCGCTGTTCGGCTCGGCCATCTACCTGATGGCCATGGGCTCGGCCGGCTACTACCTGCGCTACGTGGGCGGCAGCTGGGGCACGGTGATGCAGGTGGCCTTCCTGTTCGGCGCCGTCATCCTGCTGGTGGTGATCCTGTTCTCCGGCACCTTTCGCGCCTGGCTCAAGGTCTTCATCAGCAAGCATTTTTACAGCTATAACTACGACTACCGCGAAGAGTGGCTGCGCTTTACCCGCACCCTGTCCGAACATGGCCCGGGCCTGGGCGAGCGCACCATCCAGGCGGTGGCGGCGCTGGTCGAAAGCCCCGGCGGGGTGCTGTGGCTGCGCCGCGAAAACCGGGTCTGCGAGCCGGAAGCCTACTGGAACATGCCGGTCACCGCGGCCACCGAGCCGGATGACTCCGAATTCTGCCGTTTTCTCGAAACCAAGCAATGGGTGCTCGACCTGCAGGAACAAAGCGCCGATCCCGAAAAATACGACAACCTGGTGCCCCCGGCCTGGCTGGCCGAATTTCCGCGCGGCTGGCTGGTCGTGCCTTTGATCATGCAGGGACGGCTGTTCGGCTTCGTGCTGCTGACCCAGCCGCGCAGCAATATCGTATTGAACTGGGAAGTCATCGACCTGCTCAAGATCGCCGGCAGCCAGGCCGCCAGCTACCTGGCCCAGCAGGACGCCGCCAATGCCCTGATGGTGGCGCGCCAGTTCGAATCGTTCAACCGCATGTCGACTTTTGTGGTGCATGATCTGAAGAACCTGGTGGCGCAGCTGTCCCTGCTCATCCCCAACGCCGAAAAACACCGCAACAACCCGGAATTTCAGCGCGATATGCTCGACACCGTGAACCACTCGGTCCAGAAGATGAAGCTGCTGCTGCAAAAACTCAGCCGCAGCGAATCGCCCGAGCATCCGCTGCCGCTGGTGATCGACCAGGTGCTGCGCCAGGCGGTGGCGCTCAAGGATGCGTTTGAACCGCATCCGGAACTGCTGGTCGTCGATGCCGGCCTGAAGGTGATGGCCGACCGCGAACGGCTCGAACGGGTGCTCGGCCACCTGATCCAGAACGCCATCGAGGCCACCCCCAAGGACGGCCGGGTCGGCATCCGCCTGGTGCGCCAGGGCGCCTCGGTGCTGGTCGAAATCACCGACACCGGCGAAGGCATGAGCGAGGAATTCATCCGCGAGCGCCTGTTCAAGCCCTTCGAATCGACCAAGTCGGCCGGCATGGGCATCGGCGTGTTCGAAAGCCGGGAATACATCAGTGAGCTGGGGGGCCGGCTGGACGTCATCAGCACCCCCGGGCTCGGCACCACCTTTAACGTGACGCTTCCGCTGCACCAGCGCGAAGCGCAAGCGCTCGATATCGCGGCCTGAAGGGCCGAAAGGACATTTGCGTGAGTCAAAATAAAATGAAACTGCTGATCATCGAGGATGATCCGGGCCTGCAAAAGCAGCTGCGCTGGAGCTTCGACGAATACGAGGTGGTGGTGGCGGGCGACCGCGAAGCCGCGCTGGCGCAGGTGCGCCGCCACGAGCCGGCGGTGGTGACCATGGACCTGGGCTTGCCGCCCGATCCGGACGGCTCCACCGAAGGCCTGGCCACCCTGCAGCAGATCCTGGCCCTGGCCCCGGCCACCCGCGTGATCGTCCTGACCGGCAACCAGGACCGCTCCAACGCGGTCAAGGCGATTGCCATGGGCGCCTACGACTTCCACCAGAAACCGCCCGATCAGGAAGTGCTGGGACTGGTGATCAAGCGCGCCTTCTTCCTGCACGCGCTGCAGCAGGAGAACTCGCGCATGCAGCAGCTGACCGCCGATTCGCCCATGACCGGCGTGATCAGCCGCGACCCCGGCATGTTGAAGGTCTGCCGCAGCATGGAAAAAGTGGCGCCCACCACCGCCTCGGTCATGCTGCTGGGCGAGAGCGGCACCGGCAAGGAAGTGCTGGCGCGCGCGCTGCACCAGATGAGTAACCGGGCCGGCAACCGCTTCATGGCGATCAACTGCGCGGCGATTCCCGAGAACCTGCTCGAGAGTGAACTGTTCGGCTACGAAAAAGGCGCTTTCACCGGAGCGGCCAAGCAGACCAAGGGTAAGGTCGAGCTGGCCCACGGCGGCACCTTCTTCCTTGACGAAGTGGGCGACTTGCCGATGCCGCTGCAGGCCAAGCTGCTGCGCTTTCTGCAGGAGCGCGTGATCGAGCGTATCGGCGGCCACGAGGAAATCGCGGTCGACGTGCGCATCGTCTGCGCGACCCACCAGAAGCTCAAGGACCTGACCACCACCGGCCGCTTCCGCGAAGACTTGTACTACCGCCTGTCCGAGATCGTGGTGACGATTCCGCCGTTGCGCGACCGCGAAGGCGACGCCTCGCTGCTGGCGCACCACTTCAAGAACAAGTTCTGCGCGCTCGAATCGCGACCGCCCCTGCAGTTCAGCCACGAGGCCCTGGACGCCATCGAGGCCCACCCATGGCCGGGCAATGTGCGCGAGATGGAAAACTGCATCAAGCGCGCGGTGATCATGGCCGACGGTCCGCAGATCATGGCCGAGGACCTGGGCCTGGCGGTGGCGCTGGAAGAAGAACCGTTCAACTTGCGCCAGGTGCGCGACGAAGCCGAGTGCAAGGCCATCATCAAGGCCCTGGCCCGGGTCGACGGCAATATCGTCAAGGCCTCGGAACTGCTGGGCGTGAGCCGCCCGACCATGTACGACCTGATGAGCCGGCATGGTATCAAGAGCGCCAGCTAGCGCGGCCACGCGGAGCCGGCAAGGAGGGCGCGCGCGCAAGTGGCTGCTGCGCCTGGCTGTACTTGGACTGTTCCTCGGACTGGCCGGCGCAGCCGCCTTCTTATGGTTCATGCAGGACCAGGGCATCGCGCCGCGTGTGCTCGGGCCCTATCTCCAGGTGCGCGCCACCGGACACAATCCAACCATCGAAGCGATCGGGCGTGGCCTTCACGGGGCGCTCTATGCGCTTGACCGTGGTGGTGCCGCCGATGCCGGGCCGGTCCTGGTACCGCCTTTGTCGCTAGGCTTCCAGGCCAGCGCCGCCGCCACCGGAACGGGCGGGCGCGACATCCTGGTCGATAGTCCCGAGCAGTTGCGCGCGGCGGTCAAAGCCGCCGTGCCGGGCGACGTCATCACCCTGATGCCTGGCCTGTACACCATCAGGGGCAACATCAAGGTCGATGGGGCCGGCGGCACCGAGGGCGCACCGATCGTGGTGCGGGCACGCCAAGCGGGCCAGGTGCAGCTTGAACTCAATGCCCAGGAAGGCTTTATCGTCAGCAGGCCGTGGTGGCGCTTCGAGAACCTGGAGATCAAGGGCGTCTGCGCGGAGCATCAATACTGCGAACATGCATTCCACGTGGTCGGCAAGGCCGCCCATTTTGCCGCTGTCAATAACCGCATCGTCGACTTCAACGCCCACTTCAAGATCAACGGCGACGAGGGGGCTTTTCCGGACGCCGGCCTGATCGAATCGAATACCCTGACCAACACTGAAGTGCGGCGTACCAAGAATCCGGTGACTCCGATCGACCTGGTGGCCGCCAGCGACTGGGTCGCCAGGCGCAATATCATCAGCGACTTCATCAAGAAAGAGGGCAACCGGGTCAGCTACGGCGGCTTCTTCAAGGGCGGCGGCATGCGCAACCAGTTCGACCAGAACCTGGTGATCTGCGAGCAGCGCCTGCGCGGCCTGCCGGGCCAGCGGGTCGGCCTGTCGCTGGGAGGCGGCGGCACCGGCCAGCCTTACTGCCGCGACGGCAAATGCATTACCGAGCAGGAGGAGAGCGTACTGAGTAACAACCTGGTCCTGTCCTGTTCCGACGATGGCTTCTACATTAACAGCGCGGCGCGCAGCAAGGTGTTGCACAACACCCTGGTCGATACCGGCGGTATCTCGGTGCGCTTCTCGTCCTCCAGCGCCGATGTGCAGGGCAACCTGGTTGACGGCGCGGTGCGCAGCCGCGACGGCGGCGTGCTGCGCGTGGACGACAGCGCGGACACCGCCACCGCCTGGCTGTATGCCGGCCGCCATCCGCTACGTTCGCTGTTTCGCGACAGCCAAGCCTTCGATTTCGGCTGGCGTGGCGATGCGCCTCGCCGGCGCCAGGGCAGCAGCGTGCCCGCGCGCGACCTGTGCGGCGCGGCGCGGCCGGCATCGGCGCGCTATGGCGCCTTCGAGGATTTCAGCGCCTGCCTCGCCCCTTAAGAAAGGCTATCGAACAGCGCCGCCAATTGGATGCTGCGCGCCGCGCGCGATGCCGCCTTGACCGCACCAAGTGTCGGCAGCGGCGCGCAGCCTTGTTCGACCTGCGCCAGAAAAGCCTTCAGCGCGACCGCAATAGCCAGCTTGTCGTTCAAGGGCGCGATGCTGTCGATGCCGGCCTGGCGCATGGCGCCGGCGGTGTCGCCCAGCGGGTCGGTCAGCGCCAGCACCGGACGGCCGGCGCGCAGGTATTCATACAGCTTGGCCGGAATCTGCGCGTTGCAGTTGGACGCCTGCAGCACCAGCAGCGCGTCGGCACCCAGCATTTCGGCCAGCGCCTCGCGGTAGGGCAGGTGCGCGCCGATGTGCACAATCCCGCCCAGCCCGTACTTGCCGATCAGCGCTTCGAGGAACTGGCCGTGTACCGGCGCGCGCAGCATCAGCTGCAGGCGCTGCGGGGTGACGCCGCCCTCGGCCCGCAGCATCGCCAGCGCTTCGAACAGCGGCGCCGGATCGCGCTCGGACGGGTAGATGATGCCGCTGTGGACCAGCCGCAGCGGGCCGGGCACGCGCTGCGCAGGCACCGCGCCGGCTTCGCTGAAGTGGGTTTCGTCGTAGCCGTTCTCGATCAAGGCATAGCGTTCGGCCGGCACCTCCGGAAAGCGCGCCTTGTAGCCGGCAATGGCGCCCGGCGTGGTGCATACCAGCCTGGTGCAGCGGCGCACCGTGGCCGCTTCCACCCACAGACAGGCGCGCCGGCTCAGGCCGGGGGCGGGATACTCGTCGTCGGTCATCGGGTCGCGCATCTCGGCCACCCAGGGCAGGCCGGTCAGGCGCTGCAGCGCCATGCCGATCAGGTGCGCGGTGGCGATCGGATAGGTCGACCAGATCAGCGCCGGCCGGTGGCGGCGCACCAGCGCCAGCCCGGCCGGCAGCGCGCCCAGCACCCAGCTGATCCAACGGTCCGGCAGCGCCATCGCCCCAACATAGCGCCCGCGGATCGACAGGTGGCGCGAGGTTTCCAGCGCAAAGGCGCGCCGCACCACGGTGCCGGGCGGGATGTCGCCCAGCTGGTCGGTGGAAGTATATTCGTGGGCCCGTTCGTGCGCGGTCAGGACCAGCGGCTGCCAGCCGAGCTTGGGCAGATGACGCGCGAACGCCAGCGTGCGCTGCACGCCGCTGCTGCCGCGCTGCGGCGGAAAATGAAAGGCCACCATCAAGGCCCGCTTCACCATGACCTGACCCAGTCGGCGGTCCATGCGGCGACCTGGTCGCGCCATTCGCGCCGCGAGCAGGTGTGGTCGGCGTCGGCCAGGCGCCGATGGCTGACGGTGGGGGCGTGCAGCAGTGCCCGCCATTCGGGCGCCGCCGCCACGCCGAGAAATTCCTGCGCCGTCAGGTCGGCGTCGCAGGTGAGCAGCAGCAGCCGTCCGCGATAGGCTTTCAGGGCCGCGTGCAGGCGCTGCGGCAAGGGCGTGTCCACGGTGGTGTCGTCCCCTTGTCCGCGTGCCTTTTGCACCAGGCTGGCCAGCGAGGCCATTGCCTGGCCGGGCTTAAAACGTCCGGAAGCCAGCTTGCGCCAGAACGCCGGCTCGCGCAGGCGCGCCCAGTAATAATGTTTGAGGACGGTCTTGGCGTGGCCCTGTTCGGTATGGGCCCACGGGTTGAGCAGCACCAGCCCGGTCACGCGCGCATCGCGCGGGGCATGCAGCAGCGCGGCCGAGGCGCCGTCGCACAAGCCCCAGATCACCACCTCGCACAAGCCAGGCACTTCGTCCATGAAGCGGGTGAGCGCCGCGTCGATGTCGGCGCCGGCGTCTTCGAAGTTGCGTGTCTCGCCTGCGCTGTCGCCCATGCCGCGGTAGTCGAAGCGCATGGCCGCGATCCCAACGGCTGCCAGGTGGCGCGCCAGCAGCGTGAACTGGCGGTGGCTGCCGGCCCGGTATTGCGGCCCGCCGACGACGACCAGCACGCCGCGCGGGTGCGCCTGTTCCGGCACGCTGACGACGCCCACCAGCTTGTCGCCCCCACAGGCGAAATTGAGCGCGCGTTCTTCAAACCGCATGCGGTCCCTCTTTCAGCAGCGCGGCGGTGGCGCGCACCAGCGCCCCGGCGCCGGCCAGTTCCGGCGTCGTCCAGAAGGCTGGCGCGGCCACCGTGTGCAGGGTCAGCGCGCAGCCGGCCGCACGCCATGCGTCAAGCATCCGGCTGCTGGCGGGCGAGGGCGCGCGGCCTTCGGCGGCCACCACTTCAAACCAGTCGGCACTGGCCGGCGCCAGCTGGCGCGCGTCGAGTGCATCGATGGCGGCGGCCAGTGGCGCGGCCAGCATGTAGCCGGCCACCTCCAGCTGGCCTTGTTCGGCCAGACGGGCGCGCAGCGCATCGGTGCTTTCGCCTTGTTCGCTGCCTTCGAGCATGCCGCGCGCGGTGCGCAGGCGCAGGAACTGGGTCAGATAGGCCGCGCCGCTGAGCACCGGTTGCCACAGCAGCAGCCGGGCCGGCGCGCGCGCGGCGCTGCGGGCATGGTCGAGCGCCAGCAAGGCGCCCAGGCGCAGGCCCAGCATGCCTGGCCAGACGCCGCAGCGTTCGGCCAGCAGCGCGCAGGCAGCATCCAGGTCGCGCTTCCAGCTGTCCCAGCGCGCATCGCCGAAGTCGCCACCGCTGTCGCCGCAGCCGTGCAGGTCGATCAGCAGCACCGCCATGCCTTGCGCGGCCAGGGTGCGCGCCAGCTGCGCGGCCACGTGGCGCGAGCGGTTCATCTCTTCGGCGAACGGGTGCACGTACACCAGCGCGCTGCGCGCCTGGCCGGCGGGAAGGTGCAGCAGGCAAAAGCGCCGCTCCTCGCCGCTATCGAGAAAAAATGCCTCGGCCGGCGGATGGCCGACAGCGTGCATCAGGCAGCCGTTTTGTGGCGCACGAAGGCGGCCAGGCTGCCCAGCGTCTCGAAGGTCTCGGCGCTGATGTCGTCGTCGGCGATGCTGATGCCGAAGTGCTCTTCCAGCGCGCCGATCAGGCTGACCACCGCCATCGAATCGAGTTCGGGCAGGGCGCCCAGGAGGGGCGAGCCGGCCTCCAGCGCTTCGGCGCCGGGACCGAGCGCCAGGGTGTCGATCAGGATGGTTCTAACTTCGTCGAGGTACATGGGTGACTCCTAGTGGGGGGAGGCGCCGGCTCGCCGGCCCGCGCCAGCGCCAGGTGGACACGCCTGAGCAGCGGCCAGCGGTAATAATTGACATGGTATAGAGTGCGCACGCGATCCGTCCAGCGCAGATGCCACTCCATCACCTTGCCGTAGAACTCGATGCGGGCGAAACGTCCGCCTTCGAACAGCGCACGGCAGGC
Organism: uncultured Oxalobacteraceae bacterium; assembly: GCA_946479255.1. The sequence goes on from CAMLFK010000009.1 coordinate 25,382, forward strand.
TTCCTCGCGCATCAGCAAGGTGGGCGACAGGCTGGCCGGCACGCTTTCGTCGTAGGCGGTTTTTAGCACGATCAGATGGTCGGCTCCTTCGATGCACAGGTCCATCGCCACCAGCTGTTCGCCGAACCAGTAGCTGTAGATGCTGCCGGCGCCGCGCCGGCAGAAGGCTTCCAGCATCTGCTTGTAGAACGCGCCTTGGGCGTTGTCGATGCTGACCGCGGTGCCGCTGCCGGCTTTCCAGCCGGCGCTTTCCAGCCGGCCGTAGGCGGCCACCGCTTCGGCCACGCCTTCAGCATCGCGCACCACGCGAAGCACAGGCTGCACGCCGTCCTTCTCGAGCCGGGCGCGCTGCTTCTTCAGGTTGGCGCGCAGGTTCTTGCCGCGCCCCTGCCAGTAGTCGTCGAAGGGGCGGTCGATGTCGATATGCGCGGTCTGTATGTAGTCAAGGATGTGCAATCTGGGGCTCGCTGGCGGGCGCGCGATCAGCCATGGGTCGCATTGGGTCAGGCCGAGCAGCAGCGGCGCGCCCGGCAGCGCGCGCAGCAGGCCGGCCAGCAGGGCCGCGCTGTCCGCGCCGGGCCGTTGCAGCCACATGCCGACCGGCGCCTGGGCCGGCTGAAAGGTGCTCCAGCTGCCGCGCCCGTTCGGCACCAGCAGCGCCATGGCGTCTTCGCAGCTGGCGAACACGCAGCCCGGCTTCGCAAAGACGGCCAGCAGCGCCGTGACGAAGTCGCTGTGCAGCAGCGGCGAAGCGTGGCTGGCCGCATGCAGCGCCTGCCAGCGCGGAGGATCGAAGCGCGCCGCCGGGACCACTTGCCACTTCATGTGCCCAGCCCCGCGCGCAGCTGCGCCACGATCCACGCGGCTTCGTCCTCGCGCAGCTCCTGATGACAGGGAAAGCCCAGCACATGGCGCGCCAGCACGGCGCTGTTGGCGCAGGTATCGCCGGTGACGCCATCCCACGGCGGGCTGCCGAAGCGCGTCAAGGGCACGCCGGCCGCGCTCAGTCTGGCCGCCAGGCCGTCGGCGTCGTCCACCAGCAGCGGGAACACCCACGGGCAGGCGCCGGCCGGCAGCTCGGCGTACAGCGGGCGGCAGCCGGGCACCCCCTCAAGCGCCTTGGCGTAGTCGGCGTAATGGCCGCGCCGGCGCGCGGCGATACGGGTGCGCGGCACCATGCGCGTGAGCAGGCGCGAAAACAGCGCCGAGCGCACATCGATCCAGCGCGGATCAAAATCGTAGCTGCTGTCGGACGATGCCGGCGTCAGCGGGGCCGCCGCCAGGGCGCGCCGGCGCAGGCCGCGCCACAACCGGTCTTTGAGCGCCAGCGGAAGGCGCAGCAGTTTTTCCAGCCAGGGCAGGCGCGCGCTGGCAAAGCTGTTTTCCAGCGCGGCCAGCATGGCCTTGGCTTCGAATCCCGGTCCGCCGCCGTGCAGGCGCACCGCGTCGAGCGAATGGCGCCACGACACCAGGCAGCCGCCTTCATAGCTGGGCACGAATTTCATGGTGCTGCCGATGGCGTAGTCGCCGGTGGCCCCGGCTGCAATGCCATCGCGCTCGCCCAGCAGGCAGTGGGCGCAGTCTTCCAGCAGCTGCAGGCCGCGCCGGTCGCACAGCGCGCGCAGCGCGCCCAGGTCTTGCTGAAAGCCGAAGTAGTGGGCCGCCATGACGGCGCGCGTGCGCGGGCCGATCTTGTTTTCCAGGTCGGCCAGGTCGATGGTGGTGTCGGCATGCAGCCTGAAGAACACCGGCTGGGCGCCGCGCCACAGCACCGGGGGAATCATCGAGCGGCTGTGCAGGGCCGGCACCAGCACCTCGTCCCCAGGGCCGACCTCCATGGCGCGCAGGGCCATGGCGATCGCTACCCGGCCGCTACTGACCGCGCGCCGCGCCGGGGCGTCCAGCAGCGAGGGCAGGGCCGGGCCGCGCGCGCGCCGCAGCGCGTGCGCCGACAGCACCGGCGCGAGCGGCACGCGGTGGGCAAACGGCGGCAAAGGGGGACGCGGCTGGTTCACGATGGGCATTGCTCAGTATAAACGGATGGGGCGGAAGGGTCGAGCGCGGCAGGGACGCAACACCGGCTGCTTTATCGCACAGCGATGGCTTCCCATCATAACAATATGATAATTTCTCATGGTAATATTTGGTCTTTTACGGAAACGGCCGGCTGGCCACGGAGCTGCACATGGAATCGAAAATCTCACCCGGCCTGTCGCTGTACCTGGATGCGGCGCGTTTCCTGGCGGCGGTGTCGGTGCTGCTGTACCACACCTGGACGATTTTCTACCCCGACAGCCCAATCAAATGGCCCGGCCACGAGGCGGTGGTGATCTTTTTCGTGCTGTCCGGCTTCGTCATCGCCCACGCCACCGACCGCCCCAGCGTCACCTGGCGCGTCTATCTGCAGCATCGCGCCGCGCGCATTTTGCCGGTGGCCTACGCGGCCCTGCTGCTGAGCGTCGTGATGGCCTTCGTGGTGCCGCCGGGCGGTGCCATGTTCGAGCTGGTGTGGAAGCCATTGGTGGCCAATCTGGCGTTCCTGGCCCAGTCTGCCCATGTGAACCTGGGACCGGTCTACAACGCCCCCATGTGGTCGCTCAACTATGAAGTCTGGTACTACATCATTTTCGGCCTGTGGCTGTACGCCCCGGCCAATCGGCGCCTGCTGTTCGTGGCCCTGGCCTGCCTGGTGGCCGGCCCGCGCATCCTGCTGCTGATGCCGGTGTGGCTGTTCGGCGTGTGCTTGTACCACCGCATGCCGCGCATCCCGGTGCTGCTGGCCTGGCTGCTGGTGTGCGCCAGCGTCGCGCTGATGTTTGTCACGACCGCCAACGACGTCTCCGGCCAGATTCGCGCCGAACTGTACCGGGTGTTCCCGCCGGCCTGGCGCCTGCACTATTCGAGCCAGTTCATCTACGACATCCTGATGGGCGTGGTAGTGGCCGCCAACTTCGCCGCCATGGCGGCGCTGTGCCGCAATGTGCGGGTGGGCGAGCGCGCCGCCGCTGGCGTGCGCTACCTGGCAAGCTTTACCTTTTCCACCTATGTGTTCCATGGCCCGCTGACCATCCTGCTGCGCGACGCGCTGGGCATCGGCACGCCGCTGCCGTTCTATGCGCTGATGGCGCTGGCCATCTTCGTGCTGGGCCAGCTGACCGAGCGCCGCACCGCCTTCTACCGCGCCCTGTTCTCGCGCACCAGGCGCCCGCCGGCGCTGCAGCCGGCCTGACGCACCTGTTAATATCACGGTCGCGGCCGCATCCGGCGGTCCGCACACGAGGTTTTCATGGGTGCTCATGGGTGATCTGGTTCAAGATCTGATTTTCGACACGGCGCAGCGCTCCCCGCAGGCGCCGGCGCTGGTGCACGATCGCGTGTGCCTCGATTACGCGGCGCTGGCCGCGCGCGTGCGCGCCGCCGCCGTCGCCTTTGGCGCGCTCGGCCTGGCGCCCGGCGAGCGCGTTGCGGTCTATCTCGACAAGCGCATCGACACGGTCTGCGCGCTGTTCGGCGCCGCCGCCGCCGGCCTGGTGTTCGTGCCGGTCAATCCGCTGCTCAAGGCCGAACAGTTAAGCTATATCGTCAACGACTGCCAGGTGCGGCTGCTGGTCACCTCCAGCGAGCGCCTGCGCCAGCTGGCCCCCTTGCTGGACCAGTGCCCCAGCCTGAACACCGTGATCGTCTCGGGCGACGGCGCCGCGCCAATCGACGGCGCCTGCCAGGTGCTCGGCTGGGACGAGGCAGTGGCCAGGGCCGCCGCCGCCGCGCCGCGCATCCACCGCCGCATCGACGGCGACGTGGCCGCCATCCTGTACACCTCCGGCAGCACCGGCAAGCCCAAGGGCGTGGTGCTTTCGCACCGCAATATCGTGGCCGGCGCCGCCAGCGTGGCCAGCTACCTGGCCATCACCCCGGCCGACCGCCTGCTGGCGGTGCTGCCGCTCAGCTTCGACTACGGCTTGAGCCAGCTGACCACGGCCTTCCGCCAGGGGGCCTGCGCGGTGCTGCTCAATCACCTTTTCGCCACCGACATCGTCAAGGCCGTCGGCGAGCACGCCATCACTGGCCTGGCGGCGGTGCCGCCCTTGTGGATCCAGCTGGCCGCGCTCAAGTGGCCGCAGCCGTCGCCGCTGCGCTACCTGACCAATTCCGGCGGAGCCATGCCGCGTGCCACCGTCGACGCGCTGCGCGCCGCGCTGCCCGACGCCGGACTGTTCTTGATGTACGGCCTGACCGAGGCATTCCGCTCCACCTACCTGCCGCCCGAGCAGTTGGCGCGGCGCCCCGACTCGATGGGCCGCGCCATCCCCAACGCCGAAGTGATGGTGGTGCGGCCGGACGGCAGCGAGTGCGCGCCGGGCGAAGCAGGTGAGCTGGTGCACCGCGGCGCGCTGGTGGCGCTGGGCTACTGGAACGATCCGGCCAAGACCGCCGAGCGCTTTCGCCCGGCCCCTGGCCAGGACCCGGCCCTGCCGCTGGTGGAGATGGCGGTGTGGTCGGGCGACACCGTGCGGCGCGACGAGGAAGGCTATCTGTATTTCATCGGGCGCGGCGACGACATGATCAAGGTGTCCGGCTACCGGGTCAGCCCGACCGAGGTCGAGGAAGCCCTGCACGGCCAGCCCGGCATCGCCGAGGTGGCGGCCTTTGGCGTGCCCGATGCGCGCCTCGGCCAGGCGATCGCCGTGGTGGTGGTGCCGGCGCCGGACAAGGCCCCCGGCAGCGCCGAACTGATGGCCCTGTGCCAGCGCCGCCTGCCGACTTACATGATGCCGCGCCATCTGGAACTGCATCCCGGCCCCTTGCCGCGCAACCCGAACGGCAAGATCGACCGCAAACTTCTTCAGCAAACTCTGACCGCGCGCCTCGCAGGTGCCGCCATGCCATGACCGACAAGCGCCCGCGCCATGCCGCGCAATCCCTGTTCCCGGCCGTGGACGGCTGTCTCCAGGTGGGTGGCGTGAGCCTGACCCGGCTGGCCATGCGCGCCGGCCGCACGCCGTTCTTCGCTTACGACCGGGCGCTGCTCACTGCGCGCGTGGCCGCGGTGCGCGCCGCGCTGCCCCCCGGCCTGCAGCTGCATTATTCGGTCAAGGCCAATCCGATGCCGGCGCTGGTGCAGCACATGGCCGCCCTGGTCGACGGCCTGGACGTGGCCTCCAGCGGCGAAATGCACGTGGCGCTCGACAGCGGCATGAACCCACGCCACATCAGCTTCGCCGGTCCCGGCAAGACCGACGCCGAACTGGCCCAGGCGATCGCGGCCGGGGTCTTCATCCACGTCGAGTCGGAAGGCGAATTGCGGCGCGCCGCCGCCATCGGCGCAGCCTCCGGCATCCGCCCGCAGATCGTGGTGCGCGTCAATCCGCCGTTCGAATTGAAGTCTTCCGGCATGAAGATGGGCGGCGGCGCCTCGGCCTTCGGCATCGACGCCGAACAAGTGCCGGCCCTGCTGGCCGGCTTGCCCGCGCTGGCGCTGGATTTCCAGGGTTTTCACATCTTCGCCGGCTCGCAGTGCCTGCGCGCGGCGGCCATCATCGAAGCCCAGACCAGCCTGTTCGCGCTGGCCATCGAGCTGGCCGCGGCGTCGCCGGTGCCGGTGCGCCACCTGAACCTGGGGGGCGGCTTCGGCATTCCCTACTTCCCCGGCGAAGCAGCGCTCGACCTGGACAGCGTCGGCGCGCACCTGCGTGCGGCCCTGCCGGCCTTGCAGGCGGCGCTGCCCGAAGCGCGCATCTCCATCGAGCTGGGACGCTACCTGGTCGGCGAAGCCGGGCTGTACGTGGCGCGCGTCACCGAACGCAAAGTCTCGCGCGGCAAGGTGTTTTTGGTCACCGACGGCGGCATGCATCACCACCTGGCGGCATCGGGCAATTTCGGCCAGGTGATCCGCAAGAATTACCCGGTGGCGATTGGCAACCGCATCGGCCAGAGCGAAGAACGGGTGTCCGTGGTCGGCCCGCTGTGCACCCCGCTCGACATCCTGGCCGACCAGATGGATCTGGCGGGGGCCGAGGTGGGCGACCTGGTGGTGGTATTCCAGTCCGGCGCCTACGGCCGCTCGGCCAGCCCGGGCGGCTTTCTCAGCCATCCGGCGGCGCTGGAACTGCTTGTTTAGTCTTCGCCCCCATGTGACAATTTGTCGGCATGGTATTCACTGATTGGAATTGTATGTCTCAGCCCGGCCCGCGCTTCTCGGTTGTCATCCCCAACTACAACAACGGCTCCACGATCGCCGCTTCGATCGACTCGGTGCTGGCGCAGCGCTATCCCGCCCACGAAATCATCGTCATCGACGACGGCTCCAAAGACAATTCGCGTGAGGTGGTGACGCGTTATGGCGACAAAGTCCGCTACGTCTATCAGGACAATGCAGGCGTCTCGGTGGCGCGCAATCACGGCGCGCGCATCGCCACGGGCGACTGGCTGGCTTTCCTGGATGCTGACGATTTATTCCTTCCCGAGCGCCTGCAGGTGCACGCCGACTGGATCCGGCGCGAACCGGACCTGGGCTTTCTGTTAGGCGACCAGGAGAACCGCAAGCCGGACGGCACGCTCTTGCAGATGGCCATAGCCGGCAGCGCGGCCGGCCGCGCGCTCATCGAGCGCTACCCAGGCAAGACCGAGCTGCCGATGGGAGACGCCGACTACGAAAGCTTCATCGCCGACGGCTTCGGCGAGATCCGCACACTGTCCGTACCGACCGCGACGTTCCTGGAACTGGGCGGCTTTCCGGCCGGGGTGAAGATCGGCGAAGACCTGCATTTCGTGGTGCGCCTGTGCGCGCGCAGCGCCAAGGGCGGCGCGGTGCACCTGCCGCTGGCGATCTACTACATTCATCCCAACAGCGCGCTGCGCGCCAATGTGCTGAACGCCCAGATCGGGTTTGTGAATACGCTCGAGTCACTCAAGCAGGAAATGGCGGGCGCATCGCCGGCCATCCGGCGCGGCTGCAACGAGAAGGTGCGCAATGCGCGTCTGAGCCTGTCGTACACCTACCTGCGCGAAGGGCGCAAACTGGACGCCATCCGCAGCATTTTGCCGTCGGCGCTGGCCCAGCCGGGCCTGCGCGCGCTGCGCGACGTGCTGTCGATTGCCAAGGGACTGCCGGCGCAGTAAGCGCCGTGCAGCTTAAAGCCGTCAGGCCGCCTTGCGCGTGCCCTGGCGGTGGTCGCGTTTGACCTCTTCCACTTTATCCATCAGCTGGGCGATCGAACGCGCGTGCGCACTGTCGTCGGAGAGGCAGGCATTGGTGCTGTTGGCGGCGATCGAACGCAGCATCGCCACCACGGCATCGACTTCGTTCGCGGCGCTTTTTTCCGGCACCGGCTTGCCCCAGTTGTCCGACCAGATACCGGCCTTGAGCAGGCGGCGCTTGATGCCGGTCTTGAAGCGGTCGCGCTCGGACAGCAGCTTTTCCAGGTCCCACAGACGCGGGATCTGCAGCGGCGTGTAGCTCATGCCAAGCGACTGGCACCAGTCGCTCCACTTGAATTCCAGAATATGGTCGTAGCAGGCCACCGGGGTCCAGGGCACGCGGAAGGCGTCGGCCACGATCGCGCCGTGCATCGCTTCGGCGATCACCAGCCTGGATTGGCGGATCTGGAACACCACCTCATGCACGTCGGTGGCCGGATCGATGTAGTTGATGCCGGCCAGGCGGCATACTTCGCGCCAGTCGGCGTTGTGGATGCTGCCGTGGTGCGGCATGAAGGACACCATGGCGGTGCGCGCCACCGGGGTGGCCGGCATCACCTGGGTCAGCAGCACGGCCGGGTCGGACAGGCCGAGTGCGCGGTCAATCCCCAGCCGTTCGGCCGAGAGCGGCCCGCGCACGCAGTAGAAGTGCCAGCTGTTGTCGATCGGCGGCAGGGTGTCGTAGCCCACGCCGGAACCGAACACCAGCTTTTTGGCCTGCTTGGGCACCAGGCTGTTGATCAGGGTGCCGACACCGACCAGCAATTCGGAATCGTCATGGTCGAACAGTTCAGGCGCCAGCTCGTACCAGAGCCATGGATTGATGTCGTCGCCGAAATTGCCGACCGGGTCCTTGTAGTAATAGAGCTTCATGGTTCGCGTATACCTGTGGTTAATTTTTCAAGATCGTGCCGCGCCTGGGAACCCGGCATCCGACGTGTCAGGCTTGTGCCGTGTGCATGCTGCGGCGGTCGTTCAAAAGGCGTTCGCACACCGTCAGGAACTGGCGTGCCACCGACACCGTATTGTTGTCGCGTGCCAGTTGCAAGCCGCATACGCTCATCCGTTCCGCCAGGGCATCGTCGTTAAATATCGCCAGCACGCTGTCGGCAATCGCCTGCGGATCGGTGCCGTCGACCAAAAATCCAGTCTGGCCATGAAGTACCGCTTCAACCACCCCTCCCGCCCTTCCGCCAATCACGGGTTTGCGGCAAGCATTGGCTTCGCGGAACACCAGGCCGAAGCCTTCGGTATCGCCATCGGGCATGGTGCGGTTTGGCATCAAGAACAGGTCGCAGCTGCGCAGGTAGGGAATCAGGTCCTGCTCGGAGGCCTTGCCCACCAGGGTGACGCAATCGGCCAGGCCGCTGTCGGCGATCATGCTTTCCAGGATGGGGCGCAGCTCGCCTTCGCCAATGATCAGGTAATGCACATCGGCGCGCGCGGCGCGGATCAGCGCCATGGCGCGCAAGGCCATGTCGGCACCCTTGCGCGGCACCAGCCGGCCCACCGTCAGCAGCACTTTTTTGCCCTCCAGCTGGTGGCGCGCGATGATCTCGGCGGCGCGCGGTCCGGGCGTGAAACGCTCGGTGTCGACCCCGTTTTCAATCAGCGCGATCGCTTCCGGGCGCACGTCCATTTGCTGGGTCAGGGCGTCGCAGGTGAAGCTGCTGACGGCCACCACCTTGTCGGCGGCGGCCAGGTAATCGCGCCGCCGGCTGCCATGAAAGCCCGAGGTGGCGGTGGTGATTTCCTCGCCATGCACGTAAATGATCAGCTTGCAGCCAAACAGTTTTTTCAGCGCGATGCCGAGCCAGCTGCCGGTGACCAGCTCGCCCACGCACACCACGTTGATGCGGTGCTTGTAGACCAGCCGGCCGGCGGCCAGCAGCACGCTGGCGTACAGCGGCAGGTCCTGGAACAGCAGGCGCCAGACCGATACCAGCGAATTGGCCGGCGGCGGCGCCATCAGCGGACGCAGCAAAGGGATCCGGTCGACCGGGTAATTCACCGCCGCGTCATGCTCGCGCCAGCCATCGATTTCCTTGGCCGAAGCATAGTGCTCGCGCGCGGCCAGTACCCGCACCGTGCCGGCGGGCATGTGCTGGCACAGGTTGCCGTACACCACGGCCGAGCCGCCATGGATCGGCGGGAAGGTGCTGGCCACCAGCAGGCAGCGCACATTGCTGGCGCTGTCGTTGCGGGCCGGCGCGCGCGCGTACTTGGCCGGGGTCAGCAGGTTGCGCGTGAGCTGGTAGGCAAAGCGCGCATCGATCGAGCCCCAGGGGGTGAAGCGGGGCAGCTGGAACACGTCCGAATCGCGGCTGGCGGCGCCGCCGCTGGTGGCCACCGCGGCCTTGTAGCCGCAGGCCTTGACCATGGCCACGTGCTCGTGGCTGTAGTCCTCTTGCGGGCGGCCGTTGGGGTAGGCGAACAGGGTCACCTGGCCGCCGATGATGGCTTCCAGGTCTTCCTTGCAGCCGCCGATTTCGTTGCACGCCTGGGCCGCCGTGCATTCGTTCAGGATCGGGTGCTGCACCGTGTGGCCGCCGATCTCGAAGCCGGCGCTGTGCAGCGCGCGCACCTCGTCGGCGCCGAAGCCGCGCGGCAGCACCAGCGGGCGGGCGGCCTGGGATTCGAGCAGCGCAATGGCGGTGACCCGCTCGTCGATCGGCGCGTACTTCAGGCGCCGCTGCAAGTCTTCGATCAGCTGCTCGCGCCGGCCCGGCTGGCTCAGGTCGGCATAGTTGCCGAAGCCATAGGGCAGCGACACGCCGCTGTGGGGCAGGGCGCGCACGGCGGCGATGATCCGTTCATGCCACAGGGCGGTGCCGGACAGCTGGCCGGTGGTGACAAAAAAGGTGGCCGGCAGCTTGCGCCGCAGCAGCACCGGCGCCACATTGTCGACCCACTCGTGGTAGCCGTCGTCGAAAGTGAGCGCGACCGCCCGTTCCGGCAGGGTGCCGCGTTCGAGCGCGGCGCTGGCTTCGCCCAGCGGCACGATGTTGGCGTGCTCGGTCAGGAAGTCGAGGATGCGCTCGAAGTGCGGCAAGTCGAGTTCGCTGGACGTGAGCGGATCCGCCGTCACCGGTACCTTGTGAAACAGGAAGGTCGTCAAGCGCGCGCGCGGACCGGCCGGCGAGAGCGTGGCAAACATCCCTTTGGCGAAAAGCATATTCATTGTTTTACCGTGGAGGAGGCGGTTCGCTCGCCCTGTTTGGCAGGCGTAACTTTATGTGGAGACGGCGCCAGCGTGCTGAACCCGGCTGGAGCCTTCTTCAGAAACTGCTTCTCGAGCAGCACCAGGATGATGATGATGTCGTAGTACAGGTCGAACCAGGCCAGCGACAGGAAGGCGCCACCGGTCGCGTAGCCGATGATCGCCACCTGGCAGGCCTTGGCCAGGTCGGCCGCCCATTTCTGCTCGGGGATAGTCGCGCATTGCTTGATCACCCGCGATCCGGTGCGCCATGCAAAGAACATGAGCAGCAGAAACAGCGTCAGCCCAATATAGCCTTGCTCGCCCAGTACCTGGAAATAGATGCTGTGGGCCACGTGGTAATCCAGGGGATCCGGCGCGTATTGCCAGAACATGCGCTTGCTGAACACATTGAAGCCACCGCCCAGCAGGTTGTCGTTGGCCAGGTTGACCGCGAAATACCAGGCGTTGATACGCCCCAGCGAGGACGCGTCTGCCTTGTAATCCTTGATGGTATCCATGCGCTCGAACCACTGGTCCGGCATCAGCAGGCCGATGGCGCCGACCATAAACAGCATCAGCAGGCCGTTGCGGACCTTCTGGCCGCCCTTGAGCCACAGGAACACCAGCATGACCGCGCCGCCCAGCAGGCCGCCGCGCGAATACGAGCCCATGGTGGCGATGGCCGTGCAGATCGCGACCACCAGCAAGCCATACGACAAGAATTTATTGCTCACCTGCGAGCGCAGGAACCAGATCAGCGGAATGGTGGTCAAGAGCGCCAGCGCCAGCGCGTTATTTTCGGCGATATAGCTGCCGTCCGGTCCGAACACCCGGTGGTTACCGCCTGTCATGACCGAAAAGATGCCGCCTTTGAGCCCGAACAGGCCCAGCGACAGGGCCACCACCCAGGTAAACCACTTGGTATCTTTTTCGGTATTGAGCGCCATGCAAGCGAGCACGGTGATCAGCAGGGTCTTGTTGACCCGGTTCCATTCGCGCCACACCAGCAGCGGTTCGAGCGCGAAAAACGAGGTCAAGGTGGTGTACGCCATTAGCGTCATCAGTAGGACCGTCACCGGTGTGACCGGCAGTTTCTTGCTCTCCTTGGTGATCAGGAGGCTGAAAATGGTCACCCCGCCAATGACGGCGGCAAACGGAAAGTCATACGCCGGCCCGTAGGTGAGCCGGTGGGGATTCATCAAGCTGAGCCAGGTGAACATCATGATGCCGTAGGCGGGCCGTTTGAAGATAAACGGAATCGAGCCCAGCACTACGACAAAGACGATGAAATCACGCATGCGCGCCCAGCCTCTTGAACAGCTCGACCACGCGCAGCGCGTTGGCGTGCCAGGTCAGCTTTTGCTCGGCGATGCTGGCGTGGGCGCCGGCCGCCACCTTGGCGCGCAGCTGGTGGTCGGCGCACAGGCGCCTGACGGCATTGGCCATGCCGTCGCGGTCGGCCGGGTCGAACAGCACGGCGTTCTGGTCGGCCGCGAGGATTTCCATGATGTTGGGCTGGGCCGGGGCCACGATGGCCTTGCCCAGCGCCAGGTATTCGAACAGCTTGAGCGGCGAGGCGTAGGCCACCACGGCCGGCTGCAGGGCGATGTCGAAGGCGGCCACGTAGCGCGCCACGTCGTCGCGCCCGATGATGCCGGTAAAGCGCACGCGTTCGGCGATGCCAAGATCGCGCGCCTGCTGTTCCAGCTTGGCCCGTTCCGGGCCGTCGCCCACCACCAGCAGGTGGCGGCGGGTGCCGGGCGGGTCCTGGGCGATCATGGCGATCACCTTGTCCAGGCCATGCCAGTCGCGCACAAAACCGGTAAAGCCCAGCACCAGGTATTCTTCCAGGCCGAGCGCGCGCTTGGCGGCGGCAGTGTCGGGGGCGCCGGCGAAGCGGTTCGAGTTGATGCCGTTCGGGATGACCACGATCTTGTCTTTGTCCACGCCATAGGACGCGACCATATCGCCCAGCACCTGGGTGACCGGCAGCACCATGTCGGCGTTTTTCCAGGCGTAGGCCTGCGACCAGCGCGCCAGGCCGGTCAGCGACAGGCCGTCGTACTTGGAGCGTTCTTCGAGGATGGGGGCGTTAATCTCGAGCAGCATGGGCAGTTTGTACTTGCGCGCCAGCCAGATGCCGGCTGGCAGGAACAGGTTATAGCGCTCGTACAGGCAATCCGGTTTGTGCTTGCGCACGGCGGCGGCGAGGCGGCGGTAAGCCACCAGGCTGTAGCCCAGCTCCATCAGTTCGTAAAACCACTTCGGCAAATAACGTTTCAACAAGGCCACCGGGCCGGCATCGGCGCCGAAATCCTCGGTTTCGGCGCTGGGCGGCGCCACGATGACGATGTCGTGGCCCTGCTCGCGCAGGGCGGTGATCATTTCTTCGATATGGACGTACTGCCCGTCCTTGGAACGGGTACGGTGATGGTAGAGGATCTTCACGCGGCTTGGCTCAGCAGACTGGTGTTGTTATTCTTCACAATATTTTGGAACAGGTCGATCTGGCCCTGGGTGGTGGCATCCCAGCTGAAGCGCTCGGCGTAGCGGCGGGTGGCGCCGTGATCGGGATAACTGGCGCGCAGGCTGTTGACGGCGTCGGCCAGGGCGTCGGGGGTACGTTCGGACATCAGCATGCCGGCTTCGGGCGCGGCCACCACTTCCGGGGTGCCCCAGACATTGCTGGCCACTACCGGGGTGCCGCAAGCCATCGATTCGAGCAGTACGTTGGCCCAGCCTTCGCGGCTCGAGGCCAGCACCAGCGCGTCGGCGGCGTTGTAATAAGACGCCAGTTCGGTTTGCGGCACGCCGCCCAGGAAGGTCACGCGCTCGGCCACGCCCAGCTGGACGGCCAGGGCTTCCAGGGCTTTGCGTTCCGGACCGGTGCCGGCGATCATCAGGCGCACATCGGGCAGGCGCAGCAGCGACTTGATCACCAGGTCGTGGCCCTTGCGCGGGTCGAGCAGCCCGACCGACAGCAGGGTGAAATGCGAGAGGCCCAGGGCGGCGCGGGCGGCGGCGCGGTCGCGCGGGGCGAAGCGCTGCAGATCGACGCCGTTGCGCAGCGGGGTGATGCGGTGCGCGGCCACGCCCAGCTCGACCATTTCATCCTTGAGGGCGTTGCAAACCGTGATCACCCCCTTGGCGTTGTGCGCAGCCCACAGAATCATCTTGCGCGGCAGGGTGAACTGGGGAATCAGGTTGATGTCGGTACCGCGCGCGGTGATGGTGACGGGCTTGTTAAAGTACTTGCCCAGCATGACGGCGGCCACCCCGTCCGGATAAAAATAGTGGGCGTCGATGACGTCGAAGTCGTAGCCCTCGTCGAGGATGCGGCCGATTGCCGCGCGGGCAGCGCGCGCCATCAGCAGCGGCGTGCCCAGCATGCCGACCTTGGGCAGCACCACGTAGCGCGGGTGCACGATGTCCAGGCCGTGGCGCTGTTCGCGCGCCGGCACCTTGGCCAGCGCGGCATAGTGGCCGAAACGCGGGTGCTTGAAGGGGAACCAGGGGACCGGTGCGACCACCCGCGATTCGACCTGGCCGCTGGCTATTAAATAGCGCAGCCGGGTTTCGACGAAAATCCCGTGATTGGGCTGTTCCGCATTGGGAAACAGGGTGCTGAAAGTGAGTAGCTTCATCTTGTCCGGTGATTGGGGCGTGCACACGCCGCCAGTATCGCATGGCACTGACCTGCGGGATTTATTTTGTCAGCGGGAAAGGCTTACGCAGGTTGTCCGATGATAAAATTGAAAGTATAATTCTACAGCAGCAGTGTAGTAAACGTAGAGAAATCATGCGACTTAGGGCAAAATCAGTTGCTATAGCGCAACTAGAATTTACTTGCTGAAATGTCCGTTCTGTCCTCATAATCGCATTCCGACAGGCTTGCCTTGCTGCCATCCTGATCCTCCGATGTGCACTGCGACGCCACCGTCCCTGCCGATCCAATTCGCCACCATCAAGAAAATCACTCTATGAAAATCACAATCATTGGTTCAGGCTACGTCGGCCTGGTCTCCGGAGCTTGTTTCGCAGACGTCGGCAATACCGTACTGTGCCTGGACGTGGACGAACGCAAAATCGCTATGCTCAATAACGGCGGCATTCCGATCCATGAACCTGGCCTGGACGCGATGGTTGCGCGCAACATTCAAGCTGGCCGCATGCTGTTTTCGACCAGCTACGATGTTGCTGTAGAGCACGCTGAAGTCATCTTCCTGGCCGTGGGCACCCCGCCGGACGAAGACGGCAGCGCCGACCTGACGCACATCCTGTCGGCCGCACGCAGCATCGGCCAGCGCATCGACAAGCCGATCGTGGTGGTGGACAAGTCGACCGTGCCGGTCGGCACCGCCGACAAGGTACGCGCCGCCATCCAGGGCGAACTCGACAAGCGCGGCGCCACCATCGACTTCGCGGTCGTCAGCAATCCTGAATTCCTCAAGGAAGGCGCGGCCATCGACGACTTCATGAAGCCGGACCGCATCGTGGTCGGCAGCGACGACGCGCGCGCCACCAAGCTGATGCGCCAGTTGTACGGCCCGTTCAGCCGCAACCACGAAAAACTGGTCGAAATGGACATCCGCAGCGCCGAGCTGACCAAATACGCCGCCAACGCCATGCTGGCCACCCGCATCAGCTTCATGAACGAGCTGGCCAACCTGGCCGAACTGCTGGGTGCCGATATCGAGCACGTGCGCCTGGGCATGGGCCTGGACCCGCGCATCGGCCCGCAATTCCTGTACGCCGGCATGGGCTACGGCGGTTCCTGCTTCCCGAAAGACGTCAAGGCCCTGATCAAGACCGCCTCGACCCTGGACCAGCAGCTGCATGTGCTCGACGCCACCGAGACCGTCAACGAAAAGCAGAAGGACGTGCTGTTTAATAAGCTGTGCCGTTTCTACGGTGGCGCCAGCGCCCTGGCCGGCAAGACCATCGCGCTGTGGGGCCTGTCTTTCAAGCCGAACACCGACGACATGCGCGAGGCGCCAAGCCTGGTGCTGATCCGCGCGCTGTTCGCCGCCGGCGCCAAGGTGCGCGCCTACGACCCGGTCGCCAGCCATGAAGCCCAGCGCATCCTGCTGGCCGAACATGGCGAAGCACGCTGCGCCAAGCTGTTGACCATTACCGCCACCGCCAAGGAAGCGGCCACCGGCGCCGACGCGCTGGTGCTGGTGACCGAGTGGAAGGAATTCCGCGCGCCGGACTTCACCAGCCTGGCCCAGACCCTGCGCAGCAAGGCGGTATTCGACGGCCGTAACATCTACGATCCGGAAACCGTGGCCGCCGCCGGCCTGCGCTACGAAGGCATCGGCCGCACCAGCAAGGACTTCCGCGCATGACAGACGGCCTGCACACGGTCCTGGTCACGGGCGCGGCCGGCTTTGTCGGCAGCTTCGTGGCCGCGCGCCTGGCAGCGATGGGCCACCGGGTGGTCGGTTGCGATAACTTTAACGACTACTACGACCCAAAGCTCAAGCGCGACCGCGTGCAGGCCCTCTTGAGCCCTGTGGGTGTCGAATGCCGTACCGTCGAACTGGCCGATGCCGGCCAGCTCGCGGCGCTGTTCGCCGAGTTCAAGCCGACCCTGGTGGTGCACCTGGCCGCCCAGGCCGGCGTGCGCTATTCGCTGGAGAACCCGGCCGCCTACATCCAGTCCAACCTGGTCGGTTTCGGCAATATGCTCGAAGCCTGCCGCCAGCACCAGGTTCAGCACCTGCTGTACGCCAGCAGCAGCAGCGTATACGGCGCCAACGCCAAGGTACCGTTCGCCGAAAGCGACCAGACCGAGGAGCCGGTGTCGCTGTACGCCGCCACCAAGAAGTCCAATGAACTGATGGCGTATTCGTACAGCCACCTGTTCAAGCTGCCCACCACCGGCCTGCGCTTTTTCACCGTGTACGGTCCATGGGGCCGTCCCGACATGGCGTATTTCAGCTTTACCGAGAAGATGCTCAAGGGGCAGCCGATCCCGGTGTTCGCCGAGGGCAAGCTGACGCGCGACTTCACCTACATCGACGACATCGTCGAAGGCGTGGTGCGCCTGCTGTTCAAGCCCACCCCGGCCACCGCCACCCATGCGGCGCACGCGGTGTTCAACATCGGTAACGACCAGCCATGCAGTGTGCTCGACTTTATCGAGACGCTCGAAGAAGTCGCTGGCGTCAAGGCCGACAAGCAGTTCCTGCCAATGCAGCCGGGCGATGTGCCGGCCACGCACGCCGACACGCGCCGCCTGGCCGAGTGGGTCGGGTTCGAGCCGCACACCCCGCTGGCGACGGGACTGGCCAATTTCGCGCAGTGGTACCGCGCCTATAAGGGCTTGAAGTAAAAAGCATGCTGGCGCCCCGCGCCATCCCTCGCGCCGGCTGATGCCGGCCTTGTTATATCTGGACTGTAGCAACGACCATGCGACAAGACTCGTACCGGCACGACATCGACGGACTGCGCGCGATCGCGGTGCTCGCCGTGATCCTGTTCCACATCCATAAGGACCTGCTGCCGGGCGGTTTTGTCGGCGTCGACGTATTCTTCGTGCTGTCGGGCTTTCTCATCACCGGCAAGATCCTGCAGGACCTGGCCGCGAACGCCTTCTCGCTGCGCGGCTTTTACGTGCGCCGCATCAAGCGCATCGCCCCGGCCATGCTGGTGGTGGTGCTCGTAACAGTGGTGGCCGCGCAGATCCTGCTGCTGCCGCAGGACGCCGTCAATGCCGCCAAGGCCGGCCTGTGGTCGCTGGCCTCGCTCACCAACGTCTATTACACCTTCTTCCAGGACACCGGCTACTTCGCCCAGAGCAGCGCCGAACTGCCGCTGCTGCATCTGTGGTCGCTCGGCGTGGAAGAACAGTTTTACCTGATCTGGCCGGTCGCGCTGGCGCTGGTGTACCGCGTCATGCGCGGCTTTGGCTTGCTGGCGCTGATGGCCGCCATGGCGCTGGTGTCCTTCGTGATCGGCGAACTGCTGTTCACCCGCAGCCCCTCGTTCGCCTACTACATGCTGCCTTCACGCGCAGGCGAACTGCTGGCCGGCGCCATGGCCGCGCTGATCATCGAGCAGCGCCTGCACCTGCGCGTGCCCGCCGCCGTGTGGCGCCCGCTTGGCTATCTCGGCGCGGCCGGCCTGGCTTTGGCCCTGTGGCTGCTGCGCGAAGACCAGGTATTCCCGGGCTGGCGCGCAATGCTGCCGGCCTTCGCCACCGCCGCGCTGCTGCTGGCCGGGCAGATGGACCAGGGCGGCGTGGCAGGCCTGCTGCGCTTCACGCCCTTGCGCATGGTAGGCTGGATTTCGTATTCGGCTTATCTGTGGCACTGGCCGCTGCTGGCCTTCTACCGCTATGCCTACGGCCAGCCTGGCCTGGTGAGCGGCAGCGTGATCTTCGTGCTGACCCTGGCGCTGGCCTGGCTGACCTATGCCACCGTCGAGCAGCCCTTCCGCAAGGTGTCCGGCCAGCGCTGGCGCGCCATCTTCGGCGGCTATGGCCTGGCCACCCTGGGTGCGGCCGCCGTCGCGCTGCTGGTGGTGTTCCCCGGCGCTGTGCTTAACCGCGTGATCGACACCGGCTATGCCGAACGGCTGGCCAAAGTGCGCGCCAACGAGTATCCACCGACCGACTTCAAGTACGTCTGCATGCGCAAGGCCTTAGCCAGCAGCGACGCCGCCGATCCACGCTGCGTGCTCAATGCCGAAGGCGCCACGCTGGATGCGCCTACGGTACTGCTGTGGGGCGACTCGAATGCGGCGCATTACGTGGGCATGGTGGGCGCCTTTGCGCGCCACGCCGGCTTCGGTTTCCGCAACCTGGAAGTGGGCACCTGCGCGCCGCTGCTCGGCCCCGTCGACGGCATCGTCGATCCGTCGCGCCTGAAGGACTGCGCCGGCTCGCAGCCGGTGATCAAGGAGGTGCTCAAGCGCACCGACGTGGTGATCATCGCCGCCGCCTGGACCTTCTACCAGGACCGTTCGCCGCAGTTTCTGGAGCGCTTCTTCGGCACCGTGCGCGAATTGACCAGCCAGGGCAAGCGCGTCGTGCTGATCGGCCGGGTTCCGCTGTTCGAGGACTTCGACCGCCAGTGCATGGCCAAGGCACTGTCCTTCCCATGGCTGGGCTGCGAGCCGCTGCGCATTCCGATGGGCGCGCCGATCGCCGCCATGAACCAGACGCTGCGCCAGTTCGCTGAACAGCAGCCGGGCGTCAGCTACTTCGACGCCACCGGCTACCTGTGCCGCGACGGCCTGTGCTCCACCCACAACGCCGCCGGCGAGCAGCTGTACTTCGATCACGGCCACCTGTCGGTGCCGGGCGGCTGGAAGCTGGGTGAAGCCATCTTCGCCAAGGAAGGCGTGCCGGCCGCATTCGCCGTGCAGCGCGCGGTCCAGGCCAGCGCCCAGTAGCGCATCGGGATCACTATAGCCGGATCACTTTTTAATCATTTTGGAAACGCCATGAAAATTTATCCAGTCATCCTGTCCGGCGGCGCCGGCACCCGTCTGTGGCCCCTGTCGCGCGCCGTGCTGCCCAAGCAGCTGCTGCCGCTGGTGGGCGACAAGACCATGCTGCAAGATACCGCGCTGCGCGTGTCCGGCTGGCCCGGGCTGATGGCGCCGCTGGTGGTGTGCGGTAACGAGCACCGCTTCCTGGTGGCTGAACAGCTGCGCGAAATCGGCATCACCCCGCTCGGCATCCTGTTGGAGCCGGCCGGCCGCAACACCGCGCCGGCGGTGGCCGCCGCCGCTCACTTCCTGGCAGCCATCGATCCCGACGCGGTCATGCTGGTACTGCCGGCCGACCACGTCATCGAGAACACCAAGGCCTTCGCCGAAGCCGTGGCCCACGCCGCCGCCATGGTCGAGGATGGCAAGCTGGCCACTTTCGGCATCGTGCCGCAGGGTCCCGAGACCGGCTACGGCTATATTCGCGGCGGCGCGCCCGCCACTGGTTCCGCGCACTGCTACGAAGTGGCGCAGTTCGTCGAGAAGCCGGACCGCGCGACTGCCCAGGGCTTCCTCGATGCCGGCGGCTACTACTGGAACAGCGGCATGTTCCTGTTCCGCGCGGAGCGCTATCTGAAAGAGCTGGCCGAGTTCGCGCCAGCCATTGCCAGCGCGTCGGAAGCGGCCGTCAAGCAGGGCTACCGCGACCTCGATTTCTGCCGCCTGGACGAAGCCTCGTTCGCGGCCTGCCCGTCGGATTCGATCGATTACGCGGTCATGGAGCGCACCAGCGCGGCCGTGGTGGTGCCCGCCGATATCGGCTGGAGCGATGTGGGTTCCTGGTCGGCGCTGTGGCAGGTGCAGCAGGGTGACAAGGACGGCAATGTCCAGCGCGGCGACGTGTACCTGGACGGCGTGAAGAATTCGCTGGTGCGCGCCGAGAGCCGCATCGTCGCGGTGGTCGGCGTGGAAGACCTGATCGTGGTCGAGACCAATGACGCCGTGCTGGTGGCGCACAAGGACCAGGTCCAGCGCGTCAAGCAGATCGTCGACCACTTGAAGAGCAAGGCACGCACCGAGCACCTGCACCACACCAAGGTGTACCGTCCGTGGGGCTACTACGAAGGCATCGACGCGGGCGAGCGTTTCCAGGTCAAGCGCATCACCGTCAAACCGGGCGAAAAGTTGTCGCTGCAGATGCACCACCACCGTGCCGAGCACTGGGTGGTGGTCAGCGGCACGGCGCGCGTGACCTGCGGCGAGAAGGTCAGCCTGTTGTCCGAAAATGAATCGACCTACATCCCGATCGGCATGAACCACCGTTTGGAAAACCCCGGCAAGGTGCCGCTGCATATCATCGAAGTGCAGTCGGGCAGCTACCTGGGCGAGGATGATATCGTGCGCTTCGAGGACATCTATTCGCGCGCCTGATCGCTTAAGCAGTTAATAAAAAAGGGAGCCGCCGGCTCCCTTTTTTCATCCATTCGCACTGACCCGCAAGAAGGTCTCGAACATCAGCACCGACCACAAGGACGCGCTGTAATCCTTGGTGCCGGCTTCATGCTGGTCCACCATGTGGCGCAGGTAGCTGTCGTTGAAGATGCCGGTTTCCAGCAGCATCGGCGACAGGGCCGCGGCGCGCACCTTTTCGCGCAGTGGTCCGCGCAGCCAGGCCGCCAGCGGAATCGAGAAGCCCTTCTTGGCGCGGTACAGTACGTCGTTCGACAGAAAAGGCTCGAGCGACTTCTTGAAGATGTACTTGCCTTCGCCGCCATTGAGCTTGACCTCGGGCGGCAGGCTCGACGCCCACTCCACAAAGGTATGATCCAGCAGCGGTACACGGACTTCAAGCGAGTGCGCCATGCTGGCGCGGTCCACCTTGGTCAGGATGTCGCCCGGCAGCCAGGTCTTGAAGTCCAGGTACTGGATCAGCGAGAGCGGATCGTCGGTTGGCGAATTGGCTGCGTGGTCCTTGAATACTTCGATCGCGCTGTAGCCTTGCAGTTCGCTCTTGAAGCGATCCGAGAACAGCTGGGCGCGCACCCGGTCCGGCATGAGGGACACGCCATGGAAGTAGCCTTCCACCGTGTCGCGCGCCAGCGCTTCGAAAGTGGTCTTGGCGCGGAACATGCGCGGGGCCCAGTCGGCCTTCGGGTAGAGCTTGCCGAGGGTGCCGAACAGCGGCCGGCGCAGGCCGAGCGGCATCTTGTCGCGCACGCGCTGCTCGGCCATCGCATAGCGGTAGCGGCGGTAGCCGGCGAAGCTTTCGTCGCCGCCGTCGCCCGACAGCGCCACCGTGACGCGCTGGCGCGCCAGCTGGCACACGCGGTAAGTCGGGATGGCCGAGCTGTCGGCGAAGGGTTCGTCGTACAGGTGGGCCAGGGTGTCGATCAGGCCGTAGTCGTCCTTGCTGACCACCTGCGCGTGATGGGTGGTCTTGTAGCGCTGCGCGACTTCGTTGGCGTACTTCGATTCGTCGAACTCCGGATCGTCGAAACCGATCGAGCAGGTCACCACGGCCTTTTTTTCCTGCTGGGCCATCATGGCCACCACGGCGCTCGAATCCACGCCGCCGGACAGGAAGGCGCCGAGCGGTACGTCGGACACCATCTGGCTCTGCACGCATTCGCGCACGCGCTCGATCAGTTCCTGTTCGGTGTCGCGCTCGGGCCGGACCGGGCCGAGCTTAAAGGGAACGTCCCAGTATTTTTGCGTGACCACGCGGGTGTCGCCGACCTTGAGCGTGATGCGGTGGCCGGGCGGCAGCTTGAAGGCGTTGTGGAAGATGGTCTTCGGTTCCGGCACATAGCCGAAGGCGAAGTAGTCTTCGACCGCGCGCGGATTCAGTTTGCGCGACAGTTCGGGGAAGGTCATGATCGATTTGAGCTCGGAGCCGAACACGAACAGGCCGTTCGGCAGCAGCGAGTAGAACATCGGCTTGACGCC
>CAMLFK010000010.1 GCA_946479255.1 uncultured Oxalobacteraceae bacterium
CGAAATTCTGCCGCATCAATGCAGTGGAAAACTGATTAGTTCAGCGCTTCCCTAGAGTGTCTGGATATGTGCGAACTGAATCTACACCTTCGCAACCGACAAAATGGATCTTGAGATTTCGCAAATCGTATCTGGACGACATGTTAGCTATCTGGACAGTGTAATGGTCCATTGGTCGAAAATTTGTGTCCGACAAGATTGCTGGCAGGGATTGATACACCTCTCTTCCTATTTTCTTAAGCAAGGGCTTCGCAAATGAATCGGAGTTCACATCACTTTGGGCATCTAGTTTCTTCAGGAACCGCTCCATCGTCCGGTTCCATTCTAGTATGGGGTTCTTAGTGTATTCACCGGAATATACGAATATTTCGTCTGGTTCAATTACAGCGTCGTAAATATTGGGTAGAAATGGCGAAATGAACATGGCGATTGGTACCAACGTCATCCCGCAAAACTCGAGTATCTTTTTAATTTCCATTTTTCTCCTCAATGTAATTCGATGTATTTTTGGCAATGCAATGTGTTTGGCGGTCCGGAAGTGGAATTAGTGCCTCAGACTCTAACCTATTTATCGCCGGAAATCACGGGGCAAATTTGGCAATTTCGGCCACATACTCGAGTGCACTAAGTAAGGTCCCCCGATTTGCAAGGTCAAGCGGGCAGATGCGGAAACTGACATTTAAGGCGGGGGCATCACGACTTTATGATGGATTGGAAGTCAAAAATGTCCGTTCGCTGGACCAGACCCCAAGATCGCTTCTGACCCTTCACTCTGTCGATTACCCGATGTCTCAAACGTCGTAGGCTAAGGGCGGATCAAAGCGCAAGCTGTCGACGCATTCATTGCTTTTGCTCCGCTTGTTCATCCCTGTCAAAGTCTCGAACAATCGGAAGGAAGCACCATGAACAAACAGATCATCGTGAACATGTCGGTCAAGGATCTCGACAAGTCAAAAGCCTTTTTCAGCGCGCTGGGCTACACCTTCAACCCGATGTTTTCCAATGAACATGCCGCCTTGATGGTCATTGCCGAAAACAGCATCAACGCCATGCTGATGACGGAATCGTTCTTCAAATCCTTCCACAGCAAGCAGATCACCAACGCGCGTGAAGCAATCGAAATGTGGGTTTGCCTGACTTGCGACAGCCGCCAGGAAGTCGATAGCCTGGTGGCAAAAGCCGTCGCCGCCGGCGCGACCGCAACCGGCAAGCCGGAAGACCACGGTTTCATGTACGGACACGGGTTCGAGGACTTGGACGGTCATACCTGGCAATTGAACCACATGAGCAGCCTGCCGGGCTAAAGCCGCTTTGGGGCCTACCCGAAATCGATGGCAATAAGCTGACGCAGCAGTTGCGCGCCCATCCAACAATCGCCAAAGCGGGCAATGTGTTTACGGGCAGCATTGATTTAGATTGAACCTTTGCACGAATTCATGGATCATCAACAGGGCCATGTTGTGCAGCTAGTTCTTTTTACACATAGACAGCACTAGTACCGGCCAACATGGGACATCGTCACTTGTTACCGCTTTAGGCATCTATGGATAGTTTCCTCGAAGGCAACAGCGAAATGGCGGCCTTGATCCGCTCGCACAACTGGGCCGATACGCCGCTAGGGCCAATCGCCGGCTGGTCGCAAGCGCTGCGCACCACCGTCAGCCTCTGCCTGGCCTCCAACTTCCCCATCAACATTGTGTGGGGCGATTCCAACGTCCAGATTTACAACGATGGCTACCGCGTGATTTGCGGCGACAAGCATCCCGCCGCCCTCGGCATGGACTACACGGTATGCTGGGAATCGGCCTGGCCGGCGATCGGTGAAGCGTTCGACGTGGCCAAGAGTGGCCGGACTTCATTCCTGGAAAACCAGCGCATGTTCCTCACTCGGAACAACTATCTGGAAGAAACCTTCTTCACATTTTCCTTAAGCCCCATCCGTGATGAAACGGGCGGCATCGGCGGTCTGTTCCATCCTGTCACCGAAACCACCGCCACCATGATCGCCGAGCGCCGGACCCGCCTGGTGCGTGACCTGACCGCGCAGTTGGCCACGGCGGACAGCGTCAAGGCGGTGTACCGCCTGTTTGCGCATACGCTGGCGCAATATGAGCTCGATACTCCGTTCGCCCTGGCTTATGCGCACGATGGCGCCGGCCAGTACGATCTGGTCAGCAGCACCGGACTGCATGGCGACAGCCCGCTGAACCCGCGCAGTCAGCGTTTTGCGGACAGTACGGTCTGGCCGGCTGAACTGCTGCAACAATCCGGCCTGTGCGAACGCCGCGGCATTCGCGCCATGCTGGGATCGGTGCCTTGCGGCCCGTACGCGGAAGCCCCCGATACCGCCTTCGCCGCTCCAATCCACGATACCCAATCGGACCTGCCCGACGTCATCCTGATCGCCGGCGCCAGCCCGCGCCTGCCGATGACGGACAACTACCGCGGCTTGTTCGACTTGATCGGCGCCGCATTCGGCGCGGCGCTTGCCCGCGTCAAGGCGGCCGAAGAAGAGCGTCGGCGCATGGAGGCGCTGGCCTCGATCGACCGCGCCAAGACCGTCTTTTTCTCAAACGTCAGCCACGAATTCCGCACCCCGCTTACGCTCATGCTGGGCCCATTGCAAGATGCGCTGGAAAGCCAGTCCTTGCCGCCCGCGCAGCACGAGCGCATCGATACGGCACATCGCAATGCGCTGCGCCTGCTCAAGCTGGTCAACTCCCTGCTGGACTTCTCGCGCATCGAAGCCGGCCGCAATGAAGCACGCTTCGCCGAGACCGACCTGGCATCAAGCACGGTGGAGCTGGCCAGCAGCTTCCGCTCGGCGTGCGAGCGGGCAGGGCTGGCGCTGCAGGTCGACTGCTCGCTGCGCCAGCCGGTGTACGTCGATCCGGAGATGTGGGAAACCATCGTCCTCAATCTCCTGTCCAACGCCTTCAAGTTCACCCTGGAAGGTGCGATTTCGGTCAGCCTTGGCGCTGTCGAAGATCACGCCCTCTTGAGCGTCGCCGATACCGGCGTCGGCATACCACCAGGCGAGCTGACGAAAGTATTCGACCGCTTTCACCGCATCGACAACCAGACCGGACGCTCGGTCGAAGGCAGCGGTATCGGGCTGTCGCTGGTACGGGAACTGGTGCGCTTGCACGGTGGCGAGATCGGCGTCGAAAGCACGATGGGAAGCGGAACCCGCTTCACCGTCCGGCTGCCATTCGGCAAAGCCCATTTGCCACCCGCGCAGCTTGACGTGCCCGGGCGCGAGGCGGGCGGCGTTCAGCGCGCCCACCAGTTCGCAGAGGAAGCCCTGCGCTGGCTGCCTGCCGCTGAACCGGTCACATCGCAAGACTGCCTTGAGAGCGCGCCAGGCGAGGGGCCGTACGTCATCCTGGCCGACGACAACGCCGACATGCGCGCCTATGTACGCCGTCTGCTGGTGGAAGGCGGCTACCGGGTCGCGGCCTTCGATAACGGGGCCGCTGCTTTAGACCATGCGCTGTATGGACCGCTGCCGGAGCTCATTCTGAGCGACGTGATGATGCCGCGAATGGACGGCTTTGAATTGCTGTATTCCTTGCGCAGCAACGAACGAACACGCACGACGATGGTGATGCTGTTGTCGGCAAAAGCCGGCGAAGAAGCCCGGCTCGAAGGCTTGAATGCCGGCGCCGACGACTACATGGTCAAGCCCTTCAGTGCGCGCGAACTGCGGGCCCGCGTCGACGCCGCAGTGCGTCTCTGCCGGCACCGGCGCAAGGCGGCCGAACGCGAGCGCGAACTGCTGCTGCAGGTGCAGTCCGAGCGCAGCCGCGCCGCGCTGCTGGCGAGCGAAGCGCACATCACCTCGTTCTTTGAACAGGATGCCGCCGGCATCGTGGAAGCGGACCGGCAGGGCACTATCGTGCGCACCAACCGCCGCTTCGACGAGATCGTCCGGCGCGCGCACGGCAGCGCCATCGGCATGCCGCTGGGCGAGCTGGTGCACCCCGACGACGTCGCGCAGAACATCGCCCTGACAGAGCGGCTGTATCGTACCGGCGAAGCATTCAACATCGAGAACCGCTTTCTCACACCGGACGGACATACCGTATGGGTCAGCAAGGCGGTCACCGGCATTCGCGCCAAACCGGGGCAGCTGCCCGGCAGTTCGCTGGCAGTGGTGCTCGACATCACCCAGCGCAAGCGGGTCGAGGCGGAGCTGAGCGAAACCAGCCGCCGCAAAGACGAGTTCCTGGCGATGCTGGCCCACGAGCTGCGCAATCCGCTGGCCCCGATCAGCGCCGCGGCGCAGCTGATGTCACTGGCCCAGCACGACAGCAAGCGCATCAAGCAGACCGGCGATGTGATCACCCGCCAGGTAGCCCATATGACCGCGCTGGTGGACGATCTGCTGGATGTCTCGCGCGTGACGCGCGGCCTGATCACGATCGTGCGCAGCCAGCAGGAGATGAAGGCCATCGTGGCCGCATCGATTGAACAGGCCCGTCCCATCATGCTGGCGCGCCGCCATCGCCTGATCCTGGATCTGACGCCGGAGCCGGACTATGTCTCGGGCGACCGCAAGCGCCTGGTACAGATCCTGACCAACCTGCTCAACAACGCCGCCAAGTACACGCCGGAAGGCGGTACCGTCCGTGTGCACACCGAACTCGAAGCCGGCCATGTGGTGGTGTCGATCCAGGATAATGGCATCGGCATCGATCCGGCGCAGCAAGCGCACATGTTCGAGTTGTTCGCCCAGGCTGAGCGCAGCTCGGACCGTGCACAGGGCGGCCTCGGGCTGGGCCTGGCGCTGGTCAAAAGCCTGGTTGAACTGCACGGCGGAACAGTGGCCTGCCATAGCCAGGGCGTTGGACAGGGAAGCTGTTTTACGGTCCGGCTGCCGCTCCTTTGCCTGATGGGGGAGGACGACGGCCACGATGGTGCTTTGCCCGATCCGATCGACGGGCAGGCTCCATTGAAGATCCTGGTGGTGGACGATAACGTTGACGCGGCGCGCATGCTGGCCATGGTGCTGCAGGTACTCGGGCATGAGGCGCTGGTCGCGCATCGCTCGCTGGACGCGCTGGAGATCGCGCGCAAGGAAGGGCCGGATGTGTGCATCCTGGACATCGGACTGCCGGAGATGGATGGCAATGAACTCGCCGAACGCTTGCGCGGGTCGGCGCAGACGCGCGACGCCACGCTGATCGCCCTGACCGGCTATAGCCAGGAATCGAACCGGAGCCGGGCCATGTCGGCCGGCTTCGACCACTTCCTGGTCAAACCGATGGAGATGTCCAAGCTCACCGAACTGCTTACTGCGGTCGATCGGAGCGCTCGGGATTGACCTTGTAAACACCGCCAGCCGCAACGCCAGCCTCATGCTTGCGTGCCCGCAGGTCGCGATACACGGCGGCCCGCATGATCGTCATCGCCACCACGGGCGCCGTCATCAGCAAAAACACCGAGATGATCAACTCGTGTATCACCAGCCGTGACTGGGTCACCGTGAAATACAGCATCGACGCCAGCAGCAGGCAGCCGGCGCCGAGTGTCACGGTGATGGCAGGCCCATGGATGCGCTGGTAAAAGGTGCGCAGGCGCAGCAGGCCGAGTGCGCCCGTCAGGATGATGGTCGCGCCCAGCATCAGCAGCACGGCCACCGGCAGCGCCGCCCACATCGGCACGGATTCAATACCGTTCATTCGATCACCTCCCCACGCATCAAAAACTTCGCCATGGCGATGGTGGACACGAAGCTCACCAGCGCAATCAGAATCGCCACTTCAAAATATACCTGCGTGCCGTAGCGGATACCCAGCACCAGAGCCAGCAGCATCCCGCACATCCACAAGGTGTCGAGCGCCAGCACCCGGTCGTGCGCGGATGGGCCGATCAGCAGGCGCACCGCGCAGAACACCATCGCCAGCAGCACGCAGACCAGCGAATAGGCGATCGCGAATTCAAGCAGTGTTTGCATTGTCATTCCCCGTTTCAAAAATCTCGATCAGCGGCTGTTCGTAACTGCCCTTGATGGTGTCGATCCACCACTGCATGTCGTGCAGGTCGAATATATGCAGCGACAGCTCATGCCGCTCCGGGAAAATCTCCACCCACACCGTCCCAGGCGTCATGTTGATCAGGCAGGACAAGAGCGCCAGGCCGTGCGGATCGCGCAAGGTCAGCGGCACGAGGATGAACTGCGAATTGACCGATTGGCCGTTCTTGAACAGGATGATGATGCTGACGTTGTAGCAAGAGCGCACGATCTCCACCGATGCCATCGCGATCAGGCGGGCAAACACCAGCGGTGCGCGCATGCGCGGATAGCCAAGCGCCTGCAGCCTGCGCGTGAGCAGCGGCACGACAATGCCAAGCGCCGCGCCGAACAGCAGGTTGGCCGCATCGAGAGTCTGGTTCAGCATCAGCCACAGGGCGCACAGTCCCAGCGACACAAACGGAAATGGTAGCCAGGCCGTCATTTCACCTCCGGGACAGTAGTGGGGCCGGGCACGGCCGGCGTGCCAAGCACGCGCTCGATGTACAGGCCGGGCCGGTGGATATCGGCACTGGCGCGCGCCAGGAAGGCGAACACCGGCTGGGCCTGGAAGGTAAGCAGCACCGATACCAGCAGCAGCGCCGCCACCGGCATCACTTCGGCGATGTGCAGGCGCGGCTGGGCCGGGGCGCCGGATGCCCAGAAGGTGCGCACGCCGAAGCGCATCAGCGAAATATTGGCGGCCAGGCTTGATGCGAACACCAGCGCCATCAGGGTCCAGGTGGCGGCACCGATCGCCGGCGCCGTGGCCCCCGGATGAAGCAGTGCATGGAACAGCCCGAATTTGCCGACGAAGCCCGATAGCGGCGGCAAGCCGGCGATCATCAAAGCGCAGGCGGCGAAGGCCAGCGCCAGGAAGGCCATCGCCGCCGGCACGCCCCGGCCCTTGGGTTCGGCGGGCGCGTCTTCCACGGCATACGCCTCCATGGTCAAGGCCAGCAGTGCGGCGCCGGGCGTGCGGATGCGCTCGATCAGTTCGATCAGCAGCACGAAGGCGGCAATGGCAATCGTCGATGCGAGGAAGTAGTACAGGCCCGCGGTCACGACGTTTGCCTGGCCGTAGCCGATCACCGCCAGCAAGGTACCGGACGACACCGTCGCCGCATAGCCGGCCATGCGCCCGGCCGTGTCGGTGGCGAGCATGCCGGCGGCGCCGAACACGATGGTCGCCATGCCGCCCCACATCAGCGCCTCGTAGCCGAAGCGCGCCGCTTCACCGGCGCCGTCGGGGAACACCAGCAGCCAGATGCGCAGGATGACGTAGGCGCCTACCTTGGTCATCAGCACCAGCATGACGGCCACCGGCGGCGACGCCACCGAATAGGTGGTCGGCAGCCAGAAGCCCAGCGGCCACATGGCGCACTTGGTGAGGAAGGCAAGCGCCAGCACGGCCACGCCGGCCTTGAACAGGCCCATGTACTGC
Organism: uncultured Oxalobacteraceae bacterium; assembly: GCA_946479255.1. Next base: position 7,461 of record CAMLFK010000010.1, read on the forward strand.
ACCGGCAGGACGGCGGCCTGGCGTGCCAGGTCGGCCATATTGAGCGTGCCCGTGGTCGCGTAAATCAACGCGATGCCGATCAAAAACAGCAAGGCGGCGCCGAGGTTGACGGCGATGTATTGCATGCTGGCGCGCAGGCGAGCCGCGTTATAGCCGTGCAGGACCAGGCCGTAGGAGGCGGCCAGCATCAGCTCGAAGAACACGAACAGGTTGAAGATGTCGTGGGTCAGGAAGGCGCCGTTGATGCCCATGAGCAGGAACTGGAACAGCGAGTGGAAGTGCACGCCGATCTGGCTCCAGCGCGCTTGCGCGTACAGCAGGGCGGCCAGCGCCAGCACGGCGGTGAGCACCAGCATCAGCGCCGACAGGCGGTCGGCCACCAGGGCGATGCCGAACGGTGCCGCCCAGTTGGCGGCCAGGTAGACGCCGATGCCGCCGGGCCAGCCATCATCTGTGCGCGCCACCAGCGCCAGTGCATTCATCAGCAGGCCGAGCGCCGCGCCAATACTGATCGCAAATTTCAGGCGGTGCCGTACTTCGGGCAGGGTCGCCATGAACGCTCCGGCCAAGAGCGGCAGCAGGACCGGATTGACCACCAGGTGCTGGGTCCAGTCGATGCTCATGCCTCCGGCTCCTCTCCGTCCACATGGTCGGTGCCGGTCACGCCGCGCGCGCCGATCATCACCACCAGGTACAGCGCGGTGGTGGCAAAGCCGATGACGATGGCGGTGAGCACCAGCGCCTGCGGCACCGGGTCGGCCAGCGCGGCCGGGTCAGGCACCAGGCCGGCCGGCGTCAGGGGCGGGCGGTCCACGGTCAGGCGTCCCATGACGAAGATGAACAGGTTGACGGCGTAGGACATCAGCATCAGGCCGATCAGCACCTGGAAGCTGCGCGGGCGCAGGATCAGCCAGATGCCGGAGCCGAACACGACGCCGATGGCCAATGAGATTACGGTTTCCATTTATTCGATCTCCTTGGCAAGCGCTAACGTCACTGCACTGCGCACCGCGCCCGGTGCGGGGCGGCGGCTGCGCAGCGACTGGTGGGCCAACGCCACCAGGATCAGCATGGTGGTGCCGACCACGACAAAAAACACGCCGAGGTCGAACACGAAGGCCGACGGCAGGTGCAGTTCGCCCAGTACCGGCAGCGATACATGGGCGGTGTGGCTGGTTAGGAAAGGGTAGCCAAACAGCCAGGCGCCCAGGCCGGTGGCGCAGGCTGTGGCCAGGCCCCAGCCGATCCAGCGGTGCGGGCGCAGGCGCAGGTGCGATTCAACCCAGTCGGTGCCGGCCACCATGTATTGCACGATCAGGGCGGTGGCGACGATCAGGCCGGCCACGAAGCCGCCGCCGGGCAGGTTGTGGCCGCGCATGAAGAAGTACACGGCAATCACCCCCATCACCGGCAGCAGGAAGCGCAGGTAGACCGCCTGGATCATCAGGTAGCCATCGCGGGCCTGATGGGCCGCCTTCTGGCCGACCGCCGGGTCGACGTCGTTGGCCTGCTGCACCGGAATGGCGACACTCTCCGGCGCCGGCCTGAAGCGGCGCAGCAGCGCATAGACGGTGAGCGCGACGGCGGACAGCACGGTGATTTCGCCCATGGTGTCAAAGCCGCGGAAGTCGACCAGCAGCACGTTGACCACGTTGGCGCCGCCGCCTTCGCCCAAGGCGCGCTGCACGAAGAAGTCGCGGATGCTGAGCACCACGGGCTGGGTCAGCACCGCGTAGCTGGCCGCCGCCAGACCGAGCCCGCCGGCTGCGGCAACCAGGCCGTCGCGCGAACGGCGCAGCCAGGTGCCGGCAGGGATGTGCTGGGCCAGGTGGGCCGGCCGCTTGCGCGGCGGCAGCCAGCGCAGGCCCAGCAGGACCAGCACCGTGGTGACCGTTTCGACCATCAGCTGGGTCAGCGCCAGGTCGGGCGCGGACAGCCACAGGAAGGTGACGCAGGTGACCAGTCCGGTGCCGCCCACCAGCACCAGTGCGGCCAGGCGGTGGTATTTGGCGCTCCACGCGGCGGCCACGGCGCAGCCGGCGCCGATCAGCCAGAGCAGCGCGAACAGCGAGTCGGCGAGTCCCAGGTCCGGCGTGGCGAAGTGCTGCGCCGGCCGCGCCAGCATCAGTGGAACGATCACCATCGCCGCCATCAGCACCAGCAGCTGCGGCTGCAGGCGCTTGGTGCCAGTCCAGCGGATCAGCCATGCCGCGCCCTGCGACAAGCCCAGCATGGTGTTTTCGTAGATCTGCGCGCCTTTGAGGCGATGCAGCAGCGGCACCCGGTCGCGCAGGTCCAGGCCGAAGCGATGGCGCAGCAGCAGGTAGAGCAGCACGCCGAACACCAGCGCCGCCGCACTCATCAGGAGGGGCAGGTTGACGCCGTGCCAGATGGCCAGGTCGTAGGCCGGCATGGCGGGGCCGAGCACGGAAAGGGCGGCCACGGCCAGCACATCGCCCACCACGCGCTCGGGCATCACGCCGACCGCGATGCACAGCAGCACCAGGCATTCGATCGGCACGCGCATCCAGCGGGTCGGCTCGTGCGGCTCTTTGGGCAGGCCGCGCGCCAGCGGCCCGAAAAACACGCTGATGAAGCGCAGCGAATAGACCACGCTGAACACGCCCATCGCCACCGCCGCCACCGACATCCACCAGTTCTCGGTGCCGCCGACGATCATGGTTTCGGCGAAGAACATCTCTTTGGACAGGAAGCCGTTCATCAGCGGCACGCCTGCCATGGCGGCGCTGGCCACGATCGCCAGGGCGGCGGTATGCGGCATCGCGTGCCGCAGGCCATCGAGCCGGCGCATGTCGCGCGTGCCGGTTGCGTGGTCCACAATGCCCACGGCCATGAACAGCGAAGCCTTGAACACCGCGTGGTTCATGGTGTGGAAGATGGCGGCGACCACCGATAGCGGCGTGCCGATGCTCAGCAGCACGGTGATCAGGCCCAGGTGGCTGATGGTGGAGTAGGCCAGCAAGCCCTTCATGTCGTTCTGGAAAATCGCGTAGAAAGAGCCCAGCAGCAAGGTGCACACGCCGGCGCTGCCAAGTATCCAGGTCCATTCATCGGTGCCCGCCAGGGCCGGCCACAGCCGGATCAGCAGGAATACGCCGGCCTTGACCATGGTGGCTGAATGCAGGTAGCTTGATACCGGCGTGGGCGCGGCCATCGCGTGCGGCAGCCAGAAGTGAAACGGAAACTGCGCGCTCTTGGTCAGCGCGCCGAGGGCGACCAGCACCAGGGCCGGCAGGTACCACGCGTGCGCGCGGATGAGGTCGCCGGCCGCCAGCACGGTTTCCAGTTCATAGCTGCCGGCCATGTGGCCGAGCAGCAGCACGCCGGCCAGCAGGCACAGGCCGCCGATGGTGGTGACGGTGAAAGCCATGCGCGCGCCGCGCCGCGCGTCGTTGCGTTCCTGCCAGTAGCCGATCAGCAGGAAGGAGGTAAAGCTGGTCAGTTCCCAGAACACGACCAGCTGGATCAGGTTGCCCGACAGCACAACGCCCAGCATCGCGCCCATGAATGCCATGACATAGGCGTAGAAGCGCGGCACCGGGTCGTCGTGCGACATGTAATAGCGCGCATACAGCAGCACCAGCATGCCGATGCCCAGCACCATGATGGAAAAGACCCACGCCAGGCCATCCATGCGCAGGATGATATCGACGCCGAATTGCGGCATCCAGGCAAAGCGCATCTGCGGCACAGTGCCCGCCGCGATATCGCTGAACTGAAAGATGGCGATCAGCAGGGCGAGCAGGGTGGCACCGCCCGCCACGGCAGCGGGCCGCCCGCGTGAGTTGTCCGGCATGCAGGCCGCAAGGAGCGTGGCGGTGAAGGGGAGTAGTAGCAGTAACAAGAGCATCGTGGTTAGTCCCCGCCTGGCGCAATTCGATTAGTCATCGGCACTGCCTTCCATTGCCCGCACCAGCAGAGTATCGCACGGCAGTTGCCGCAGCAGCTCGTCGCTTTGGCTGCCCATGAACACGCGCGACAGCGCGGAACGCTGGCGCACGCCCAGCACCACCAGCTCGGTGGCGTGGTCGCGCACGTGGCTGGTCATGGCGCCGGTCAGCGGGCCCTGGCCGATTTTCACGTCGATGCGCTCGCGCGTGCCGGCGGGTAAGGCGCAGCCATCGAGGAAGCGTTCGCAGCCGGCCACAGCGGCCGCCACCGCGTCGGCAGGCGCGCCCGGGTAGTCGTCGATGCAGTGAAACAGGCTGATTTGACGGCCGGGGAACAGGCCCGCCGCCATTTCCAGCGCGCGCTGCGATGCCTTCCCGAAGTCGCTGGCCACCAGGATGCGGACGTACGGGCCGCGGCTGCGCTGGCGCACCACCAGCAGGGGCTGCGCCAGTTCCTGCGCCAGCCGGGTGGCGGTGGAGCCGAGCAGCAGCTGGCCTACCGTCTCGCTACGCGACGCACCGATGATGACGAGCCCGTGGACCGGACTGGCGGCGGCGTCGAGAATGCCGTCGCTGACGTCGCCGCGCTTGACCCGCAAGGCCGGTATGACGCCCGTGCCGGAAAATTCCTCGGCCAGATCAAAGCGTGCCTGCCGTTCAAAAGGGTGGACGACCTTGCTGCCATCGAACCAGGACGAGACTTCTTCCGGCGTGCCGGGCAGCTCGCGCACCATCAGCACGGTGAGATGGGCTTGCCATTCCAGCGCCAGTTGCTTGGCGCGGTCGAGCGGGCGATCGCCGTGCACGGACATGTCCGTGGCGAGCAGCAATTGTTGTGGTGGAAAGGTTGGGATGCTGTCGTACATCGTAGCCTCCATGATGGAATCGATACGGATGAAGATAGTTATGGGATTGAATAGGGTTTCTCCCGGTTCCTGACGATGTAGGGAAAACCGTGCGGCGAAGCGCTTTCCGCATGGGTTAAATGCACGTGCGCAATCAGGACGGGAATCGATTCCCGTCACACAGGGACAGAGGAGAAAATTCAGCCGCGCGGAGGCGGTTCAATCGTGGGCAGTTTGATCGACAGGAAAGCCACGCAGGGGAGGTGACGGGTCGGAACGGGGTAAATCGTTTGCGGAATGGATAGATCGGCAGGCAGGTAGTCCGACAGTTCTTCGACATCGCAAGCCACTTCCAGGCCATGGTCGACGCCGTCGTCCGGCGAGCCGATGGTCAGCGAAACCTGGGAATGTTCCGCAGACACGGCCACCACCAGATCCTCGCCAACGGCCGCAAAAGCGCCTTGGAAGGAAAAGATAGCGAGCAGGAATGCGAAAAGCAGGTTCTTCATACAACCCATCTTACAGCATTCCCGCCAAACGGGAGCGGGCCCGCTGGCTTACCGGCCTGCCGCGCTTGACCGAAGCCGAATGTCACAACTGCCGAATTTCGACTATATTCTGGTAGCGCATCCATATAGGATGGCCGGACTACTCAACATACCCTTACACCAAGAGAGCGGAGCTGGAAATGATTGATCTGAATCGGCGTGGTCTTGTGCTTGCCGCCGGCGGCGCCCTCGCGGCAAGTGCCCTGGCTTCATCCGCATGGGCGGCGCCCCAGCACAAACTGGGCTATGCCATCGTCGGTCTGGGCTATTACGGCGTCAATATCATCATGCCGCAGTTTAAGAACTGCCAGCACAGCAAACTGGTCGCACTGGTCAGCGGCGATCCGGCCAAGGCCAAGCGGCTTGCTGCCGAGTATGGTTTGCCGGAAAAGAATACCTACAACTATCAGAACTACGACAGCATCCGCGACAACCCGGACATCGACATCGTCTACGTCTGCCTGCCGGTGTCCATGCACGCGGAGTACACGATCCGCGGAGCTGCGGCCGGCAAGCACGTGATGTGCGAAAAGCCGATGGCGATCTCCGCAGCCGAGTGCGTGTCGATGATTGCCGCCTGCAAGAAGGCCGGCAAGAAGCTGATGATCGGCTATCGCAGCCATTTTGAGCCACACAATATTGAAGCAATGCGGCGTGCGCGCTCGGGTGAAATCGGCAGCTTGCGGTATTTCCGTTCGGAGCATGGCTATGTGCACCGCGATGCATCGGCCTGGCGGGTCAAGAAAGCCATGTCCGGCGGCGGATCGCTGATGGACATCGGTATTTATTCGCTGCAGGCCGCGCGCTACATGACCGGCGAAGAGCCGCTTGCCGTGTACGCGAAGGAAACGAGCGACCGCAAGGATCCGCGTTTCCGCGAGGTTGAGGACATGATCGATTTCCAGCTGGAGTTTCCCTCCGGTGTGATTGGTTCCTGCATGTCGGCCTACAGCGCGAATCGCAACCAGTTTTTGCTGATGGGCGAAAAAGGGCGCATTGAGATGGAGCCGGCCACCGGCTATACCGGCCACAAGCTGTGGGTCGGGGAAGGGCGCGGCGTCGAGATCACGCCGCCGCCGGGCCCAGCCGCGACCCAGTTCGCCGGCCAGCTGGACCACTTGTCGCAGTGCATCCTCAACAATCGCGAGCCCATCGTGGCCGGTGAAGAGGGCTTGCGCGATATACGCATCATCGAAGCGATCTACCGCTCGGCGCGCGAGCAGAAGCGTATCGCGCTGTAGCAAGCCCGCGCTTGGCGGCCCTTATTGGGCCGCTTCAGTGTCCGGCATGGCGCTCATATACACCAGTTCCCAGGTATGGCCGTCCAGGTCTTCGAAACCGTGGGCGTACATGAAGCCATGGTCCTGCGGGGCACGCGGCGCGGTGCCGCCGGCGGCAATCGCCTTGGCCACCATCTGGTCGACTTCCTCGCGGCTTTCGCACGACAGGCAGTTCAACACTTCCGTCACTTCCTGGGTCTTGGCGATCTGCTTGCTGGTAAAGGTCTTGAAGAAGTTTTCGGTCAGCAGCATGGCATAGATGCTGTCCTCCGAAATGATCATGCAGGCACCGTCGTCGTTGGAAAACTGCGGATTGAAGCGGTATCCCAGTGCCGAGAAGAATTCTTTCGATTTGTTCAGATCTTTGACCGGCAGATTGACGAAAATTTGCTTGTTCATGGCGTTCCTTATGGTGGTTTAGGGGGGCGTATCATGGCGGGCAAAATGCCCTGCTCACTGGTACGACGTATGATTGGACCTCAAATCGACATCCTGTTCAAAATTTTTTTCGCATCGTTCACCCTGGTGATGATGGTGCTGGCCGTCTTGCTGATCCTGGCGCGGCCCTGGATCGAGTCGGGCTGGTACGGCCTGCGCCTGTCGTGGATGCCGGCACCAGGCAGCCTGGACATGCAATCAAACTGAAGCTCAGGTGTTCGTGCAAGCCTTGCCAGATAAGGCATCGGCGACTCCGCGCAACGCCGGTTTATCGCGATAGTCGGCGTCGAACATCAGCGGCCAGTCGGCATGGGCGTTATTGAAAAGCGCCTGCATCAGCCAGGAGCTGGGGTCATTCACGCCCCAAATGGACACGCCGCCGCGCAGGTTCGCCGGCACCGTGTCCAGATACGCTTTGACGATGTCGCAATAGCGTTTTTTCTGTGCCAGCCCGAGTTCCAGCGTATAGGTCCTCTTGATATCGCCGCTCTTGTAGGCGCTGCTGTATGGATTATTGATCGGAATATCGAGCTCGGTGATTTTCACCTTCAGGTTGCGGTCGACCGCTTGTTTGAATGCCGCCGAAATCGTGGCAATCGATGGGTAATCCATGAACACGTGCATCTGGAAACCGACACCGGTAATCGGCACGGCGCGCGCCTTGAAGCCATCGAGCATCTGGGTCATGGTGTTTAATTTGGCCGCGTCGGATTCGATGTTGTAGTCGTTGTAGTACAGCTCAGCGGTGGGATCGGCGGCGCGCGCATTGATGTACGCCTGTTCGATGTAGTCGGTGCCGGTCTTTTGATAGAACAGCGAATTGCGGTAGCCGCCGCCGTCGTTAATCGCTTCATTGACCACATCCCAGCTGGCCACCTTGCCGGAGAAATGCCCGGCGATGGTCTGCACGTGGGTCTTGAGCATGGCCAGCCAGGCCGCCTTGTCGCCGGTGAAGCTCTTCATGAATGCCGGCACCTGGTAATCGGAGTGCCAGATCAGCGCGTGGGCGTGCATGCTCATGCCGTTGTCGGTGGCGAACTTGAGCAGCTCGTCCGCTTGCGCGAAGGTAAAGCTGTCCTGGGTCGGATGCAGGTAACTCATCTTCATGATGTTGCCGGCGGTGAGCTGGCTGAAGTGCTTCTTGACGACGGCCTGCTGCGCCGTGCTGCCACTGAGGCTGTAGCTTTCGCCGCCGTATGAGACTGCCACGCCGACCGGGAAGGGGGCCAGCGCCTTGAGGCTGGCGACGCCTGCGTCGTATGCGGCAGGCGCAACCGGCTTCTTGGCGGTGGCCGCGGAGGAAAGGACTTCGGGCGTAGCGGACGAACCGGCGCCATCGCCACCGCAGGCAGCGAGGGCTGCACACAAGCTTAGGATGAGGTAACTATTTCGCACTGTGGCCTCCATTGTTTTAGGTATTTTTGCTTGCTTCTAACATTCTTAATAACACGCTTGTTAGCGCACCCATCCGATCATGCCGTAATTGCATTGGAGCGTCAACGGATGCTGACGAGCGCGCGCGCGCAGTGGTATGCTCTGCCGATGATTCTGAAACTTATTATTTTCGCGGCGGCACTGTATATCGTCGTATCGCTGCTCACGCGCGGGGGGCGCAAGGACGGCAAGCTGAGGGACGAAGCCAACCGCGCCGTGACGGCGCTGGCGACGACCACACGCTACGTGCTGATCGCCATCCTGGCATTCGTGGTGGTGGCGCTGGTGTCTTTTGTCTGGGGAATTTTCTCGCCCTAAGGGCGATGCCCTCCCGATGAGAGGGAGGGCAGAATGACATTAACGCATCTGGGTGTAGTTCACCGGCACCCACTGGTAACCTTTGCCGTTCGACTTCAGATGTCCCAGGCCAGGGAACTGAATGTGCGAGGCGCCGACGATGGCGCCTTCCTTGGCGGCCGCACTGAATACACTCAGGCGCTGAGCGAGGGCTTTCTTGCTGTCGCTGTCGAACTGGATCGTGACGTGCGGATCCGGAAGCTGCACCGACCCAACGTGGATCAGGTCGCCGATCACCACCAGCTTCTGTCCTTTGCTCTCGACCACATAACTTGTGTGGCCCGGCGTATGGCCGTGGGTGGCATAGGTCTTCACGCCTGGCACCAGTTCCGTCTCGCCGTCGAAGGTCTTGAAGCGGTCTGCCTTGATGTATGGCTCAAGCACCATCATCGCACCCTGGAAAACGCCCTTCAGCTCTTCCGGCGCCGCGTCCATTTTCTCCTTGCTCAGCCAGAGGTCGGCATCATCCTTGTCAGCCCGCACCAGCGCATTCGGAAACGCCGCCGCACCGGCCGGGGTCAAGCCGCCCAGGTGGTCGCCGTGCATGTGGGTGATGTAGATCTCGTCGACTTGCTCCGGCTGGTAGCCGGCCGCCTTGAGGTTGTCGATCAGCTTGCCCAGGGTAGGGCCGAACAGGGCGCCGGCGCCGGCATCGATCATCACCAGCTTGGTGCCGGTGTTGATCAGGTAAGTGTTTACTGAGGTTTCCAGCGGGGCTTTCAGGAAATTCGCGCTCAGCGCCTTTTCGATCTTGGCCGGCTTTTCGTGCAGCAGCTGATCGACGGGCAGGTCGACCGTCCCGTCGCTCAGGGCGGTGACTTCAAAATCACCCAGCATCATGCGGAAGAAGCCTGGCGCCGGCGTCTTGGCCATCGGCGCTGCGGCATAGGCCGCGCTGCTGAAGGCGATCCCGGCGATGGCGGTGGCGAGCAAGGTACGGCCCAGTTTCAAACGAGTGGTCATGGTGTGCTTTCTGTAACGACGAAGGAGATACGCAGTATGTTGTCTTGATCCAATCTAAACAATATGGCAAGCTGCAAAGCTTCTTTGCGTAATACGCAAACTTCATGGAGCATGCATGATCGAAGCTTTACGCTGTTTTATTGCAGTGGTCGACACCGGCAACCTGTCCAGCGCCGCGCGCGCCCTGCAGCTGGCGGTGTCCTCGGTGTCGCGCAAGATCGACTGGCTGGAAGCCGACCTCGGCACCCGCCTGTTTCACCGCAGCTCACGGCTGGTGCTGCTGACCGATGCCGGCGAGCAGCTGGTCGGCCGGGCGCGCAACATCCTGTTCGAGCTGGACGAGGCGCGCAGCAGTGTCGCCATGCTCGACACCGAACCGCGCGGCTTGCTGACCGTGACCACCTCGGCCGGCTTCGGACGGCGCCACGTCGCGCCGGCGGTCGTGGAATTTCTCAAGCGCTATCCGCAAATCGAGCTGGACCTGCATGCCAGCGACGACCTTGTCGACCTGACCGCGCGCCGGGTGGACGTGGCGATACGCATCAGCCTCCTGCCCGACAGTGACCTCAAGGCGACCTTCCTGGCGCGCCAGACGCGCTATGTCTGCGCCAGCCCGGACTATCTCGCCAAACATGGGCGGCCCGCCACGCCGCTGGATTTGCTCAAGCATAATTGCCTGGTGCTGGGCTCAGGCGCCTGGCCGCCGGGATGGTGGACCTTTGGCGGCATCAACCGCAACCAGCCGCTGCCCGTGCGCGGCGCATTGCGCACCGACGATGTCGACATCATGCTCGAGGCGGGCATCGGCGGAGTTGGCCTGGTGCACCTGGGCAGCTGGCTGGTGGCCGATGCCATTACGAGCGGCAAACTGGTCCCCTTGTTCGGCCCGGAAACCCACCCGCCACGGCTTGTACAGCCGGCGATTCACGCGTTACGATTGCCTGGAAGATCGCACCCTGTGAAGGCACAATTATTCATCACGCATTTGCGCGAGACCTTCGGAAAAGAGCCATACTGGGAACGTGCGGCCGCGTCCGGTCTGGCGGCATGATTCATTTTGGACAGTTCTTAAATCCACCTTATGTGGGGTAACGGACAGAACTGGCCGATAAATGAGCGGATAAAGGTGGCAAGCAAGTAATCTTTGTGTGGAGCCGATCATGATTTCCTTCCGTTTGTCCGTCATCGCTCTCGGCGCCTGCGCTGCGAACGCCTGCGCGCAGACGTCCACGCTGGTGTACCAGGGCATCCCTGAGGTATCGGCCAAGCGTTTGCGCGGAATGCCGCAGATCGATATCAGCGGCCTGCTGGAGCCCGGTACCAGCGACAGCGCGACCCAGGTATTCGGATACCCCGGCAAACGCATGGGGCTGGACAATGTAGGCAGCGGGCGCAGCAGTCTCTACAGTGAGGCGGTCACAGATGCCCGCAATCATCGAGCGTGGGGTATCTCGGTCGGCGTGGAGCGTGGACCGCTCGGCCTTCGCATTGCACACCAGAACAAAAACGTCGCCAAAGTCGCCCCGGCCATGCCGCTCGGCAATCGCATCGACGCCAAGAACTCCACGATCGCGCTTAACCTGGATGTCGGCTTCGCCAAGGTGTACACGGCCTACAGCGCCAATCGCGGCTGGGGCAGCTCGCCGCTGTGGAATCCAGACAATCCTTACGGCGCGGCACTGGCTTCCACGCCATCAACCGACAGCCGCGACGTGCTGGTAGGCATAGCGGTGCCGATCGGCAACCGCACCACCTTCCTGGCATCCTTCGTCCGCAAGAACGACCGCGACAAGGCCGACAACGATGCCGACCAGTTCGCCTTTGGCGCCACGTACACGATGTCGCGCCGCACCGACTTTTATGCCGCCTTGTCGCACACCCAGTTCCGTCCGGCGATCAGCGGCTTTCCGCGCGACCCGCTCAAGGGCTCGTCCGCACTCAACATCGGCATGCGCCACGCGTTCTGAGGCCGCCGTCCGTGCGCCACCCGGCGCCGAAACGAGCTAGCCTCGGAACAATCACCCCCAACTCATTCCAACATCCTGGAGGCAGCATGACAGGCAGCAGCACACTTGACCCGGATAATTTCCCCCAAGCTCCAGACCGCAAACTTGGTACCGGCCACGGCACCGGCGCACTGGGCCCCAGCGACACGTCCGACAGCGGCAGCGACGTGGCCGGCGCATCCGGCCTGGCCCAGGACGAAGGGCTCGACCTCGGCAGCGGCACCAGCTCCGACCTCGAAGCCGGCAGCGCGGGCCGCACAGCCGGCCCGGACGTCGGCGATGCCGACCTCAGCAGCGACAGCGATAGCGGCGGCACCGGCGAGCGCGCCGCGGCCGGGCGCGACGCGGTGGCCCGCGACGGGGCCGACATCGATGTCGATCACATCGAGGCTATCCCCTCGGTGCCGCTGGACGACGACGACATCGACTTCCTATCGACCAATCCGCCCGGTGCCCGCGCCCGGGGTGCGGGCCAGGCGCCACGCGGCAAATAAGGCACCGCCGCCGACCAGCGCGGCCATCCACGGACGGCCGCGCATGGTCACCTCCGTGTACGGGCAGTTCTCGTGGACTTTTTCGAGCATGCCCTGGCGCTGGCGCAGCTCCTGGCTGGGGTCCGGCGCATGCAAGGCATCACCGCGGTTCGGCTCGGTAGGCACGCCGCTCTTTTGCTGCTTGAACATAGTGCGCTTCATGTAGGCATCGAGCAGCTTGGGCGAAGCGTAGCCGCCGGTAGCCACCATCTTCGCCGCGCCGCCCACGTACACGTCCCGTTTGGGATGCTCGGCGGCATACAGGATTGCCTTGGCCACCAGTTCCGGCGCATAGATCGGTGGCGGCAGGCTCGGCTCCTCCTCCATGTAATTCTTGGCGTGCACCGCGAACATGGTGTCGATCGCCGCCGGCTTGATCAGCGTGACCGAGACCGGCGCGTCCTCGTGCTCGAGCTCCATCCGCAGCGAATCGGTGAAACCCTTGACGGCGTGCTTGGAGGCACTGTACATGCCCTGCAGCGGTACGGCCCGGTCCGACACTTCGCTGCCCAGGTTGATCAAGGCACCGCCGCGCGCCTTGAGCAGCTTGACCGCCTCCAGCGAACCGTGCACCACGCCCCAAAAGTTGGTATCGAACAAGCGGTGGAAGTCTTCCAGCGACACGTCCTCGTTGCGGCCGAAGATCGAGATGCCGGCATTGTTGACCCAGGTATCGACACGCCCGAAGGTTTCGAGCGCTGTCGCGCTGATGCGTGCCACATCGTCCGGCAGGCCCACGTCCGCCACGACCGCCACCGCCTCGGTGCCGCTGCTGCGCAGCTCATCGCTCAATTCGCGCAAGGCCGCCTCGCCGCGCGCCGCCAGCACCAGCTGCGCCCCTTGCGCGGCCGCCATGCGCGCCGTGGTCAGGCCGATGCCGCTGGTCGCCCCGGTGATGACGACCACCTGGTCGGATAGTTTCTTCAGTTTCACGCCCATTCGGTTCTCCCTACCTTGTGTGCCTGAGGTATTGACCAGCGGCCGGCGCGTCAGTTCGGTGACACAGCTTCGACGACTACAACGCCCCATCCAAGTAAGGGGGTCAGACCCCATCACGAGCTCGACAGTAGCTGGTGGCGGGCTGCGCGGTGTGCAGCAGCCGGCCAGCAGTGCTGCGTTTTGAGCAGCAGGATTTCGCAGCCGGGTGAGCGCTTTCCGAGGGAACAGCTAGGGAACAGGGCGTGGCACGCTTCCTGCTGAGAGACAGGCATAAGGAGGATTGCCATGTCTACACTGACTCTCGATTATCGTGCCCCGCTCTCACCCAGCCGGCGCGCGCCCAGCGCCGCCATCGCGGCCAGCCACAGTTTCGGCCAGGCATCGACCCGCTGGCGCATGCTGCCCGTCGTAGCCGCAATTGCCGCCTTGCACATCGCGGCTGTCGGCGTGTTCAGCCGCGGCAGCGCAAGCCGCAGCTTGCCGCCGCAAGCCAAGCCGGTGACGATCGACATCGTTCCTATCCGCGAGGAAGTGCCGCCGCCACCGCCGAAGCCGGTCACGCCGCTTGTCGCCGCGACACCTGCCGCGCCTAGCCATAACTTGCCGGTAGTCAGCGAACCGAGCGCATCGAGCGCCAGTGCCGACGCCGTCCAGGTGGCCAGCGCGCCCTCGATTCCTTCGCCGGCCCCGCCACCGCCCGCGCCCGTGGTCGAGAAAGTGACCGAGCCGCGCGGCTACGCGGGCTACCTGAAGAATCCGGCGCCGGAATACCCACTGGCCGCACAGAAACGCGGCCTGGAAGGGCAGGTACTGCTCAAGGTGCACGTGCTGGCCACGGGCCAGCCCGACCAGGTCGCCGTCGCCAAATCCAGCGGCCACGCCATTCTCGATGACTCCGCCGTCAAGGCGGTCTTGCAGTGGGTGTTCGAACCGGCAAAACGGGGCCAGAACCCGATTGACGGCTGGGTACAAGTTCCCCTCAATTTCAAAATTTAATTTCCCCCCACCATACTGAAAGGCAAAAAATATGAACGAGCAATACTTAAATCTGATCGTGCAGGGGTCGCTGTATGCGCTTGTGCTGTTTTCCATCCTGACCTGGGTGCTGATCATCGCCAAGGGCGCGCAGCACTGGCGGGTGTCGCGCCAGGACAAGGCGTACGCGCGCCAGTTCTGGAGTGCGACTTCGCTCGACACCGCAGCCGCGCTGCCGCGCGATGCCGGTCCCAAGTCGCGCGTGGCCAGCGTGGGCTTCGATGCGCTGTATGTGACCGATACGCAGGCCGGCCATGACCTGGAGCACAGCTGGGACCGCAAAGAGCTGCTCGAGCGCCATCTGCGTCAGCAGATCCAGAAGGAGCACGCCTCGCTCGAAAGCGGCCTGGCTGTGCTGGCATCGATCGGCAGTACCGCGCCCTTCGTCGGCCTGTTCGGCACTGTGTTCGGCATCATCCACGCGCTGTCGGCCATTGGCAAAAGCGGCTCGGCCAGTATCGACGTGGTGGCCGGCCCGATCGGTGAAGCACTGGTGGCCACCGGTGTGGGTATCGCGGTGGCGGTGCCGGCGGTCCTGGCTTTCAACTTCTATGTGCGCCGCCTGAAGGTGTCCGCGCTGGAGCTGGATAACTACGCCGGCGACCTGGTCAACCTGGCGCAGAAGAGCGGCTTCCGGATCAACCGGGTCGTCCCTAGATCGGAAAGCGCCAGCGCGTCGCTGCCTGTCAATGGAGCATTCGCATAATGGCCTTCTCGACTAGCTCAAGCGGCAGCGCGGACGTGCTCAGCGAGATCAACATCACGCCGCTGGTCGACGTGATGCTGGTGCTGATGGTGGTGTTCCTGCTGACGGCGCCGCTGCTCAATAACGTCGTCAAGATTAACCTGCCCAAGACCGCCACCACTGCGCCGGCCGACACGCCCAAGCCGGTCACGGTCAGCGTCGACGCGGCCGGCCAGGTGTTCATCGACAAGCGGGTGGTGGGGCTCGATGCGCTCGAGCCTGAACTCAAGCAGCTGGTGGCCGCATCGCCCGAGCTGGCACTGAGCCTGCAGGCCGATGAGGCGGTGCCGTACAAATCGGTGGCGAAAGCGATGGCGGCGATTTCGCGCAGCGGCGTGACCAAGCTGTCGGTGCTCACTGCCAGTGCCAACTAAGAGCAATCATGCTTTTTCAGCCGGCAGCCACTTCGGTGTCGGCACCGATCATGCCGAAGCGTTTAAGCTGGGTGCGCAGGATGTTGCGGCTGATGCCGAGCGCGCGCGCGGTGTGGACCTGGTTCTGCATGCAGTAAGCGTAGGCCACGCGCACCAGGGTCTGTTCGACGTGCTCGTACAGCTTGGGATGGCCCGTGTCGATCATCGCTTCCAGCAGGCCTTCCAGGCCGCCGCCGCCGCGTGTTTCGTTGGGCGCAGGCGCCTGGCGCCGCAGCGCGCCGGCCAGCTTCAGGTCGCCGGCGCGGATCTGCCCCTCGGTGCAGACGATCAGCGCGTAGTGCATCACGTTCTCCAGTTCGCGAATATTGCCCGGCCATTCGTAGGCCAGCAGGGCGGCGCAGGCATCGGCTGCCAGCGCGATGGAACCGAGCTGCATCTTCTCCCCATAGGTCGCAATGAAGTGGCGTGCCAGCGGCAGGATGTCGCCCGGGCGCTGGTACAGCGGCGGCAGGTTCAGCGGCGCCACGCTGAGGCGGTAGTACAGGTCGGCGCGGAAGCGTCCGGCCGCCACCGCCTTATGCAGGTCGACGTTGGTCGCCGCCACCAGGCGCACGTCGAGCGGGATGGGCTTACGCGACCCGAGCCGCACCACCTGGCGTTCCTGCAGCACGCGCAGCAGCTTGACCTGCAGCGCCATCGACAGGTCGCCGATCTCGTCGAGGAACAAGGTGCCGCCATTGGCCGCTTCGAACCAGCCGGCGCGCGCATGGGTGGCGCCGGTGAAGGCGCCCACTTCGTGGCCGAACAGTTCCGAGTCGATCAGGGTTTCGCTGAAGGCGCCGCAGTTGACGGCGACAAAGGCGCCACGCCGCCCGCTGGTGTTGTGGATGTGGCGCGCGATCAGCTCCTTGCCGGTGCCGGTCTCGCCGATGATGAGTGCCGTGGCTTCGCTGCGCGCGATGCGCTCGACCTGTTCGAGCAGCTTGGCCGAGAGGGGATCGTGGAACAGCAGTGCCTTGGCACGGATGGACAGCGCCATGTTGGCGCTGTCGGGGAGGGTGAGTAGTTTGGTCATGATGCGTCCTCGTGTGTGGCTTGTCAGCCTACGCACACGGGACGCCTTTGAGAACGAATGATTTTGCGCTTGCTTATGAACTTTCTAGCAAGGCCCCCGGATCACCCCTTGGCTTTCAGGTGCTGGCGGAAGAAGTCGATCGTGCGCTGCCAGGCCAGCTTGGCGGCCGCCTCGTCATAGCGCGGCGTGGTGTCGTTGTTGAAACCATGCTCCACCGCCGGGTAGATGAAATGCTGGTAATCCACCTTGGCGTCGCGCAAAGCCGCCTCGTACGCAGGCCAGCCCGCGAGGATGCGGGTGTCCTTCTCGGCGTCGTGAATCAGCAAGGGCGCCTTGATCTTCTTTACTTCGGCGGCCGGCGGCTGGGCGCCATAGAAGGCGACCGCCGCGTCCAAGGTCGGCAGCTGGGTGGCCAGGTAATTGGCGACGCCGCCGCCGTAGCAGAAGCCCACCACGCCGACGCTGCCGTTGCCATCCTTGTGCTTCTTGAGGACGCCGGCGGCGGCGACGAAGTCCGCGCGGCTCTTGGTCTGATCGAGCTTGCCGAACAGTTCGCGTGCCTTGTCCTCGTCGCCGGGGTAGCCGCCCAGCGGATACAGCGCATCCGGTGCGAAGGCGATAAAGCCGTCGACCGCAAGGCGGCGCGCGATGTCTTCGATGTGCGGATTCAGGCCCCGGTTCTCATGCACCACCAGCACTGTCGGCCGCTTGCCGCTTGCCTTCGCTGGCGTCACCAGGTAGCCGCGCAGGGTTCCGTAGCCGTTTGGCGACGGGTACTCCACGTAGCTGGCTTTGATGCGCGGATCGGCCGGCTGCACCACGGTGGCGGCGAAGCTCGGCGAGAGCGCCGCCAGCAGACTCGCGCCGGTGGCACCGCCGACCGCATAGCGGCCGGCTGACGAGAGGAAACCGCGACGGTCGATATGACCGTGGACGTACTGGTCAAACAGCTTCAGGACTTCTGGGTGAAAATCGTCTGCGGTCAAGCGGGTCATGGCTTCTCCAGTGGTTCAAAAGATCAAGTGAGTGTAATTACAGCTTGGCTCGGAACACCAGTGCGACGGTCCGATCATACCCCGGTTGGCGGGTGACTGCGTTACTGCCGCTGTACGTGTTCGCGCCGGTCGCGTAGTCCTTGTCGAGCAGGTTTTTGCCGACCACGGAGAACTCGTATTTACCGTTCGCCGTCAGCAACGACAAGCCGCCATCGACCAGCGAATAGGCCTTTTGCCAGGTCAGCGGCGACTGGGTCGCGGACAGGTAGGAGCCCGAACGGTAGGACTCGTTGACGAACACCCGTCCCAGATAGCTGCCCAGCGGGAGCGTGTAATCGACGCCGGCGTTGACGATGACTTTCGGCGCCCCGTGCAGCTGGCGGCCGGCGAAGTTGACGGCCAGGGCGGTGGAGCTGTCCGGCTGGGTGGTCGGGAAGTCCAGGTAGATGGCGCGGTTGAACGAGGCGTTGAAGTTCAGCTTGAGATTGCGGGTGGCGGCGTAGTTCGCTTCGAGTTCCAGTCCGCGCGCACGCACGCCGGGGATGTTACCGAGATAGGTGCGCAGGCCGCTCGGGCTGGACAGGTCTTCCACCGTCAGGTTGGCCTGGTAGTCGGTGACCTTGGTCTGGTACAGGTTCACGTTGAGCAGCAGCGAACGGTTCAGCAGCAGGCTCTTGACGCCCAGTTCATAGTCGCGCGCTTTTTCCGGCGCTACGTTCAGCGGCGTGCCCAGCTGCGGGCCGTTGGCGGTGACGAATTCCACCGCGCCCGACTTTTCGCCTTGCGAAGCCGAGGCGTACAGCAGCACCTCGTCATTAAGTTTATAGCTCGGGCTGAGCAGCCAGGACAGCGAGTTGTCGCTGATCGAAGCGCCTTCCTTCCAGTCGTACACGCCGCCGGCGCCGCCGATGGCGTTGATGTACAGCGCCTTGGCGGCGTTCCACGCGGCCAGGTCGGCCGCATTGGCCAGGTTCAGGCCATACGCGCCGGCGCGGCTGTTGTCGGTACCGGTCTCGTTGGTCAGCGCGCTGCCGTTGCGATCGAGCTCGCGGCGGTTGCGGCCAGTTTTCTTCTCGTGCGTCTGGCGCAGGCCAAGCGTCAGCGTGCCGCGCTCGCTGATGTGCCAGTTCAGCTGGCCGAAGGCGGCCAGGCTGGTGGTCTTCGGTTCCAGCACATAAGAACGGTACACGCCGTCTTGCGAGGCGCGCAGCAGACCGCGGTACTGCGGCGCGGCCAGTGCGTTGTACTGCGCATTGCTGGCGTTGAAGGCGCCGGCGTCGGCACCGAAGGCGGTCGGATCGTCACTGTAGACTTCGGCCTTGAGCGCATAGAGTCCAACCTGGTAGTCGATCTTTCCTTTCAATGGAGAGCTCAGGCGCAGCTCTTCGGAGAGCTGCTTGTTCCACAGCTGCTGGCCGCCGTCGGCGATGTCGAAGCGCGTCACGCCGCCGTTCTTGATGTCGAAGTGCTGCTCGCGGTAGGCCGTGATCGACGTGAGCGAGAACTCGCCCAGCTGCTGGTTGATCTCGGCCGAAATGCCGCTTTGCTTGGTGCGTTGCGGACGCGCCTTGACGTCTTCGATCTGCTTGTTGCCGAACACCGGACGATAGGCGCTGCCGTCCGAGTTGTTGAAGTAGCTGCGTGCCAGGCGGCTGGCGAAGGTGGTGGTACGGGCCGGGCCGTCGGCGAAGTTGGCCGGGCCGTTATCGACCAGCTGCGACTTGTTGCCGTTTTCCTGGGACTGGATCTGGTCGAGGATGATGCGGGCCGACAGGTCTTTGCTTGGCGTGAAGAGGAACTGCAGGCGCCCGCCGATGCGGTTGGTCTCGTTCCAGGTTTCCGGGCCGGACTGCCAGGTGTTTTTCAGGACGCCATCCTTCTTGTTGATGAAGAAGGAGCCGCGGTAGGCCAGCACGCCATCCTGAATCGGACCGGTCGCGGAGAATTTGCCTTCGAGGTTGTTGTAGCTGCCCACGCGCGCTTCGTACACATAGCCGGGTGTGAAGCTCGGCGCCTTGGTGGTGATGTTGATGACGCCCAGCGTGGTGTTCTTGCCGAGCAGGGTGCCTTGCGGTCCGCGGATGACTTCAATGCGGTCGAGGTCCACCCAGTCGGTCCAGTTCTGGCCCACATAGGTACTGGCCACGCCATCGACGATCACGCCGACGCTCGGCTCCATGGTGTCGTTGGCGGCGTTCTTGCCGATGCCGCGGATCGAGATGCTGGTCTGGCGCGGGTTACTGCCGAACAGTCCCAGGTTCGGTACCTTCTGCGTCAGGCCGGAGATGCCGACCACGTTGTCGCGCTCGAGCGTGGCGCCGCTGACCACCGAGACCGGCACCGGCACATCCTGGGCGATCTCTTCGCGGTTGCGCGAGGTGACGGTGACGTTGTCGAGCGTGACGACTTCGCTTTCGGCCTGGGCATGGCCTTGCGCGGCACTCAATAGCGACAGTGCGGCGATAACGGCGGCAGCGCCGGCGCGCAGTTTGAATGGATGGGCGGCGGGGGCGATTCTATAAGTATGCATTGCAGTGCTTCCTTGTTGTGGTGACGATTGCCAGCTTCTATTGCAAAGCACGTGCCACATCGCAGGTTATTGATTTATATGGTTTAGTTTCTTGAGATGCTGAGTCGCCGCTGTTGAGCAGCCAGCAGCGCTGTCGGCGCGCCGCTGGCTGTGCAGCAGTGGATCAGACGCAGTGAATCAAAAGTATTGGCGCAGGCTGACCCGCAAGGTGCGCGGCTCGAGCGGGTGCACCAGCCGGCCATCGATGCCGCCGCCGCAGGCGCCGCTTTGCTGCTCGGCGCGGGTGCAGGCGCCGCCCCAGTACTCGATGTCGTTGCCGTCGCGGTCGAACAGGTTGGTCACATCGAAGGACAGCTGCAGCTTCGGGGTGAATCGGTATCCCAGCTTGACGTTGGCGGTCGGCAGGGCGCGCGAGCGCTGGGTGTTGGTCGTCTCCAGCGCATACGCGCCGATGTAACGGGCGCGCAGGCCGCCGAACCAGCTACCACCGGGATCGACACCGACACCGATGGACGCCGTCACCGGAACCGCATTGGGTACGTGAATGCCACCGTCGCTGGCTTGATTGAAACGCGCACGCGACAGCGCCAGATCGGCATCGACGATTACCCCGGGATACGGCGTAATGTAGTTGGACCACTCGATGCCGCGCCGGTGCGAGGCTCCGCGCGCTTCCGTCACGCCGGCGTCGCCGACGAACACCAGTTCGGACGCAATCGACATGCGCCACAAGGACAGGCTGCTGACCCAGCCGGGCAAGGGCTGGGTGCGCCATCCGAGTTCAGCACCCCTGGCGCGGGCGAACAGGTCGAGCCGCTCGGCCGCGCTGGCGTCAAGCGGGTTGACGGTGGACGTGGCGCCGCGCACGTCGTTGCTATGAAAACCGTGGCCCCAGTTGGCGAAGACCTCCGTGCGGCCCTGTTCGCCGAAGGGAGACCAGGCGATGCTCAGCTTCGGGCTGGTCTGGCTTGCGGACACCTTGCCGCCGTTGACCACGTTGAGCGCGCCGCCGGTGGCGCGCACGTCGGCACGGATGCGGTCGTAGCGTGCTCCGAGTGTGGTGCGAAGATACGGCGACCAGTCGGAGTGCACGCTGGTGAACAGCGCGGCGGCGGTTTCGTCGGCCGTGTCCTGCCGAATGGTGTCGACGCGGCGGCGTTCCACGGTGCGATACAGGCCAAGCACGGCGATATCGTCATGGCGCAGCTGGCCGCCCACCATCAGCTCATGGCGCCCGGCGACCCAACTGCGGCGTGCATCGCCGCCCCACAGGACGCGCTGGTCGGCCTGCTCGTGCTGGTCGCCGTCAAGGCCTTCGATGAAACCGGAAGGGGCAGAGAACAGGTTCAGGCGATAGCGCGACACATAGCCGCTGACGCGCGCCGTGCCTTGCGCGCTGCTGCGCGCCCACTCGCCGGTCAGGCTGTGGCGCGTGGTCACGCCGCCGTCTTGCGGCGACAGCGCGCCAAAGCGGCCGATCTCGCCGCTGGCGATGGCCCGTTCCGGCACATGCTCGGTGGCGTTCCAGCGCGAACGGTAAGCCAGCGCGGTCAGTGCGTAACCATTGACCGGGCTGCCGTTCGACCAGCGCAGCAGGGCATTGGCCTTGCGGAGGTCCTCGGGCTGATCCCACGGGCCATCGTTGACGGCCAGTTCCAGCGCCGCCATCAAGTGATGACCGCTGATGGTGGTACTGCCCGCGGCGAGGGCGCGGCGGTAGCCGTGCGGACCGCCGGTCAGATCGAGAAAGGGCGCGTCGATTGCGCGCCGATAGTCGATGCGCGCGGAACCGGTGATCGAAAAGTCGCCATCGTCGGCCGCGTACACGCCCTTGCGGTAGAGGATCGTATCGACCAGCTCAGGAATCACGGGGTTCAGGTCCAGATAGCCCTGGCCGTGCGCATGGCTGGCGATGTTGACCGGCATGCCCGACAGGGCGATGGCGAAATCGCTGCCATGGTCGAGGTTGAACCCGCGCAGGAAGTACTGGTTGGCCTTGCCGTCACCGGAATGCTGGGTGACGATCATGCCGGGAATGGTCTCGGCCAGTTCTGCCGCGCGCAGCAGCGGGCGCGTGGCGATCTGCTCGGCGCTGATGGTGCCTTCGGTGGCCGAATCGGCCAGGCCGAACTGCATGCCGGCGCCGGAGCGGACCGTGACTTCTTTGAGAATCGGGATGCCGCTGGCGTGGGCCCCGCTGGCGCACAGCGCCAGCAGGGCCAGCACGCCCGGCCTTAATTGCGGGCGGAGCACCACAGCGATGGTTTTCATGGGGTGGGTCTGCCTTATGCTTGTTTTATTGGGTGTTTGAGATCAGACAAAGCCGATGGCGCGGCCGAACAGGCCGACTGCGAACCACAGGCTGAGGGACAGCACGGCGGTGATCCGTGCGAGCGACGGCGACGGGTGCTGCCGGCGCGTGATGTTGCGGTACAAGGTGAACTGGATCGTCAGCGCCGCGATCAGCAGGATCATTTTCGGAACGAAGGCCGTATTGCCGGCGTAGTGCACCGGGGCGGACAGGAACAGCAGCACGCCCGAGGCGATGGTCAGGGTCAGTCCCAGGTGTTGGGCCCAACGGGTCGAGCGTACTATGTCGGGCAGGCTCTGGGCACGCAGTCCCACGCCCAGCAGGCGCAGGTTGACGATCACCAGTGAGGTGAGCAGCAGGATCAGGCCCAGTACATGGCCGAGCTGGATGCCCAGCACGGCGGTCGGGCTGGCGGCACGCAGCATCAGGCCGGGAGCGCTTTGCTGGGCGGCGTGGGCGAAATCGATCAGAGACATGATGCTCCTCAGGCGAAATAGGGAATCAGGCGGCCGCCCACTGTCGCCGCGCTCCAGAACGACAGCGAGATCCAGCCTGCCGTGACCGCGGCCCGCGGTGCGCGCGGCTGGTCCAGCCAGGTGCTGCCGCGCCGATGCAGCAGCCACTCGAAGGCCGCTGCATTGATCAGCGCGACCACCATGGCAGCCACCTTCCACAGGAAGGCCGGGTTCTCGATCATGGTGTCCGCCTCGGCCCAGAACAGCAGGAAGCCGGTCAGGAAGGTCAGGCCGAAGCCGGCCAGGATCAGGCGGCGCAGCTGGCCGTGGATCTGCGAGATCGGCACGGAGGGCATGAACACGCCGATCAAACGCAGGTCGGTGAACAGGATCAGGCCGAACGACAAGGCCAGGCCAAGCAGGTGGATGCCTTCGATCAGCGGGAACAGAATCAACGATTCGCGCAAGGCGGTACCGATCTGCGATTCCGCGATCGCGACGGCGATCTCAGTGGACGACATGACAGCTCCTTATTTCGCCGCGACCTTCGGCGCAGGCGCCGCGATCCTGGTCAGTTTGCCGCCTTCGGCCTCATAGTCCTGCGCGCCGACCGCGCCTGCCACCTTGAAGCCTTTGGCCAGCAGCGCATCGGCGGCACGCAGGGCGCGGCCGGCGTGGTTGGAGACGGTGATCAGGGTTCGGTCCTGGGGAATGAATACGCTGCCTTTTTCGATGTCGGCCAACTGCACGCTCAGGTAGGTTGGAAAGCCGCCGATGGTGGAGATCTCGTCAGGACGGCGAACGTCGACGATCAGGACCTGGTCGGGATAGGTGAGATAGCCGTCGAGCTGCTTGCGATTGAGCTTGGGCGAGATCGGCGTGGCCTTCTCGGCTGCCGGGGCAGCTGGCGCGGCCTCCTGTGCCAGTACGCTTGGCGTGGCCAGGACGGCGGCCGCGAAAGCGATGGCAGTTACAAGGTGGCGGGTGATTGGGTTCTTGGTTGGTTTCATGATGGCTCCTAGGTTTGAATGGGTGGTCCCGATGGCTTTAATAGCAGGGACTGTGCCAAGCCCGCCTTTTTCTTTAAGTGCTTGATTTGACGGGCGCCACGCCGCGCCGGCGCTGGCTGTCTGGGTACAGGGCTGTGCCGTTTGCAGCAGCGCTGTCGGGTTCCTGCTGCACGCTCATCAGGGCACGCGGGTTGCCGCATACCGTGGGTTCAAGCCAAATAGCCCGTCGATTCAAGCGCTTGCGCCTGTCGGCCCGGGCGGAGAGCGGCATGGCATGGAGCTTGCTGAAAGGAGGGCTGTGCCGCTGTGAACCGCAGCTAATTCAATGTCGCTTTTCTGGAGAACCGCATGACCGACACAACGTCACGCCTGCTGCGCAGGCTCTCTTTTACGCTCGTCACGGTGGCCGCCGGCGCCGCGCTGCTGGCCGGCGCTCCTGCCAAGGCGCACCATGCCTTCGCCGCCGAATTCGACGCCAAGCAGCCGATTGAACTGAAGGGCAAAGTCACCAAGGCCAAGTGGGTCAATCCGCACAGCTGGCTGTACTTCGACGTGACCGGTGCTGACGGCAAGGTGACCAACTGGGGCGTGGAGTTCGGCGCACCGAACGCGCTGGCCAACAAAGGCCTGTCCAAAGCCGACATCAAACCGGGCGATATTGTCTCGGTCAAAGGCTACCGCTCCAAGAACGGCGAGGCTTATGGCTACAGCGTGTACGTCACGCTGGCTGACGGGCGAACCTTCCAGACCGGCGGCGCGCAGGATGCACCTGGAGGCGGGGCATAATGGCTTTGACGCTTTTGAACTTTCGCCGTCAGCACGCGCGCCTGCTGGCCGCGGTGCTGCTGTCGCTGGCCACGGTGGCGGCGGCAGCGGCCGACAAGATCCCACGCACGGCGAACGGCAAGCCCGACTTCTCCGGCATCTGGGAGAGCATGAGCGGCGCCGACTACGATCTTGAACCGCATGCGGGCCGGCGCGACACGCCGCCGGGCGCAGGCGTGATCGAAGGCGGCGGCACCATTCCCTATCTGCCGGAAGCGCTGGAAAGGAAGCGCAAGAACTTCGAAGGCCGCAATACGCTCGATCCGCGCCTGAAGGGCTGGACCCTGGGCACGCCGCGCGCGGTGTACTACCCGGCGCCGTTCCAGATTTTCCAGCGCGCGCGCGACCTTACCCTGGTGTACCAGTTCGGCCAGCCGGTGCGCACCATCCACACCAATGGAACGCCGCATCCGAAGGGCGAACCGAACGAGTTCTGGCTGGGCGACTCGCGCGGCCGCTGGGAAGGCGACACCTTGGTGGTGGACGTGAAGGACTTCAATGACGAGACCTGGCTGGACCGCGCCGGCAACTACCACAGCGACGCGCTGCACGTGGTCGAGCGCTGGAAGTTTTTGGACGCGAACACCATTGAATACAAGGCGCGGATCGAAGACCTCAAAGTGTTCTCGGCGCCGTGGACCATCGGCGTGATCCTGCATCGTCACCGCGAGAAGAACTCCCAGATCATCGAGGACTACCGCTTTACGCACGACTACGAACAGCATTACCCACCAAAAAAATGAGCAGCCACGCGCACTTAGACAGGAAGACCATGAAGAACCAACTCACCAGGCTGGGCGTGCTGGGTGCTGCCCTGACGCTGCCGGCGCTGGCACTGGCGCAGACCACGGCACCAGTGTCCCCGCCATCGCAGCCGGCCAAGCAGAAGATCACGTTCGAACCGACGTTCAGCAAGGTGGTGCCGGGCCCGTGGAAGGGCAAGCGCATCGCCGGCGGTCAGCCGGATATTGAAGGGCACTGGTCCAATACCGTCGCCAATCACAGCAACTGGACCGATCCGCAGGGGACCATTCCGCACGACCCCAATCCGCGCAAGCTGACTACCACGCGCGAGCAGCGCGCGCCGAGCCGGGTCAGCGATCCGCCGGACGGCCAGGTGCCGTTCCAGCCGTGGGCGCGCGAGAAGCAGCAGGAATTCGTCAAGAACTTCCACAACCCGACCAAACCGGAATACATCGAACCGCTGGCGCGCTGCGCGCCGGGCGGGGTGCCCAAATCGCTGATCTGGCATGGCTACGAGATCCGCCAGTATCCGGCTTACGTGGTGTTCCTGTTCGGTTCCGGCACACGCATCATCCATCTGGATGGCAAGCCGCACCTGCCGGCCAACATCAAGCTGTGGAACGCCGACTCGCGCGGGCGCTGGGAAGGCAACACGCTGGTCGTCGACGTGACCAACAACAACGCCAAGGCTTTGTTCGGCCGGACTGGCGAGTTCGCCAGCGAGAACGTCCACATTAGCGAGCGCTACACGTTCAGCAACGACGGCAAGCAGTACACGTATGAAGCGACCTTCGACGATCCGACCGTGTACACGCGCAAGTGGACGGCGACGATCCCGGCGCGCCGGCGCACTGCCGAGAACGCCATCGACGGTTGGCATTTTGAAGTTGCGGTCAATGAAGCAAATGGGAAGGAGGTGATCGAGCGTTACGAGCAGGTATGCACCGAGAACAATATCGGTTTTGGAAATGTGGCGGTAACGCCACGCTAATTGTAGTCGTGGGTCCCCCCTTGAGCCCCCCCCTTGGGGCCCCCCTGGGGGGGGCGTAGTAGAGTGGGTTTGCCCTCGCTTCGGCGAGGGCTTTTTTTGTCGATTGAAATCGTTGTCTCCAACCCCGGGGTCAGTGCCCACATTGATATACGAGCTCATCCGTTCAAGTTAATCGCTGCCTATTTGGCTCGGATTTCGGCACAAAAATCGCCACCTCTTAATGTCAAAACGGGCGCTTATTAAAAGCGAGTTGAAATCGGCTTGATCACCGACGAATTGGCCATGCTTCCCGCCTGAATGCTGGCGTTTATCCGCCACGATGCGAAGATATTCATGTGACTTGGATGCGAGAGCGCGAATGAGGCTTGTGGCCAGTTTGCGGGTGTCAGTGCCCACATTGATATACGAGCTCATCAAGTACCGGGATTCGCGATCCGGTGAATATGGCAATCGGGACGGATGCTTGGATAACCGCGGTCGTCGGCTCGGCGATGAATGCGGGGAGGCCCCGCCGTGGGCTCCAGCGGGGATATGAGACGGTATTTTGGGGGCGGGACCGGGATATTTTTATATTCGCTGTTGAGCTCGTATATCAATGTGGGCAGTGACCCCAGGGTTTAGGGGTTTGCTGCTGGGCTTGGCTTTTGGGCTTGGAGCGGGGCCGGCCATGCCGCTGCGCTCGGGCCCTTTGTCTTGGGGTACCAGTAGACGCTGTGGCAGTGCTCGCAGGCCTGGTCGATGCGGGCGCCAAGCGCGAGCAGGCGGGCGGCATCTTTGTTGTCGATGGCGGCTACCGCTTCAGCTGCGGCATCGTGCAGCCGGCGCGCGGCGGCATCGAAGCCGGGACGGGCGGTGGCTATGCTTTGCTGTACTTGCTGGGGCGTGGAGACGCCTTCGACGTCGGCATCTTCCGTTTCCTTGCCAGCATGGACTACCGGCCGGCCAGGGATCCGTAACAGGTTGGCGGACTCCTGCAGGGCGATGGCGTAGTTGCGCACGCTTTGCCATTCCTGGTCGGTGCGCGGTTGCCGTTCTTCGATGCCCTTGGCGGTGGTCTCGCTGCTGACCGATTCCCACAGGGCGTCGGCGGAGGGATCGATGATAGCGACCATCAGGTCCTGGATCGAGGCGGATGGCTGGAACGCGGACGCGGCCGGCGCTTGCTGCTGGGGCTTGGTGCAGCCAGTTAATGCAAGAATGAGGATGGCGGTGAGTGGTCTTTTCATGGCGTGCTGGCGGCTTCTTTTGCCGACTTTTCGGCGCTTGAATGAGAAACGCCCTCGATCGAGGGCGTTGTGCTGGCTGCTGCTTTCGCTATTTATTTCTTGCCAGGCTGGTAGATCTGGTCGAACTGGCCACCGTCGGCGAAGTGGGCTTTCTGGGTCTGGGCCCAGGTGCCGGTGACTTCAGCCAAAGTGAACAGCTTGACTTTCGGGTATTGCCCGGCGTACTTCATGACGTACTTGTCGACCGTCGGACGGTAGTAGTTCTTGGCGATGATGTCCTGGCCTTCGTCGCTGTACAGGTATTGCAGATAGGCTTCCGCTACCTTGCGGGTGCCGTGCTTGTCGGCGATCTTGTCGACGACGGCTACCGGTGGCTCAGCCAGGATGCTGACCGATGGTGCAACGATCTCGACCTTGTCTGGGCCGAGTTCTTTGATGGCGAGCAGGGCTTCGTTTTCCCATGCCAGCAGGACGTCGCCAATGCCGCGCTCAACGAAGGTGGTGGTGGCGCCGCGTGCGCCGGAGTCGAGCACGGGGACGTTGCGGAAGATCTTGGTGACGAATTGCTTGGCGGTGGCGTCGCTGCCGCTTGGCAGCATCTTGGCGTAGCCCCATGCCGCCAGGTAGTTCCAACGGGCGCCGCCGGAGGTCTTTGGATTCGGGGTGATGATGGACACACCCGGCTTGACCAGGTCAGCCCAGTCCTTGATGCCTTTCGGATTGCCTTTGCGGACCAGGAAGACGATCGTCGAGGTGTACGGCGAGCTGTTGTGCTGCAGGCGCTTTTGCCAGGTGGCCGGCAGCAGGCCGCGCTCGGCGATGGCTTCGATGTCGTAGCCGAGTGCCAGGGTGACGACGTCGGCTTCAAGGCCGTCAATGACGGTACGGGCTTGCTTGCCGGAGCCGCCGTGCGATTGTTTGATGGTGAGCTTGTCGCCAGTTTTGGCTTTCCAGTGTTTGGCGAACGCGGCGTTGAAGTCCTGGTACAGCTCGCGCGTCGGGTCGTACGAGACGTTCAGGAGCGATACGTCGGCTGCGCCGGCGGCCTGGGACAGGACTGCCAGAGCCAGTGCGGAAAGGATGCGCTTGGAAAACAGGATATTCGACATCTGGAACACTCTTTTCTTAGGTGAGGTGGAGTGTGTAGATTACCGATTTGGTTTCCAGAAACGAAGGAATTTAATCGCTTATCCTTAGTCGCTTTTTGTTGGATGCCGCGCGCGCTAATGCATTTACTGTAGAAATGAGCGGGATCGGAGCGCGCTGCGCAGTTCTTGTCCGACCTGGGCGCGGATGTCTTCGGAAACGAAGGCGCCGATCTGGACCTTGATGCCACGGGCCTCGAGTACGATGAGGGCGTGGTCGTGATCGGGCAGGGCGATGCGGGTCCAGCAGGAATCCAGGCAGACCTGGCGCAGCTTGCCGCCGTCGATGCGCTGGACCAGCAGGCAGCCCTCGGCCAGGACCACCCGCTCGAAATCGGTCGCATGGCGGGCATAGTGCAGCAGGGCCAGGGTGAGCGCGATGATGTCGAGCGCGGCGAAAATGAGCATCGGCCAGGCGCCATGCAGGGCGAATCCCGCACCGACGATGAGTACGGCGATGCACAGCGATCCGTAGACCCATACCGTTCGCCGCGGCGACATGGAGCAGTTACGCTTGAGTAGCCATTCGGTCTCCATGATGTTTCGCCTTGTAATTCACCAGCATATTGTATCTCCCGTCACTTGACATGCGGTGGTGTTTCGAACGTGTGGAAGGGTGCCGGACTGGGGACGGTCCATTCCAGCCCTTCCGCGCCTTCCCAGGCTTTTGGCCTGGCCGGCTCGCCGCCGCGAACGACGGGAAGCACCACGGCAAACAGCCAGTACACCTGGGTGAGGCCGAACAGGAAGGCGCCGACGCTGGTCAACATGTTGAAGTCGGTGAACTGGGTGGGGTAGTCGGCATAGCGGCGCGGCATGCCGGCCAGGCCGAGGAAGTGCATGGGGAAAAAGGTGACGTTGACCCAGATGAGCGAATTCCAGAAGTGGAAGCGGCCACGCGCTTCCTTGATCATGTGGCCGGTCCATTTGGGTACCCAGTAGTAAAAGCCCGCAAACAGGCAGAACAGGGAGCCGGCCACCAGCACGTAGTGGAAATGGGCGATGACGTAATAGGTGTCGTGCACGGCGATGTCGATCGGGGCGATCGACAGCAGCACGCCGGACAGGCCGCCGATGGTGAACACCCAGAGGAAGCCGACGGCGAACAGCATGGCGGTCTCAAACGTGAGCGAGCCGCGCCACATGGTGGCGACCCAGTTGAACACCTTCACGCCGGTGGGTACGGCGACCAGCATGGTGGCGTACATAAAAAACAGCTGGGCGGTGACCGGCATGCCGGTGGCGAACATGTGGTGGGCCCAGACGATGAAGGACACGATGGCGATGGCGGCCGTGGCGTAGACCATCGAGGCGTAGCCGAACAGCGGCTTGCGCGAAAACGCCGGGATGATGTGGGAGATCATGCCGAAGCCCGGGAGGATCATGATGTAGACCTCGGGGTGGCCGAAGAACCAGAAGATGTGCTGGAACATGACGGGGTCGCCGCCGCCCACGGCATTGAAGAAGGTGGTGCCGAAGTGGCGGTCGGTGAGCAGCATGGTGACGGCGCAGGCCAGCACCGGCATCACGGCAATGAGCAGGTAGGCGGTGATCAGCCAGGTCCAGCAGAACATGGGCATTTTCATCAGGGTCATGCCGGGGGCGCGCATGTTGAGGATGGTGGTGATGATGTTGATGGCGCCCATGATGGAAGAGGCGCCCATCAGGTGGATGGCGAAGATGGCCAGGTCCATGCCGATGCCCATTTGCAGCGACAGCGGCGGGTAGAGCGTCCAGCCGGATGCGCTGGCGCCGCCGCCGGTGGCGAAGGCCCCCAGCAGCAGCAGGGCGGCGGGCGGCAGCAGCCAGAAGGAAAAATTGTTCATGCGCGCGAACGCCATGTCGGACGCGCCGATCTGCAGCGGCACCATCCAGTTGGCGAAGCCGACGAAGGCGGGCATGATGGCGCCGAACACCATGATGAGGCCGTGCATGGTGACGAACTGATTGTAAAGCTCGGGCTGGAAGAATTGCAGGCCGGGCTGGAACAGCTCGGCGCGGATCAGCAGGGCGAGCACGCCACCTGTCATGAACATGATGAGCGAAAACCACAGGTACAGG
Organism: uncultured Oxalobacteraceae bacterium; assembly: GCA_946479255.1. Next base: position 38,237 of record CAMLFK010000010.1, read on the forward strand.
GTGCCGATGTCCTTGTGGTTGGTGGCATATAGCCAGCGCCGCCAGCCGTGCGGCGTGGCGTGCGCTTCTTCGTGGCCGTACCCACTGCCTTCCCTGGCGGCGGCGCTCGTTGACATGTGCATCCCCCTGCTCTGGCTGGCGACCTTGAGTTGGATTGCGGGATAAGGCAGGAGTTCGACGGGAAAAGCGTTTATTGGCGGCGAACCGTCACGCGGTGATAGCACCCTCTGCAGTAGGATGAGGGCTGCAGGAGTGCTGCCAGCGCGGGTGAGAGTTAGTGCGCCTTGGAGAGAATCAGCAGCCAGCGGCGCATCAGCAGCACTTCCACGTGCCCAGGTTCGACGCCGGTGTCGCACTCGATCAGCGGATTGACCGGGTAGAAGCGCTTGCGGAAGTCACGCGTGACCAGGACTTCGCGGCGGCCGAGGCGCAGCATGAAGGGGGTTGGGGCGTATTCCATACCGAAATTGCTGTTCAAGGTGGTCATGACAAAGTCCTTAGATAGGTTTGCGTTGATCGAGTGATTCAAGAATAGCATTAAGTACTGTATAAATCCACAGCTACTGTGAAAATAAACAGTGTTTCGCGCAGTGTGGTTTTTTCGCCAATAAAACATGGTGCCTCATATGAAGCAACGTTTCCCCCGCTTTCACGGCTTCGTGGCGGCGCGCTTTTCAGCCAAGGAGGTGTTCGGCTTGCACCTGACGATAGGACTGGTGTTGCTGCTGTCCGCGGCCTGGGTGTTCGGCCAGATCGCCGATGACGTGGTGCGCCAGGCCCGCATCACGGTGCTCGATGTGCAGCTGGCGCAGTACTTTCATGCCTTTGCCGGCAGCGGCTGGACCAGGTTCATGCTGGTCATCACGCACACGCACGCGACCATTCCGCTGCTGGGCCTGGCGGCCTTGCTGGGCATCTGGTTCTACCGCCGCGGCGCGCACTATTGGCTGCTGACACTGGTGACGGCGGTCCCGGGCGGCATGATCCTTAATGTTTTGCTAAAGTTGAGCTTCCAGCGCGAACGCCCGCGCTTCGATGAGCCATTGCTGAGCTTGACGACGTATAGCTTCCCCAGCGGCCATGCGCTCGGCGCCACCGTACTGTACGGCGTGCTTGCGGCCTATCTGGTGTACCAGGTGGATAGCTGGGGCGCGCGCGTGGGCATCGCCCTGGGCGCGCTCGCGATGGTGGCGCTGGTCGCCTTGAGCCGGGTGTATCTGGGAGCGCATTACCTCTCCGATGTGCTGGCCGCGGTGATCGAGGGCATAGCATGGCTGGCGATCTGCATCACGGCGACCGCCACCCTGAAACGGCACCGGGCTGCGCGCGCGGGTCCTTAAGACAAGCATACTGGAGTTTCATATCCTGACGCCAACCGCCGTGATCATCAATTGCAGTGCCGGTTGTGGCCATCCGGAAGAGCTGGCTGAGGATCTGCGCACCAGGTTCGCGCTAGTCGGGCTGGATGCCGTGGTGACAATGGCCAAGGGCGGCGCGGAAATCATCGACGCGGCGCGCCAGGCGGTGGCGGCCCAGGCCGCCCTGATCGTGGCCGGCGGCGGCGACGGCACCATCAACGCGGTGGCGTCGGTGGTGCATGGGGCAGCCCTGCAGGGTTCGGACTTACGTCTGGGCGTGCTGCCTTTGGGTACGCTGAATCATTTCGCGAAGGACCTGGGTATTCCCCTGGACCTGGACGGAGCGATCCGCAACGTGGCCGAAGGTGTGCCGCGGCGGGTTGATGTGGGTGAGGTGAACGGGCGAATCTTTTTGAATAATTCGAGTCTGGGTCTGTATCCGGACATCGTGCATGACCGCGAGAAGCAACAGCGCCGGCTGGGCCGCGGCAAGTGGCTGGCGGCGTTCTGGGCGACGGTGGCGGCGCTGCGGCGTTATCCTTTTTTGGATGTGCGCCTGCGCATCAATGATGAGGAGCACGCGCGCCGCACGCCCTTTGTTTTTATCGGCAATAACGAGTACACGATGGAAGGGCTGGCGATCGGCGAACGGACGCTGCTCGATGGTGGCAAACTGAGCTTGTACGTGGCCCAGCGGCCCGGCCGGCTGGGCTTGCTGCGGCTGGCGCTGCATGCCTTGATGGGGCAGCTCAAGCAGCAGCGCGATGTCGATATCTTGTTGGCGGAACACATGGAAATTGTCAGTCGGCACGCCGTGATGCGCGTGGCGACCGATGGTGAAGTCAAGCTCATGGCGACCCCGCTGCGCTACCGGATTCGTCCGGGCGCGCTGACGGTGATGACGCCGGCTTATTAAGCATATTAAGGAGCATTATGCGTACCCTCGTTCATTTATCCGACCTGCACTTCGGTAAGGTTGACGACAGTCTGCTGGCGCCGCTGCGCAGCTGTATCGAGGCCATCGCGCCCGACCTGGTGGTGGTGTCGGGCGACCTGACCCAGCGCGCCAAGAGCGAGCAGTTCGAGGCGGCGCGCGAGTATCTGGATACCTTGCCCGGTCCGCAGATTATTGTGCCGGGCAATCACGATATTTCGCTGTACAACGTGTTTCGCCGATTCATCCAGCCGCTCAAGCGCTACAAGCGCTATATCACCGAGGATTTGTCGCCCAGTTATGTGGATGAGGAAATCGCGGTGCTGGGGGTGAACACCGCCCGCTCATTGACCTTCAAGGATGGGCGGGTGAACGAGGAGCAGATCCAGGAGATTCACGCTCAGCTCGACAAGCTCGATCCTGCGCTGGTGCGCATCATCGTCACCCATCACCCCTTCGACCTGCCGGAAAGCGCCGACGATGAGGACCTGGTGGACCGGGCGCCGATGGCGATGCAGGCGTTCGCGCGTTGCGGGGTGGATTTACTGCTGTCGGGACATATGCACACCAGCCATGCGGCCAATACTTCGGAGCGTTACCGCATCAGCGAGTACGCGGCGCTGGTGGTGCAGGCCGGCACGGCCACGTCGACGCGGGGCCGCGGCGAGACCAATTCCTTTAATGTGGTGCGGGTGGAAAAGGAACGCATCGAGGTGGACCGCTATGGCTGGGATGACGTGGGTAAATCGTATTCGCTGATGCGTACCGATCCTTTCCTGCGCAAGGGGAATATTTGGACTGCGCACAGCGAGGGTTTGATGGCGTCGGGGATCTGAGGCCTCGGCGGCGCTCAGATCCAGTACTCCGCCAGCCGCGCGGCCCATTCCTTGATACGGTTGGACCAGGCGCGGTGGCGCCATTGCTCCAAAGTCACCTCCTTGGAATCGCGCAGGTCTTCATTGAATGCGCTTTCCATGTCGCGCCCAAAGGCCGGGTCGATCACGACCACGTTCAGTTCGTAGTTGTGCAGGAAGCTGCGGCGGTCGATATTGGCCGAGCCCACGGTTGCCCAGGTGCCATCGATGACGGCCGTCTTGGCGTGCAGCACCGCCACCTGGAGCTCGTAAATTTTCACGCCCGCCGACAGGAGCTCGTCATAGAAAGCCCGTCCCGCGTGAAACACCAGCCCGTGATCGGTCACGCCGGGCAGTACCAGCTTGACGTCGACGCCGCGCCGCGCGGATTCGCACAGGGCGTCGACGAACTGGCGGTCCGGCACGAAATAGGCCGAGGTAATGTGCACGCTTTTTTTGGCTTCCTGCACGGCGACGATGAAGGCCTTGTAAATCTCCGATTCGCGGTCGGGATCGGTCGGCAGCACGCGCACCAGCTTGTCGCCAAGCGGCGCCAGCTTAGGGAAGTAATTGCCTTCGGGTAGGTCTCCGGCATCCTGGTTCACCCAATTATCGATGAAGCTCCATTGCAATGCGGCCACCGCCGGGCCTTCGATTTTGACGTGGGTGTCGCGCCAGCCGACCTCCTTGCTGTCGACCCGGTCCGGTTTCAGTTTGGAGCGGAAGAAGGAACTGTTGGCATAGGTGGCGCTGATATTGATGCCGCCCGTGAAGGCGACCTTGCCGTCGACCACCATCAGTTTGCGGTGGTCGCGGTTGTTGAGCTCCCATTTGCCGACCCGCGCTGCCGGGTTGACCGGATTGAAGGCGAGCAGGGTGATACCAGCTTCTTTCATGCGGTCAAAGAACTCTTTCGGCGTGCCGATGGTGCCGACACTGTCGTACAGCACATTGACCGTGATACCTTGCTTGCGCTTCTGGATCAGCACCTTGGCAAACTCGATGCCGACCGGGTCCTGGTCGAAGATATAGGTCTCCAGGTTGATCGAGCTTTTCGCCGCCGCCGCCGCCGTCATCATTTCCTTCATCGTGGCCGGGCCGTCGAACAGCAGGCTGACCTTGTTGCCGGCGATCAGGGGTATGCCGGTAGCGGCTTCTTCCAGCACGGCCAGCGCCTTCATGTCGGGCGCTACCCTGGCCCAGCGCTTGGCCAGCAACTGGGCTGCCTGTTTCTTGGCCAGCCTGCCGGCTTGGGTATTTACCGTGGGCAGCGTTTTCCTGGGCTTGAGCTCTTCCAGGTTGTCCATGTCGGGCAGCGAGGCACACCCCATCAGGCTGGCGGACAAGGTAGTTGCCAACAACAGGGCAAGGCAGCGCAGCAATAGGGTCTTCATGGAGGTCTCCTGGTCGGTGCTGCTTCGGTCGCCTGGACGGGGTCTTTGGGGCCGATAAAAAAATCGATGGGGGCGGAAAGGAAGTGGCGGCCGATGGCGCGGGTCAGCTTGGCTCCGGCCCGGAACCGGATGCGGCGCGCGCGCAGCGCCACCCACAGCGCCAGGCCGAAGCTCACCACCAGGTTGACGGCGCCGATCGACAGGAAGCCGGCAATCGAGGTGAGCGCCAGTTTCCAGTCCATATTGTGATCGAGGGCCACCAGTGCAGTGGCGAAATTGGCGGAGGAGAAGGTGACGTGGCGGATATCCAGCGGCAGGCCGAGCAGGAAGCCGAGCGTACCCATGCAGCCGAGCAGGATGCCGAAGTAAAAATTGCCCATCAGTCCGCCCAGATTGTTTTCGACATAGAGCGCCAGCCGCGCCAGGCGCTCGTGGCCGATGATTCGTCCCAGGCCGCGCAGCTGGCGCACGCGCTGGGCCATCTGGGTGTACACGGCCTTGTTGTCGTAGTAGCCGGAGATGAGGCCGGCGACGAACAGGCAGACCCCGGCAACCGCCGCGTACCACAGCGCCGGGCCGTGGAGGGGATCGATGTCGTGCAGCATGTGCATGGCTTTTTGCGGCGTGACCATGTGTTTGCCGCTGATCGCGTGCCAGGACACGGCCAGGCCGTAGGCGACCGGAATGGCGGTGGCCAGGTTGCCCAGGATGGCCACGCACTGGGTGCGAAACACCTTGTTGACCAGCACCGCCATACTGTCGAGGTCGATGCGGCGGCCGTCCGGGCTGGATAGGCCGGCGGCAATGCGCGCGGCCGTCATGGCCGGTTGCTTGGTGGCGATGGTGAAGTGCAACACGTGGATCAGCATGAAGCCGAGCGAGTAGTTCATGCTGAAGAGAAATGCTTCGACCAAGGGGGCGGCGCGCAGATAGCCCAGCAATGTTTTAAACATCGCCATGAAGCCGACGATGAAGCCGGCCCCGGCCGATGAGAGAAACATGCGGCGCAACTGCTTGCGCGTGTCGGCAATATAGTTCTCGCCGGTGCGGCTGGCGTTCTCGGTGACGTTGCGTGCCAGCAGGTCGATATTGTCGGCCACCAGGTCGCGCACGGTGTACTTGTTGTTGTGCGCTTCGATCAGTTCCTGGGCCAGGGCAATGGCGCCGGCGCGCCGCAGCGAGGTGGGCGGGGCGGTGGCGGACGTGGCTTCCTGGGCCACGGCTTCGAGGTCGACCGTGGGCGCGCTGGGCAGGGCGCCGCTGTGGTCGACCAGAAACAGCAGTTTGCGCAGGCGGTCGATGCTCTGGGTCAGCGCCACCAGCAGATAGGTCAGCGCGATCGTGGTGCCTTGCGTCAACGAATTCTTGCGCACTGTAGCGACCACGGTGTCGCACTGGTCCAGCATCACCAGCAGGTGGCGCGCGTCTTCATGCGGGCCATCTTCGCCGGCCAGAAGACGTGCGTAGTCATCCAGATAATTATTCGCCTCGATGTTTTGCATCAGGAAGGGCGAATCGAAGTTTTCGATCGCGGCGTGGCTGCGGATCAGGCGCGGCTCGAGTCCGAGCGCGCAGACCCTGCACGACAGGATGCGTACAGCGGCCAGCATGCCGGCAATGGTGGTGCGGCGCGGATCGGCCTCGGCCGTATGCGGGGCCGGCGGCGCATCGCTGACGACGTCGTACAGTTCCAGCCAGTCGTGCAGCGGCACCGCATTGATCCACAGGTGGTCGGTATCTTTATAGAGCACCTGGTCGATGGCGTCGGCCAGGTAGATGTCGCCCAGGGCCGGCGGCAGCACGCGGTAGGCGGCGCGGCGCTTGAGCTCGGTGACGAAGCCGTCGTTGGAGAGAATGCCGATATCGGTGTACAGGCTGGCGTGGCGGCGGCGTTCCAGCAGCCGGGCCAGGTAGCTGCGCAGGGCCGAGGCGTGGCGCGGCTCGCCCTTGAGTAATTGTGTGAGCGTCTTGACGCGCTCGCTGGTGCGGGCGGCATCGGGCGGACGGCGTGGACGCAGTTGTTCCACCAGCATGACCAGGATATCGATCCGGTCGCTATGGGGATCTATGCCTTCGAGAATGGACAGCATCATGGTAGGTACGTAGCCGCGCGGCGGTGACAGAAGCAAACGCACAGTGTACGTCTGCATCAGCCAGAACTTTGTTCGCTACCGTACAGATTGCTGTCCTTGCTGATGGGTTCCTTACTTCGGCTGCATCGCCGGCGGCATGGTCCTTGGCTTGACCTTGCCGCAATCGGCGCCCAGCCATTTGCCGCTGGCATCGAACGCCATGCTTTCTTGCTTGCCATTGACGGTGGCCGTCGAATTCATGGTCATGTTGTACGAGGTGTCGCTCTTGATCACGATGCGCGCTTCGCCCTTGGCGGGCGGATTGGTGCAGCTAAAGGTGGTCTTGATGACACCGCCCTCCATCGGCGTATTCTTTTGCGTGCAATTGCCGCGCTGGGTCTGCTGGGTCAGCAGCTGGCTCTTGTCGATCATTTCCTTCGTCATGCAGGTCTTGGTGATGATAGCGCCATCGTCGGTTACGGTTGGCATGGAGATGCCGCTGCCTTGCTTGGCCATCATCGCTTCCATGGCCTTGCGTTGCTCTGGCGACATATTGGCCATTTGTTTTTGCATCATGGCCATGGCGGATGCCATCTCGCCATTGGCTGCCTGCATCTTGCTGGTGGTCTCCCACAGGCCGGGTTTCATCATTTGCGCCTGGGCAGCGGAGGCGCCCAGGCTGAGCGTGACGACGGCGAGTGCGAGGAGTGGGGTGCTCGGCTTCATGGTTTTCTCCGGTGTGTGCATGTGGAAATAAGGTTCCACGGATGCCTGGTCTGGTGGCATACTTTTCGTTTGCATCATACGTTCTGCATTCGGAAAGCTCAATGTGAAAGTCCTTCCTGTCGTTTTGGCCTGCGCCCCGCTGTTGTCCCTCACCTTGCCGGCCTCCCTGGTCCACGGCGCGCCCGCCAAAGTCGCACAAGTCGAGGGCATCAGCGAATACCGCCTGGCCAACGGCTTGCGCGTGCTCTTGTTCCCGGATGCCAGCAAGCCGACCGTGACCACCAATATCGTCTACCTGGTCGGTTCGCGCCATGAGAATTATGGCGAAACCGGCATGGCGCACCTGCTGGAACACCTGCTGTTCAAGCCGACCGCCAATTTCGGCATCAAGCCGGGCACGCCGACGCCGGTCGATGTGTTGAATGCCAGCGGGGCCGATTTCAACGGCACCACCTGGTACGACCGCACCAACTACTATTCGACCTTTCCGGCCAATGAATCCAACCTGGCCACCATGCTGGCGCTGGAAGCGGACCGCATGGTCAATGCGCCGATCGCCCAGAACGACCTGTGGAACAAGCGGCTTGATGCCGGCGAGATGACGGTGGTGCGTAACGAGTTCGAGATGGGCGAAAGCGATCCGATCGCGGTCACCACCGAGCGCTTGCAGGCGGTGGCCTATGACTGGCATAACTACGGCAAGTCGACCATCGGCGCGCGCTCGGACATCGAGCAGGTCGACGCGCGCCGCCTGCGCGCTTTCTACAAGCGCTACTACCAGCCGGACAACGCGGTGCTGATGGTGGCCGGGCGCTTCGATGAGAAACGCGTGCTGGCCCAGGTGAACGCGCTGTTCGGCCGCATCCCGGCGCCAAGCCGGCGATTGCAGCCGACCTACACGGTGGAACCGACCCAGGACGGCGAGCGCAGTGTGACGGTGCGGCGCAGCGGCGGCACCCAGTTTGTCGGGGCCGGCTACCACGTGGCCGCCTCAAGCCATGCCGATGCGGTCGCGCTGGCGGTGCTGTCGCATGTGCTGGTCAACGCGCCGGGCGGGCGCCTGCACAAGGCGCTGGTGGAGACCGGGCTGGCCGCGCGCCTTGAGGCCACGACGGTCAGCAGCCTTGAGCAGGGCTACCGCATCTTCGGCGCGGTGGTGCCCAAGGAGCAGCCGCTGGCCGCGACCGAAGAGGCGCTGCTGCGGGTGCTGGAGAACCTGCGGCAAGCGCCGGTGACCGAGGCCGAGCTGGCGCGCGCGCGCCGCGCCTTAGCCAAGCAGATCGAACTGGCCAGCACCGACAC